>JAJPHO010000140.1 GCA_021325215.1 Alphaproteobacteria bacterium
GCGGCCCAGCCGTCGAGCGGGGCCGCCAGGCTGAGGGTAGCCAAAGCCGACCCGATCATGGCTTGGCCGGGTCCAGCGTGATCCAGTCGATTGCCCATAACGGGTCGCGGCCTTTGCTGGTGAAGGTGAAACAGAGATCGTGGCGTCCCGGCCTGGCCGGCAGCGTGGCGGTCAGCCGGGTGGTGGCGAAATTGCCGGCGGCGGGGGCCAGCGGCAGGGTGGCGATCGGATCGCCGTCGCAGGAATCGGCGCGTACCTCCAGCTCGCCCTCGGGGCTGTGCGGCGGGCGCGGGCGGTAATCGACCGGATCGTCGCCGAACTGGAAGTTATACGGCACCTGGCCGACAGTGGCGGTCAGGGCGACCGGCGCCGACAGATCGGCCTGCGGCAGCTGCCAGCAGGGATTGGCGATATCGACCAGGAATTTGGCGCGTTCGCCCTCGATCGGCGCGTCATCCTCCAGCACCAGCGGATTGTTCGACGGCGCGCACAGCTTCAGTTCCTGGCTGTACAGGCGGCGCGGATCGGCTTTCGGCGCCGGCTGGTCGTCTTGCAGGCCGAGGCGGGCATAGCGGGCGCGCTCGGCGGGCAGGCGGGCGGAGAAATCGGTCCAATCCATCCGGGCGGTCGGGGTCCACACCATTTCGGCGAAGGCGGCCGCGCGCGGATAGGCCATGCGGCTGGCATTGGCCTCGGTACGGACATGCTCGGTGAACAGATTGGCCTGGGCGCCGAGGATATGGCGCTGTTCCTCGGGCGACAGCGAGCCCGGCGCCGGATTGAATTCATAGACGCTTTCCAGGCTGATCACCTTGCCGCGGCCCGGCGGTTCGCCGGGAGCTTCGCTCTGGCGATTATCGAAATAGAGGTCGGGGGCCGGCGCCAGGATGGTGTCGTGGCCTTGATGGGCGGCGGTCAGCGCGCCGTCGATGCCGCGCCAGGACATCACCGTCGCATGGGGCGCGATGCCGCCCTGCAGGATCTCGTCCCAGCCGACCAGGCGGCGGCCATGTCTGGTCAGGAACGCTTCGATCCGGCGGACGAACCAGGCCTGCAGCTCGTCCTCGTTCTTCAGGCCCAGCTGCTTGATGCGGGCCTGGATGGCGGGGGAGTCCCGCCACTGCTTCTTCACCGCCTCGTCGCCGCCGACATGGATGTACCGGCCGGGGAACAGATCCATCACCTCGGTCAGTACGGTCTCAAGGAAGGTGAAGGTCTTGTCGTCGACATTATAGATATTGAACAGGACACCCCAATCGGGCGAGGCGCCATCCAGGGCGATTGGCGCGGAGCCGAGCTCCGGATAGGCCGCGATGGCGGCGGTGGCATGGCCCGGCATTTCGATCTCGGGCACGATGGTGATGTGGCGCGCTGCCGCATAGGCGACGATCTCGCGCACCTGGTCCTGGGTATAGAACCCGCCATGGCGGCGCGGCTTGCCGGTGGCCGGATCGATGTCGGCGGCGGCGGCCTGCCCGGCCGGCACCGACCAGGCGCCGATCGCGGTCAGTTTGGGATAGTGCTTGATCTCAAGGCGCCAGCCCTCGTCGTCGGTCAGATGCCAATGGAAGACGTTCAGCTTCAGCGCCGCCATCCAGTCGATGAACTGTTTGATATAGGCCGGCGACTGGAAATGGCGCGCGCTGTCGAGCAGCAGGCCGCGCCAGGCGAAGCGCGGCGCATCGTCGATGGTGCGGGCCTCCAGCGTGACCGGGCCGTTGCCGGGGGCGGCGGTCAGCAGCTGCCACACCGACACGGCGCCATAGAACAGGCCGGCGGGATGCGAAGCGGAGACGGTGACGCCCGAGGGCGAGACCGTCAGGCGATAGGCTTCGGCGCCGGTGATCTTTTTATCGGTGACGAAGCGGATGGCATTGGCGCCGGAGCCGGTTTTCAGCGGCAGCGCGCCGCTTTCCTGCATCAGCCCGAGGAAACGCTGCGCCGCGTCGGTGGCGGCCTTGTCTTGGGCCGAGGCCTCGACCGGCGTAGCGGCGCTGACGATGAAGCTGCCGGAAGCGGGCCGGTCGCTGGCCGGGCGCGGCACCAGGGACGGTTCGGCGGCCTGCAAGCCGGCCCCCGCCGCCAGTCCGGCCACGATACAGATCGCGCGTATCATCGTTCCCGTCATCCCGCCCTCTCTATAAGACCAATACAATACCTTATGGCCCTGCCTTGTTTGCGGCATTTGCGGGCAAATTATTAAAGCTCAGGCGATTTCTGGTATGCAAGTGGTAATGTCTCAGCCGACCCGGGCGCCGGTGCCGAAAAACGAGGCGGCGTCGCCGTAATAGAAGGTGTTGTTGGCGGTCAGCCGGCCTTTGCGCGGATCTTCGGAATAAGAGAAGTCCGGCGGCACGCAGGCGGCGTGCAGATTGGTGCTGCGATAGACGATGGCGCGATTGAACACGGCGGGATAGGCGGCGATCTGATCGAAGATCGCGGTATCGCCGCTGATGTAATTCTCCTGCGGATGGCGCGGGATCTCGTCTTTCAGCTGGGCCTCGTAGAGGCTCCGCTGCTCCTGGTTCATCTGCTCGAAGCCGGTGCCTTTATGGCGATAGAAGGCGGTGCCGCCTCTCGGTTCGTCATAGAGATAATGCAGCAGCACGATATGGTTCGGATCGATCAGGTCCATATGCGGAATGCGCTGGCGGATGCCGACCTTGTCGGGCGGGACCGTGATCATCGAGAAATTGCTGCGCATATCGACCACGTCGAGCGTACCCAGGCCGAACACCTGGGGGATCAGCGCGCGCATGAAATTATGGACGAAGTGGGGATAGGGCGCCGGGATCGGGGCCTGGATGCCCGGATAGAGCGCGGTGGCCGGTCCGAAGCGGGCCTCGGTCGCGGCGTATTCGACCATTCTGTCGGCGTCGAGCAGGAAGTTGTCGATGACCAGGACGGGCGATGCGCTGGTGCCGATCCGGTCGACACGCATCTGAACCTTGCCGTGCAGAAACGGACGGATGTTCATGTCGGAAAAACCTCCCGGCGGTACAGTGATGCACCGCCGGGAGCCTTACAAGGTCAATACTTGGCGTTCAGGGAGAAGTAGATGGTGCGGCCGAAATCGTAGGTCGCGCGGGGCAGGGCCCCGGTGACGTACACGTCTTTTTCGTCCGCGATATTCAGCACGTCGACGGTCGCGCCGAAATTCTTGGTGATCTGGTAGTTGATCGAGCCGTCGAGCGAACCGCCGCCATCCTCGAAATACTTGTTGCCGCGGTCGATGCCCTGATAGATCGACGAGTGGCGGGTATAGGACAGGTGGGTGTTGAGCGGGCCGTTCTCGTAATAGGCCGTGATGTTGGCCCGGTGCCGCGAGGCGCCCAGCATGGTGGTGCCGCCGATGCCGGGGGTCTCGTTGTCCTGGGCGCTGTCGGTGTAGGTGTAGTTGACCACCGCGCCGAAGCCGTAAGCGATCGGCTGTTCCCACGACAATTCCACGCCGCGCGAGTAACCGCTGTTGTTATCGGTCGTCTGCACGCTGTAGGTCCGGTAGATCGGATTGGCCAGGCCGCCCGGATTGTTCGGGCTCTGGGTCAGCTGGAGATCGGTCTCGACCACGTTGGCGGTAACGGCGTCGAAGTCCGATTCCATCCGCATGTTGAACAGACCCACCGACACCATCGATTTCGGCGCGTAGTACCATTCCCACGACACGTCGAAATTGTTCGAGCGGGTCGGCTTCAGGTTCGGATTGCCCACGGTGCCGGTCAGCAGCGTGTCGTTCAGGGTGACGCCGCCGGCCAGCGCGTAATAGTCCGGACGGGTCATGGTCTGCGCCGCCGACAGGTGCACTTCCATGTCCTTGGCGACGTCATAGGACAGGCTCATGCTCGGCAGGATGTCGTTGTAGTTCTGGGTGTGCGGATTGACGTACCACGGACCGAAGTCCGAATAGGTCACCGGCTGGATCGAGGAATTCTCCGGCACCGAATCGTAGGTGTCGATCTGGTCCTTGGTGTGGACCACGCGGACGCCGAAATTGCCCTTCCAGTTCGTACCGCCGATATGGGCCATCACATAGCCGCCATAGGTATCTTCGGTGATGTTGAAGAAGGCGCCGCCGTAAGGACCGCCGCCGAACACGCGCTGCTGCGGGGTCTTGCCGGTCGAGGCGATCATCGAAGAGACCAGCGCGTCGAGGGCGTTCTGGTCGACCGACAGGTTGAACGGCGCGTTGATGCCGGCGCCCGAGCCGAAATTGCTCGGGAAGCTGCCGTTCGAGACGCCGGCCAGGGTCGGGCCGCAATTGCTGGAATAGCAGCCATAGTTCTCGGCCAGGGTTTCGTGACGGTTATGCTGGGTGTAGCGGAAACCGGCATCGATTTCATTGAGGATCGGGGTGTCGACGTAATAGTTCACATCGACCTGGCCGTATCCTTCGCGGTCGAGCTGCGCCAGCTGGGTCAGGCCGACCCAGTCCTGGTTGCCGTCGCCGTTGAACGCGCCGTAATTGGCCGGATTGTTCACGGCCGAGGTGCCGCCCGGGAAGGACAGGCTGACCGGGCTGGTGCCGTTCATCGAATAGCCGAACGGGATGTTGGCCGCGGTGGTGCCGTAAGCCAGCTGGTCGGTCTTGCCTTCGCCCTGGGTGTAGCCGCCCGAGAAGTGGACCTTCATGCTGGAGGTCGGCTTCCAGGTGCCGTCGGCGTTGATATATTCGGAATAGGACGCGGCATGCGGACGCGAGATGTCGTTGATGCCGGGATTGCCGACGCCGGCTTCGCCCGGGAAGTTGGCCGAGGTCAGCACGCCGTTATTGACCGAATAGCTGGTCGGGACGACGCCCTTGGTGATCTCGTCGCCGACATCGACCAGGTCGCCCTGGTTGTAGTTGCCGGCCAGCAGGCGCGACAGGAAGGCGTCGACCTTGAAATCCCACTTGTCGCTCGGCTCGTATTCGACCGCGACATTGCCGCCGAAGCGGTGGCGTTCCTGGGTGAACAGCGCATTGTTGATGATCTGCGGAACGGTCACGCCGCGCAGATTGGCGGGGAAGGCGGTGGTGTTGGGAATGGTGGTGTAGCCCAGCACTTCCTGGCCGTCGCGGCGGAGATAGCGGTCTTCATCGAAGCCCTGCAGCATCACGCCGAAATTGTTGGCGTCGTTCTTCCAATTGACCAGGCCGTTGAACTGATAGCCGGCCTTGCCGGCCAGATCGGAATAGGCGCCGCCCAGCTGCGCTTCCCCGGTATATTGGTCTTTGAAGCCCAGCGGGGTGCGGGTGATGATGTCGATGGTGCCGGCCGAGCCGCCTTCGACCTGATCGGCCTGCGAGCTCTTGAAGACCACGGCATGGTCGACGATTTCGGACGGGAACATCGAGAAGGTGACGGACCGGCTGGCGGCGTCGAGCTGATCGAGGATGAACCAGTCGCCGGTGCCGACGGCATGGCCGTTGATCAGGGTCTGGGTCAGGTTCGGGGCGGTGCCGCGGATCGACACGCGGTCATTTTCGCCGAAGCCGCCGGCGCCCGCGGCCGCCGAGGTCTGGGTGCTGATGCCGGGAAGACGCTGAAGGGCATCCGCGACGTTCTTGTCCGGCAGCATGCCGATGTCGCTGGCGCTGACGGCTTCCACCACGCCGTCGGACTGCTTTTTGATTTCCATCGCGTCCTGGAGCGACTTCAGATACCCGCCGGTAACCACGATTTCTTCCGGCGCGGAGGGCGCATCCGCCGCGAGCGCGGTGCCCACGGAACAGGCGAGCGCAAGGCCGCTGACGGTGCCCATCCACAAATATTTACGAAAGGCCATGATGTTCTCCCCTGAGAGCCCAGTTTAGGACCAATTGCAAAACGGAGCTGTGCGTAATGCGAAGGCAGACTCTTGCGTCTGACTTGTTTTTTTGTGTCAGACTTAAAACTGTCACCAATCTGAAGTGAATTGCAAGCCCAAATAAGCACCAATATAGGTCCAGATAAAAAGTGGTATGCAAATGGTTCTATGGTGTGGCATAAACAACTCAGGCATGGTCCCCCGCGGGGGCCTGCCAACGGGAGAGAAAAGCCTTGTCGTCGCTCGCCGAGCTCATCGGACCTCTGAACGAATCCAGCCCCGGCCCGCTCTATCAGCAATTGGAGCGCAAGCTGCGTGACGCCATCCGCGAGAAAAAGCTCGCGCCCGGCGACGCGCTGCCGGCCGAACGCGACCTCGCGGACCAGTTCGAGGTATCGCGCATCACCGTGCGCAAGGCGCTGGATTCCCTGGTGGGCGAGGGGCTGCTGAACCGGCGCCAGGGCACCGGCACTTTTGTCGCCGCCCGGGTCGAGAAAAGCTTTTCAAAACTGTCTTCCTTTACCGAAGACATGAAGTCGCGCGGCCGGGTGGCGACCAGCAAATGGCTGTCCAAGACGCGCGGTGAGGTGACGCCCGAGGAAAGCCTGACCCTGTCGCTGGGCCCGGGCACGCCGGTCTACCGTTTCAACCGTATCCGCTATGCGGACGGCGCGCCGATGGCGCTGGAATATACGGCGGTGCCGGCTTTCTGCCTGCCCTCGCCGGATGCGGTGGAAAGTTCGCTTTACGAGGCGCTGGAAAAGACCGGTCACCGGCCGGTGCGCGCGCTGCAGCGCCTGCGCGCCGTGCTGTTCACCGACGAACAGGCGGACCTGTTGGAAATGGCCCCGCGTGACGCCGGTCTGCTGATCGAACGGCGCGGTTTTTTGAAGGATGGCAGAGTGGTGGAAGTGACCCAGTCTTATTATCGCGGCGACGCTTACGATTTTGTCGCCGAACTCAACGCGCTCGGTTGAGAGCAGAGAGATGCTGGGAGAGACGATCGTGGCCGAGACCACTCTGATGTATCAGGAAGCCGGGTCGAGCGCGGTGCTCGCCGCGCAGCAGCTGGCCGCCAACAAGGCGCAGGCCGCCGAACTGGGGGCGCTCTTGCGCAAGATGAAGCCGCGCGCCGTGATCACCATCGCCCGCGGCTCGTCGGACCATGCCGCCACCTTCGCGCGCTATCTGATCGAAACCCAGCTGGGCATCCTGACCTCGTCGCTGGCGCCCTCGATCAGCTCGGTCTACAAGGTCTCGCTCGATCTCGAAGGCGTGCTGTGCCTGGCCGTGTCGCAATCGGGCAAGAGCCCCGATCTGGTCAAGTCGGTCGAAACCGCCAAGGCGGCCGGCGCCTATGTCGTCGCCCTGGTCAACGCGCCGGGCTCGCCGCTCGAGGCGATCGCCGACGTCACCCTGCCGCTGATGGCCGGGCCGGAAGTGTCGGTGGCGGCCACCAAATCCTTCATTCTGACCCTGACCGCGGTGCTGCAATTGGTCTCCGAATGGAGCGCCGACGCCCAGCTGGCCGATGCGGTATCCGCCTTGCCGGGCGGTCTGGCCGAGGCATGGCGCGAGGATTGGTCGGCGGCGCTCGACGTGCTGAAGCCGGCCCGCAATCTGTTCGTGGTCGGACGGGGCTTGGGGTTCGGCCTGGCGTGCGAAGCGGCGCTGAAATTCAAGGAAACCTGCGGCCTGCATGCCGAGGCCTTCAGCAGCGCCGAAGTGCAGCACGGCCCGATGGCGCTGGTCAATCAGGGCTTCCCGGTGCTGGCTTTCGCGCAGCGCGACGAAACGCTGCCCGGCCTGGCCGAGCTGGCCGGACGCTTCGCCGAGCGCGGCGCCGACGTGCTGCTGGCCGGCGCCGAGGTGCCGGGCGTGCATGTGCTGCCCGCCGTGGCGGCCCATCCGGCGGTCGAGCCGGTGCTGCTGATCCAATCCTTCTATCGCATGGCCGCGCAGCTTTCCGTCGCCCGCGGCTTCGATCCCGACCGCCCGCCGCACCTCAACAAGGTCACCAGTACGCTCTGATGCTCACAGCTTTCCATAATGGTCGGATTCTGACCGACACCGGCTTCGCCGAAGACCGCGCCGTTCTGGTGCGCGACGGCCGCATTCTCTCCCTGCCGCCCGCCTCCGACGCCGAGGTGCGCGCCGCCGACCGCAAGGTCGATCTGGGCGGGCAGATGCTGGTGCCGGGTTTCATCGACACCCAGGTCAATGGCGGCGGCGGGGTGCTGTTCAACGAGCAGCCGACGGTCGAGGCGATCCGCGCCATCGGCGCGGCGCACCGCCGCTTCGGCACCACCGGCTTCCTGCCGACCCTGATCACCGACGATCTCGACCGGGTCGGGCTGGCCATGCGGGCCGCCGATCAAGCGGTGCGCGAGGTGCCGGGCGTGCTGGGCATCCATGTCGAGGGGCCCTTCCTCAATCAGCAGCGCAAGGGCATCCACGATGCGTCGAAATTCCGCACGCTGGACGAGCGCGCCTTCCAGCTGCTGACCTCGGCGCCCAATGGCCGCACCCTGGTCACGCTGGCGCCTGAACTGACCACGCCCGCCATGATCGGGCGCCTGGCCGCCGCCGGCATCATCGTTTCGGCGGGGCACACCGACGGCACCTACGAGCAGATTTCCGAAGCGATCGAATGGGGCCTGACCGGCTTCACCCATCTGTTCAACGCCATGTCGCAGCTGGGCAGCCGCCGCCCCGGCGCGGTGGGGGCCGCGCTCGATCATGACGGTCCGTGGTGCGGCATCATCGTCGACGGCCATCATGTGGCGCCGTCGAGCTTGCGCATCGCGCTGAAGGCCAAGGGCGCCGACAAGCTGATGCTGGTCACCGACGCCATGCCGAGCGTCGGCGCCGCAACCAAATCCTTCCTGCTGCAGGGCCGCAAGATCAGCGTGGTCGACGGCGTCTGCGTCGATGAAAAGGGCGTGATGGCCGGCGCCGACCTCGACATGGCGGGCGCCGTGCGCAATAGCGTCGAGATGCTGGGCGTCGATCTGCCGACCGCCATCCGCATGGCCTCGCATGTGCCGGCCAGCTTCCTCGGACTCGGCCACGAACTCGGCCGCATCGCCCCGGGCTACCGCGCCGATCTGGTGCAAATGACCGACGGCGTCGAGGTCACCGACAGCTGGATATCCGGCGACAATACCAAATAGCAATGGCGGCTCTCCCGCGGGCGATGTCATCGTGATCGTCCGGCAAGCAAACGGGGAGAAACGCCACATGGTTTCCACTGCAGATCTGTCGAGGCGGGCCGTGCTCGGCGGCGCCGCTTTTGCCGGCGCCGCGATGTCGCTGCCCGCCGGCGCCGCGACACGGCATCAGCTCGGCCATAAGAAGCTCGGCACCGGCGCGCAGCCGGTCCTGGTCCTGCATGAATGGCTGGGCGATCATCAGAATTACCAGGATGTGCTGCCCTATCTGTCGGGCGACACCTACAGCTATGTCATCGCCGATCTGCGCGGCTACGGTCTGTCGAAGGACATCGCCGGAACCTATTCGGTCGAAGAAGCCGCCGCCGACGCGTTGACGCTGATGACCGATCTCGGCCACAAGCGATTCCATCTGGTCGGCCATTCGATGTCGGGCATGATCTCGCAATATATCGCCATGACGGCGAAGGACCGGATCAAGGCGCTGGTGCTGACATCGCCGGTTCCGCCGTCGGGCTTCAAGGCCGACGAGGCGGCGATGGCCAAGCTGAAGGCGGTGATCACCGATGACGAAGCGGCCCGCGCCGCCATCGACTCGCGCACCGGCAAGCGCTATTCGGCGCAATGGCTGACGCGTAAACTGGCAATCGCCCGGTCGGCCTCGACCCCGGCGGCGATGGCCGGCTATCTGACCATGTTCACCTCGACCGATTTCTCGGCGCAGGTGAAGGGGCTGGACCTGCCGGTCAGCGTCATCGCTGGCGAGTATGACGTGCCGCCTTACCGGCCCGATGCGCAGCTTCAGACGCTGGGTCCGCTCTATCCCAAGCTTACCGTCACGGCAAACCGCGAAGCCGGCCATTACTCGATGCTGGAAACGCCGGTGCTGTTCGCCGCGCTGGTCGAGAAGGCGCTACAGGCCTAGATAAGCCTGCCGGACGCGGTCGTCGGCCAGCAGGTCGGCGCCGGTGCCGGCCATCGCCGCCACGCCGTTTTCCAGCAGCACGGCGTGGTGCGCGATCTTCAGGGAATGGACGACGTTCTGTTCGACCAGCAGCACCGTCATGCCGTCGCGGTGCAGCCCTTCGATGATGGCGAACATCTCTTTCACCACGGCGGGGGCCAGGCCCAGCGACGGCTCGTCGAACATGATCAGGCGCGGCAGACCCATCAGGCAGCGTCCGATCGCCAGCATCTGCTGCTCGCCGCCCGACAGGGTTCCGGCGCGCTGAGCCTTGCGCTCGGCCAAGCGCGGGAACAGGGCGAAGACCTTTTCCAGGCTCTGTTTGGCCGCTTTGCGGGCGCGCGGCAAAGCGGCGCCGAGTTCGAGATTGTCGAGCACCGGCAGGCTGGGGAAGATCTGGCGCCCCTCCGCCACCTGGCCGAGCCCGAGATCGCAGATGCGATGTGGCGCCCAGCCGGTAATGTCCGTGCCGTCGAAGCGGATGCGCCCGCCCTGGGCGGGAACCATGCCGGCGCAAGCGCGGATCAGCGAGGTCTTGCCGGCGCCGTTGCCGCCCACCACCGAGGTGATGGTGCCGGCGGCGACCGAGAGGCTCACCCCGTTCAGGGCGCGGGAATCGCCGTAGGCCAGATCGAGATTTTCGACGTCCAGCATCAGTCCTCACCGCCCAGATAGCATTCCAGCACGCGCGGGTCCTTGACCACGTCGGCGGGCAATCCCGCGCACAGGAAGCGGCCGGAATTGATCACCACCACCCGGTGCGACAGGGCCATCACCGCGCGCATCACATGCTCGACCAGCAGGATCGACAAGCCGGTCTCCCGATTGAGGCGGCGGAAGATCGCCACCATCTGGTCGGTCTCGTTGGGGCGCAGCCCGGCCATCACCTCGTCGAGCAGCAGCAGGCGTGGGCGGGTCGCCAAGGCGCGGGCGACCTCCAGGCATTTGCGCTCGGGCAGGGTCAGGGTGCCGGCCTTCTGCGCGGCTTTCGCATCGAGCCCGACCAGCGCCAGCACTTCGGCAGCGCGCGTCCGGGCGGCGTGCATCTTCTTTTCGGCGTGCAGGGCGCCGATCAGCACATTCTCGGCGACGGTCAGATGCGGGAAGGGGCGGACGATCTGGAAGGTGCGCCCGATGCCGGCGGCGCAGGTCTGGTGGGGCTTCAGCCCGACCAGATCGCGACCGGACAGGCGGATGGTGCCGCGGTCGGGCGGGAATACCCCGGCGATCATGTTGAACAAGGTGGTCTTGCCGGCGCCGTTGGGGCCGATCAGCCCGACGATCTCGCCTTCGCCGACGGTGAAGCCGATATCCTCATTGGCCTTGAGGCCGCGGAAGCTCTTGGTGACGCCCTGCAGTTCGAGAAGCGTATTCATGGCAGACGCTTCCGGATCGCCGGCCAAATCCCGTCCGGCAGGAATTTGACGATCAGCAACAGGCAGACGCCATAGCAGAACGGCTTGATGCCCGCGCTCTGCCAGCCTAAGCCGTCGGTCACGGCGGTGATGGCCTCGCCCAGCGGCGTCAGCAGGATGGCGCCGAGGATCGGGCCGAACAAGGTGCCCAGGCCGCCGATGATCGGGGCCAGGATGATCTCGATCGAATAGCCGAGGCCGAACCATTGGTCGGGGAACAGCGCATTGTAGAAGAAGGCGGTGAACACCCCGCCCGCCGCGGTCAGTGCCGCCGACAAAGCGATGGCCGCCAGCTTGACCCTGAGCAAGTTCACGCCCAGCGATTCGGCCGCCGCAGGGTCTTCGCGCAGCGCCTGCCAGCGATAGCCGAGCGGACTGGCCATCAGCGCGCGGCAGGCCAGGAACAGGGCGGCCGCCATGGCCAGGATGACGTAATAGAACATGCGCGGATCACCGCGCAGATGGATGAGGTCGACGCCCGTGCGCGCCTCGACCGGCAGGAACAGGCCGCCGGTGCCGCCCAGCGCCGACAGATGCTGGAAGGTCAGGCGGGCGATCTCGGCGAAGGCGATGGTCAGCAGGGTGAAATGCACGCCTTTGACCGCGAAGCGGAAGCTGAGAAAGCCGATCGCCGACCCGACCAGCGCGGCGGCCGCCATGGCCGGGAACACGCCGAGGATCGGCGGGATGCCCCAGAACAGCGACAGAGCCGCCGAGACATAAGCGCCCAATCCGACATAAAGCGCATGGCCGAGCGACAGCTGCCCGGCGAAGCCCATCATGATGTTCCAGGCCTGGCCGAGATAGGCGAAGGTCAGCAGCGTGGTCAGCAGCGACAGCAGATACGGGCCGGAGGCGAGGGGCGCCAGCAGGAACAGCCCGATCAGGACGAAGAGCGCAGTCCGCTTCACGACCGCTCTCCCAGCAGTCCTTGCGGACGCAGCAGCAGGATCAGCACCAGCAAGGCGAAGCTGAACATGCTCTTCAGCGACGGCTGCAGCAGCGTGCCGGCCAGGGCTTCCGACACGCCGATCAGCACGCCGCCGGCCAGGGCGCCGGTCATGCTGCCCAAGCCGCCGACGATGACGATGACGAAGGACAGCAGCGTCAACTCCGGCCCCAGGCGCGGAATGGCGTCGTTCAGCAGCGCCATCAACACGCCGGCGGCGCCGAGCGATGCGGTGCCGATGCCGAAGGTGACGGCGTAGAGCTTGCCGATATCGAGCCCGATCACCTGCGCGCCGGTGCGGTTATCGGCGGCGGCGCGGATCGCCTTGCCGGTCAGCGTGAAGCGGAAGAAAGCCAGCAGCAGCCCGGTCAGCGTCAAAGCGGCGCCGGCGGCCAACAGCCGCACCTTGTCGATCAGGAACGTGCCGATCTCATAGGAATCGAAGGCGTAATCGACCTGGATGCCGCGCGCCTCGGGCCCGAACACCAGCAGCGCGCCATTGGTGAGAATGAGCGCGACGCTGATCAGCAGGATGAACTGCATGTAATCGGGCCGGCTGACGAAGGGCTGGATCAGCCCGCGCTGCAGCAGATAGCCGGCGCCGAAGAAGATCGCGGCGATGGGAATCAGCGACAGCAGCGGATCGAGGCCGAGATAGCGCGCCGCCGCCCAGGCGGCATACATCGCCACCACCGACATTTCGCCATGGGCGAAATTGACGATGCGCATGACGCCGAAAATGACCGACAGGCCGAGCGCCAGCAGCCCGTAGATCAGCCCCGTCAGCAGGCCGGTGACGACTTGGTCGAGGATCAACGCTTCTGCCAGCCGGGCATCGGCAGGACCGGGGTCATTTCGGCATTCTCGTTGGGCAGCACGACCACGGGGCGGGAATCGCGGTTCTGGATCGCGGCCGAATGGATGTTGTTGTTCTGGCCCTTGCCGTCGAAGGCGATCGGACCGCCGATCATCACATGCTCGGACAAATTGGTCATCGGCAGGGCTTCGAGCAGTCCCTTCGACGCGGTCGAGCCGGCGCGCCTGGCGGCGTCGGCGGCGATCAGGATGGCCTCGAAGGTGAAGCCGACATTCATCTCGAACAGGGCGTCGGGGAACTGCTTGCCGAAGGCGGCCAGCAGGGTCTTCGACAAAGGCGCGCGCGGATTGATCCAAGGCAGGTTGGTGATGGCGTAATCGCCGAACTTGCCCAGGGTCTTGTAGAATTGCGCCTCATACATGCCGGGGCTGCCGGGCGAGATGATGGCTTTGGGCTCGAAGCGCTGCTTGACCATTTCGCGGATCAGCTTGATGGCGTCCTCGCCATGGGAAATCATCAGCACCAGATCGGCGCCGGACGCCTTGGCGCGGCCGATCTCGACCGCGTAATCGCGCGCGGCGCCGTCATAGGCGATGGTCTCGCCGATGGCGAAGGGCAGCTCGAGCCCCGGCGCCAGCTTGCCGATCGCGCCGGCCATGGCCTGGCCGAACGTGTCGTTATTGTGCAGGAAGGCGGCCTTCTCGACCTTCAGGCCGGTGACGCTCAGCAGATCCTTGATCAGGCTCAGCCCGTCGGTGGTCAGGCGCCCGGCGGTCGGGAAATTGCGGAACACCGTGCGGAAGCCCTGCTCGGTGATGTTGGGTGCCGCGGCGATATTGATGATCAGCGGCACGCCGCGCTGCTCGCAGACCTGGGCCACCGCCATGGTGTGGGCGGAATCGAAGGCGCCGACCAGCACCTGGGCGCCGTCGGCGATCAGCTTTTCGGCGCGGGTGCGGGCGGTGTCGATGTTGGTTTCGGTGTCGGCGACGGTCAGCTCGATCGGCAGGCCGAGCTGCGCCAGCACGCCGGTGCTGACGTCGGCGCCGCGCTTGCAGCTCTGCCCCTCGCGGGCCAGGGCGCCGGACAGCGGCAGCAGCAGGCCGACCTTCAAGGGTGCCGCGGCCGACAGGCGCAGGGCGGGAGCGAAGACAGCGGCGGTTGCGCCGGCAACCATCTGGCGGCGGCTGATCTTCGGACCCATTTCTCGATTTCCCTGTGCTGATTGCGATCTTTACAGCTTAAGGGGTGGACGGCCCGACGACAATCTGCGAGATGGCGCCGAACAGCGACTGGCCCTGGGCGTCCTTCATCTCGATATGGACCCGGTCGCCCGGCGCCAGGAACGGGGTCTTCGGCTTGCCCTCGCGGATGGTTTCCACCGTGCGGATCTCGGCCAGGCAGGAATAGCCCAGGCCGCCCTGCGAGACCGGCTTGCCCGGTCCGCCGTCGGCGTCGCGGTTCGACACGGTGCCCGAGCCGATGATGGTGCCGGCCGACAGCGGACGGGTCCTGGCGGCATGGGCGATCAGGGTCGGGAAGTCGAAGGTCATGTCGACGCCCGCATCGGGCTTGCCGAACAATTCGCCGTTCAGATGGGTCAGCAGCGGCAAATGCAGCTTGCCGCCGTCCCAGGCGTCGCCGAGAGAGTCCGGCGTCACCGCCACCGGCGAGAAGGCCGAGGAGGGCTTGGACTGGAAGAAGCCGAAACCTTTGGCCAGCTCGTTGGGGATCAGGCCGCGCAAGGAGACGTCATTGACCAGCATCACCAGCAGGATGGCGTCGCGGGCTTCGTCGATGGAACAGCCCTGGCGCACGGCGCCGGTGATCACCGCGACTTCGGATTCGAAATCGCCGCCCCAGGCCGGGTCGTCGATGCGGATCGGATCATGCGGGGCGAGGAAGCTGTCCGAGCCGCCCTGATACATCAGCGGATCGGTCCAGAACGAGGGCGGCATCTCGGCGCCGCGCGCCTGGCGCACCAACGCGACATGGTTCACATAGGCCGAGCCGTCCGCCCATTGGTAGGCGCGCGGCAGCGGCGCGGCGCAGGCGGCCGGATCGAATGGATGGGTGTTCACCGCGCCCGCTTCCAGGCGCGTGGCCAGTTCGAGCAGGGACGGCTCGATATGGGCCCAATCGTCCAGCGCGGCCTGCAGGGTGGGCGCCACCTCGTCGGCCAGCACGGCGCGTGTCAGGTCCTCCGAGACGACCAGCAAGCGGCCGTCCCGTCCATTCTTCAAAGAAGCTAATTTCACGATGCGGCGTCCGTCTTCGGTTTCCAGCTGTCGACATAACCCGCCCACTCCACGCCTTGTGCCGCCGGGGCGATGTCGAGCGGGTCGCGGGTGTCCACCATGACGGCATATTCGTCCGTGGCGGGCTTGGGCTGCACCAGCATACGCGACAACGCCTTGGGATGGGGCCCATGGGTGAAGCCGGCCGGATGCAGGGTCATCATGCCTGCATGAATGTTGTCGCGCGAGAAGAAGTCGCCGGCGTGATAGAAAAGCACTTCGTCGTAATCGTCGTTATTGTGGAAGAACGGCACCTTCAGGGCGCCCGGATCGGTCTCGAACGGGCGCGGGGCGAAGGTGCAGACGACGAAGCGCGGGGCCACGAAGGTGGTGTGCGCCGAGGGCGGCACATGGAAGCGGTGGCTCATCAGCGGACGGATCGCCGAGACATTGATGCGGCACGGCGCCAGGTCACCATGCCAGCCCACCGCATCCAACGGATTGAACGGGAAGGTCGCCACCGAGACGCGGCGGCGCGACTTGATGCGCACGGCGGTTTCGCGCTCTTCCGACTGCTGGTCGAGGAAGGCCTCGTCGATTTCCGGCACGTCGAGCATGGCCGGATCGAAGATGGCATGATTGCCGACCAGGCCCTTTTCCGGCAGCGAGAATCCGGCGCCGGTCGCCTCGATCATCAGCACCTTCAACGCCGCTTCCGGCTCCAGGCGCCACATGGTGCCGCGCGGCAGCACCACATAATCGCCGGTCGTCACGGTCATGTGGCCGAAATCGCAGAACAGGCCGGCGCGGCCGTCATGGATGAACAGGATCTGGTCGCCGTCGCCATTGCGGGCCAAGGCCGGCATGGGGCGCGACAGGTTCCACAGCCGCATTTCGACATGGGCGTTGGACAGGATCACCGGCGCGTCCCACGGACAGTCGGGCGCCTCGTTGATCTTGACCAGATCGAAGGCATGCGGCGCCAGCGGGCCCTGGAAATCGACCCAAGCAGTCGGCGGATGGCGGTGATGGAAGAAGGCGGCCGGGCCGAAGAATCCCTCCTTCGACATTTCGCGCTCATAGGTGCCGGCGGGCATGTCGGCATGGGCCTGGCGCGAGGCGGTGCCCCGCACCAGGGGGAAGGAGATCGGGCGGCGCGACGACATCGCCTCAGGCCTTCAGCACGCCGCGGCGGATCTGGTCGAGTTCCAGGCTCTCGAACAGCGCCTTGAAATTGCCTTCGCCGAAGCCATCATTGCCCTTGCGCTGGATGAATTCGAAGAAGATCGGGCCCAGCACGTTCTTCGAGAAGATCTGCAGCAGCAGGCCCTGGCCCTCGGTCGGGGCGCCGTCGATCAGGATGCGGCGCTTGCGCATTTCCTCGACCGGCTCGCCATGGCCGGGCAGGCGCTTGTCGATCAGGTCGAAATAGGTGTCGATGGTGTCCTGCAGACCGACACCGTTGGCGGTCAGCTGGTCGACGGTCTTGTAGAGGTTCGAGCTGCCCAGGGCGATGTGCTGGATGCCTTCGCCATTATAGGCCTGCAGGAATTCCTCGATCTGGTCGAGCTTGCCGTCATTGCCCTTCGATTCGTTCAGCGGGATGCGGATCTTGCCGCACGGGCTGGTCATCGCCTTCGAGAACAGGCCGGTGACCTTGCCCTCGATGTCGAAATAGCGGATCTCGCGGAAATTGAAGAGCTTCTCGTAGAACTCGGCCCAATGCGCCATCCGGCCCTTGAA
>JAJPHO010000077.1 GCA_021325215.1 Alphaproteobacteria bacterium
GAAGGCTTCCAGAGCGACGCCAACAACTACTTCACCATCATCGCCCGCAACGAGATGGCGCTGCGCGACGATCTGTTCTTCGACGTCCAGGCGATGTTCCAGAACACCCAGGTGCAGCAGACCGGCTACAACAACCCGATCTCGCTGGGCGAGAACTCGCCCTATCCGAACGGCATCATCCCGAACATCCAGAACCCGTATTTCTTCTTCGGCGCCCTGGGTGCCCAGCCCGGCTTCAGCTATGACCCGGCCGCCAAGTTCGGCAGCTCGACCGCCGGCCTGAGCTCGGAGATCTTCCGCCAGAACGTCCAGACCGTCGCCATCGCGCCGAAGCTCTCCTACTTCCTGGACACCGACTGGGCGCACCAGGAATTCACCTTCGGCCTTTACGCCGGCCGGACTTACGAGAACCAGGCCGAATATGCTTACGGCTCGACGCATATGCCGGAAGTCTGCGGTTATAACGCCATCGATTGCGGCGGCTTCACCCAGCGCACCGTGGTCAGCGGCTTCATCCAGGACAAGATCGACCTCTTGGACGACACCCTGCACCTGCAGCCCGGCATGCGCATCGAGACCGCGTACACCTCGGTTCACAACCAGCAGACCAACGCGATCGTCAATCCCTACACGCTCACCAACTATACCAAGGAAGGCGAGCCCTATGTCGGCGTCAGCTATAACCTGCCCGAGCATGTGACCGCCTATGCCAGCGCCGGCATCGGCTCGCTGTTCGCGCCGACCAGCGACTATTATGTCGGCTCGTCGGGCACCACGGGTGCTCCGAATCCCGAGAAGGTCTATTCGGCCGAAGCGGGTCTGCGCTACGACACCTCGACCCTTTATCTGAGCGGCGGCTGGTACTACCAGAACGTCAAAGGCGGCTTCTCGTTCTTCGAGAACTACCTGATCAACGAATTCGTCGCCGGCAACACCGCCGAACAGCAGTTCCGCGGCCTCGAATTCGCCGCCAAATACAAGATCACCCCGGAAATCGCCATTTCTGGCAATGGCTCGTACAACCAGGCCAAATATCTGGCCGACGCCTTCACCAACGTGACCGTCACCGAAGATCAGTTCGGCTACGAGTTCCGCGGCGCCAACAGCTCGAACGTGCCGAACAAGCTGGCCAACGTGAATCTGGAATATGACAACGGCACCATCTATGGCCGCCTGAACGCCCAGTACACCGGTTCGAGCTATCTGACCGGCGATCTGATCGGCACCCAATATTGCGGCAACCCGTCTGCTGCCGGCTACAGCCCGGCCCCGTACCCGCTGTGCGGCGCGACGACGACGATTCCGCAGAAGAATCCGTCGCACACGCTGCTCAACGCCCTGGTCAGCTATAATCTGAAGCTCGACACCGACACGGTGAAGAACGTCAAGCTGACCCTGAACGTGCAGAACATCCTCGACACGCATTACTACAATTATGCGTACCAGTCGGAGAATGCGGTCGGCGGCCTCTACGGCATCTCGCCGCAGTTCGCCAGCGGACTGATCGGTGCGCCGCGCACCTTCATGTTCGACATGTCGGCCCGCTTCTAAGAGCGTAAGCCTTGAGGGCGCTAGGCATAATTTGCCTAGCGCCTTTTCCCTCGACCGCTCGAATCCGCCAGTTTTTCTTGGCACGCAATCTGCATGAAAACGGTTCCAAATTTGGGAGACGATCATGCAGGTAGGGTCTTCGACCTCTCTCGCGCAGCAGCTTCAGGCCTTGGAAAACGCCGCGCAGGGTCAGTATCAGAGCAGCTCGAATTTCAGCTTTCTGCTGCAGGCGACCGGCCAGTCGGGGCAAAGCTCCGATTCGGGTTCGAGCACCCCGTCCAGCAGCAGCTCCAGCAGTTCCAGCAGCTCGACCACCTCCAGCAGTTCGGGCGGCGACTTGCAGCTCACCGGCAGCTTCACCGGCGGCGCCCTCTATGCGGTCGGCACCGGTTTCGGCAGCAATTTCGTTCCCTTCTCGCAGCAGCAGATCCAGGGCGAATTGAACACCATCAACACCGCCCGCCAGAACGCCTATTCGAGCGCGCTGCAGAATTTCATGACCCTGAGCCAGGCCAGCGGACAGATCACCGACACCACCATGACCGATCAGGTCAGCTTCACCGGCGACAACGGCCTCGTCGGCGGCAATTTCGACACCAGCCTGAGCCTCAAGCGGGTCGGCGGCGGCATTCCGACCACCTGACCCGACAATTCTCACCCGGCAAATTCTGCCTGGTGCGTTTGTCGGCGGCGTTCGTCGGCGGCTCCCGTCGGTTAATCGAAGGCGTATTGACCGGTCCATGCGGCGCTCCCGCAATGGCCGGCGATCGATTTCCCTACCCCCTCGGAGATTTACGATGCGCAGGATGATGACGGCATGTATTGCGGCGGCGGCGTTGGTGGCGGGCGGCGTGTCCGCCGCGGAACTGCCGGCCGCCGGCAAGCCCGGTTCCCTCGAATGGGCGGCGGCCGGACCCTGGCGCGACCAGGAAAAGGACGTGCCGCGCGATGCCGTGCGCCATCCGGTCGAAGAACTGAAATTCATGGGGCTGAAGCCCGACATGACCGTGGTCGAGATCTATCCCGGCGGCGGCTATTTCACGGCGCTTCTCGGCCCGGTGTTGAAGCAGGGCGGCGGCAAGCTCTACGAAGTCGGCGGCGGCATGGAGCCCTCGAAGAAGTTCAAGGAGAAGTTCTTCGATCATCCCGAACTCTACGGCAATTTGAACTATACCCATCTCGACAAGGACTCGGGCGACGTCGCCCCGGCCGGCAGCGCCGACATGGTGGTGACCTTCCGCAATGTCCATAATTGGATGGATGAGGGCTTCGCCGACCGCGCCTTCGCCGATTTCTTCAAGGCGCTGAAACCGGGCGGCCTGCTGGGCGTCGAGGAACACCGCGCCAATCCCGGCGGCACCCAGGACCCCAAGGCCGCGAACGGCTATGTCCAGGAGGCCTACGTCAAGATGCTGGCCGAGAAGGCCGGTTTCAAACTGGTGAAATCGTCCGAGCTGCTGGCCAACCCCAAGGACACCAAGGATTATCCGTTCGGCGTCTGGACCTTGCCGCCCACCTCGCTTTCGGCTCCCTACGGCCAGCCGCAGGACCCCAATTTCGATCATTCCAAATACACCGCCATCGGCGAGGCCGATAATATGCTGCTGGTGTTTCAAAAGCCGAAGTGAGACATGCTGGTGTCCCGATCGCGCAGTTCGTAATGCCAGGATCTAACGACATACGAACTGCGCGATCGATCAGGACACCATTTTTATCAAGCATCTAGTGTGGCCGAGAAGATTCTTAAGTTCCTAATATCGCTGGTATCGACGTTGTAGGAACTTAAGAATCGCCACACTATGCCCCCATTGAAAAGCGCCCGCCTCATCCAATATGAGGCGGGACTTTATTGAGGGGAGCCAGGTCATGTTGGATAATAAAGGATGGAGAATCGGCACCCGGCTGAAGCTGGGTTTCGGTGCGCTGTTCCTGCTGATCGTCGTCCTGACGGGGATCGGGGTGAACGAAGTGAGCCGCATCGAGAGCAGCCTGCGCACGATCAACGACATCAACAGCGTGCGCCAGCGCTACGCCATCAATTTCCGCGGCAGCGTGCATGAGCGCGCCATCGATCTGCGCGACATGACCCTGCTGACCGACGCGGCCGCCCTGGCCTCGGTGCAGCACGACATCGAAAAGCGCGCCGACGATTACCGCCAGTCGGCGGCCCCCCTCGATGCCATGCTGACCAGCCCGGCCGACCGCCAGAGCGAGGATTTCCGCATCCTGGCATCCATCAAGGAAACCGAGGCCAAGACCATGCCCGTGGTCGACAAGGTCCTCGCTTTGCAGAAGGCCGGCAATCTCGACCAGGCCCGCAAGCTGATGGCCGACGAGGCCCGCCCCGATTTCGTCGAATGGCTGGCCCGCATCAACCAGTTCATCGACCTCGAAGAAACCAAGAACCAGAAGGAAAGCCGCGCCGCCCGCGATGTGGCCGAAGGCTTCAAGCTGCTGATGGGCGGCCTCTGTCTGGTCGCCCTGGCGCTGGGTGCCGGCGTCGCCTGGTGGACCATCGCCTCGATCGCGCCGCTGGGCCGCGCCACCAAGGCCATGCTGCGCCTGGCCGATGGCGACATCGACATCGACGTGCCGCGCGCCACCCATCAGGACGAGGTCGGCGAGATCCTGTCCAGCCTCGAGGTCTTCAAGAACAGCGCCCAGGAAAAGCGCCGTCTGGAAGCCGAACAGGCGCAGAGCGCCCAGCGCGCCGCCGAGGAACGCCGCGCCGCCCTGCGCGAGCTGGCCACCGCCTTCGAATCCGAAGTGGGCTCGGTGGTGACTTCGGTCAGCACCGCCGCCAACCAGCTGCAGAGCTCGGCCAAATACATGGCCGAAACCGCGGCCTCGACCAGCTCGCAGGCCACCACGGTGGCGTCGGCCGCCGAACTGGCGTCGAACAATGTGCAGACCGTCGCCTCGGCCACCGAGGAATTGTCGGCCTCGACGCGCGAGATTTCGGGCCAGGTCCACCGCTCGCGCCAGGTGGCCGAACGCGCCGACGGCGAAGCGCGCGAGACCTCGTCGCTGATCGAAGCACTGTCCGAGAACGTCGCGTCGATCGGCGAGATCGTCTCGCTGATCAACGACATCGCCAGCCAGACCAACCTGCTGGCGCTGAACGCCACCATCGAAGCGGCCCGCGCCGGAGAGGCCGGCAAGGGCTTCGCGGTGGTGGCCGGCGAGGTCAAGCATCTGGCCAGCCAGACCGCCCGCGCCACCGACGAGATCTCGGCCAAGATCGCCGCGGTCCAATCGGGCACCGCCAGCGCGGTGCAGGCCATCACCTCGATCGCCCAGGTGATCGGCGAGATGGGCGACATCAGCGCCTCGGTCGCCGCCGCGGTCGAGCAGCAGAGCGCCGCCACCGGCGAGATCGCCCGCAATGTCGAGCAGGCCGCGACCGGCACCCAGGAAGTGTCGCGCACCATCGACGAAGTGGGCGGCGCCGCCCGCAAGACCGGCGAGGTCGCCAACGACATCAGCGTGTCGTCGGTCGATCTGTCGCGCCAGGCGGACGCCCTGCGCAAGGGGGTCGACCGCTTCCTCGGCTCGATCCGCCAGTAAAACCTGAACAGTTCGGTATGTGTCAAACCCGACACATACCGAACAACTTCGGCTGACAAAGCCTTCCTATCTTCGGGCCACTTCTTCTTTCGAAAGGTGGCCCGATGGCTTTTTTCTCCCCCCGTTTTCTTCTACTGGCGGCACCGGCGCTGCTGGCCACCGCGGCCGCGGCTGAGGACAATGCGATTCTCGGCATCAGCAGCACCCCCGACGCCGAACCGAACAAGGGCGTTTCCATCGTGCTCGGCGCCGGCGCGGGCGTGGTGCCCGCCTATGAGGGGTCCAAGCAGTTCAAGGCCGTCCCCTTCCCGCTGATCGATATCCGCGGTCTGGCCGACGACCGCTTCTTCGTCTCCACCCAGCGCGGCATCGGGGTCAATCTGCTGACCCTGGGCGATCTGCGCGCGGGCGTGGCGATCGGCTATCACGGCGGCCGGTCGAGCCATGACGACGACCGGCTGCGCGGCCTGTCCGACCTCAGCGGCGGCGCCGTGGCTTCGGGCTTCATCACCTATTCGCTGAAACCGTTCGCCTTCGAACTCAAGGGCCAGAACATCTTCGGCCCAGCCCCCGGTACCGAAGTGACCGCCAGCGCCACCTGGGCCTTCTCGCCGCTCGACCGCATGCGGATTTCCATCGGACCGGAAACCACCTGGGCGGACCGGCGTTATGACCGCAGCTATTTCGGCGTCACCGACGACCAGGCCGCCGCCGCGGCGGCGGCAGGGAACCCGCTGCATCCTTATTCACCGGGCTCGGGCATCAAGGATGTCGGGCTGTCGGCCACGCTGCTCTATCAGATCACCGATCATTGGGGCATCGCGGCCCATGCCGGCGTCAACGAACTGGTGGGAGACGCGGCACGCCACAGCCCACTGACCGAGCGGGACGTCCAGCCCAGCGCCTTTCTCGGCCTGACCTATCGATTCTGACCGAGACAAATCGCCCCATCCCTGACAAGAAGGAGTGCAAGGACTGTTTCATCGCCAGGGTGCGACCCCGATGCCCCATCTGCTGATCGTCGACGACGACACGGAAATCCTGTCGCTGTTGACCGATTTCTTCCGCAAGCACTCGCACACGGTGACGGTGGCGGAAAGCGGCGCCGCCATGTTCGCGGCGATCGAGAAGGGCGATGTCGATCTGGTCATCCTCGACGTCATGCTGCGCCAGGAGGACGGCTTCTCGCTGTGCCGCCAGGCGCGCGCGGCGTCGAAGGTGCCGATCATCATGCTGACCGCGATGGGCGACCTGACCGACCGCATCGTCGGGCTGGAGGTCGGGGCAGACGACTATGTGACCAAGCCGTTCGACCAGCGCGAATTGCTGGCCCGGGTCAAGGCGGTGCTGCGGCGCAGCCCGGTCGGCGGTGAAATCCCCGACGGGCCGCGGCCGATGATCCAGTTCGACGCGTGGCGGCTCGATGTGACGCGGCGCGAACTGCGCTCGTCCGACGACACGCTGGTGGTGTTGTCGGGCAGCGAGTTCGATCTGCTGCTGACCTTCGCCGAACATCCCAAGCGCATCCTGACCCGCGACCAGCTGCTCGACCTCGCGCGCGGCCCGGCTCATGACGCCTATGACCGCAGCATCGACACGCTGGTCAGCCGGCTGCGCCGCAAGCTGGAGGACGACCCGAAGGCCCCGGTCCTGATCCGCACGGTGCGCAACGAGGGCTATATGTTCATGCCGCGGAGCATCCGGCGATGCTGAGGGGAAAGCGCGGCTCGATCGCCTGGCGCTTCGCCGCCACCGTGGCGACGGTCATCGCGGTAACGATGGGGGCGCAGGGCCTGTTCCTGGCCTTCGGCGGCGTCTGGGCCCAGCCGCCGATCCAGCATTCGGGCGTGCCCGACCAGGTGCTGGAGATCGTCCATATGATCGAAGCCGCACCTCCCGACCTGCGGCCCGCCCTCGCCGCTGCCGCCAAGTCGGAAAATTTGAGCACGGCCTGGATATCGGCGGAGTCCGACGCGGCACGCGTTCTGAGCGGCACCGATCAGGTCCTGCCCAACAGCGAGGCGGCGAAGCGGCTGCCCCGGCAGTTCGGCCCCGATCACCGCACGCGGATCTTCGCTCCGGACAGACCCCGCCTGGCGGTGCCGCTCCTGCCGAATGGCGCCCCGGCGGTGACACCGGGCTATTCCCTGGCGGTCGAACTGACTGACCAGAGCTGGGTGGTCGTCCATGCCGACCATCGCTTCTGGGGCCTCGACGCTCCCGTCCAGGCCGCCGTATGGCTGACCGTCCTGGCCGTGGTGACGGCGGTCATCTCGCTGTTTGCCGCGCGCCAGCTGGCCAGGCCGGTCCAGCGCTTCGCCGATGCCATCCTGCTGTTCGGCACGAATCCCCGGGCGGCGCCGATGGATGAGACCGGGCCACGGGAATTCCGCGTGGTGATCAGCGCCTTCAATGTGATGCAGGACCGCATTCAGAAGCTGATGAGTTATCGCACCGCGATGCTGGCCGCCATCTCGCACGATTTACGCACGCCGCTGACCCGCATCCGGCTGCGCGGGGAATTCATCCAGGACCCGGCCCAGCAGGAAAAGCTGTTTCGCGACGTCGACGAGCTGCAGGAGATGATCGATGGAGCCCTGGCCTTCTTCCGCGGCGACGCGCAGGAGGAAAAGCTCACCCCGCTGGATCTGCCGAGCATCATCCAAACCCTGATCGACGATTTCGCCGACCAGGGCGTCGCCATCCCCTATTGCGGTCCGGCGCGGCTGCAATTGCTGGGACGCCCGGCAGCGCTCAAGCGGGCGATCGGCAATGTGATCGAGAATGCGGTGAAATATGCCGCGCCGCCCGAGGTGGGCATCGAAGCCGATGAGAAGCAGGTGACCATCTCGATCCGCGACGCCGGCCCCGGCATCCCCGAGGACGCGCTGGAGGCGGTCTTCAATCCGTTCTTCCGGCTGGAAGCGTCGCGTAACCGCGCGACCGGCGGCGTCGGGCTGGGACTGACCGCGGCGCAATCGATCGTGCGGGAACATGGCGGCGACGTGACCCTGGCCAACCGTCCCGGCGGCGGACTGGATGTCCGCATCATCGTGCCGCGCCTGTAAAAAAAGGGCCGGACACAGCTGTGTCCGGCCCAATCAAGCTTCGCGGGGAGAAGCTTAGAACGTGTAACGCACGCCCACGGTCGGGGCGAAGTTGTTGTTGTGGTAGAAGCCGCTCGCCAGGCCGTTCAGAGCCTCCGAGTACATCACACCGGCATAGGTGTCGAACTTCTTGCTGAAGTGATAATCGGCGACCAGCGAGAACACATGCTCGTCACCCGAGCAGTTGGAAGCGCGGGTGTCGTCGCAGCCGGCATTGGCGCCGGTCGCGTAGGAGTTCTGGTGCAGGTAGTAATAGGCCGCATCGATCTCGAGCTTGGCGGTGGCCGCGTAGCGCGCGCCGACCCAGGCAATGTCCTGGTCGCGGTTCTTGTTGAAGGCGGTGTTGTTCGGCGCGTAGATCTGGTAGCCGCCGATGTTCACGGCGCCCTGGAAGATCGGCGAGGACGGGTTGGCCGACTTGATGTACTCGAAGCCGCCGAAGAACTTGAACTTGTCCCAGTTATAGCGGGCGGCGATCGTGTAGGAATCGTTGTCCGAGATGGTCGCGGCCAGGGTCTTGGTGATGTCGAAGCCGGCGGCCGAAGCGGTCAGCACCTGGGCGGCGGACAGCGAGGACTCGGAGATCTCGTCCTTCTTGTGGGTGTAGACGCCGTCGACCGACAGGCCGGCGAAGTCGAAGCCGACATCGGCGCTATAGCCGATATCGTTGCGGGTCACGGTGCCGCCGAACTGGTACTGGCCGCCGACGCGGAACGGACCATAGTTGTAGAGATACTTGACCGAATTGTCCCAGCGGGTGTCCTCGGTCGAACCCGAACCGGCGGCGGTGCCGGAGAAGCCGATCAGCGAGAAGGCGTAGGAATTGTAGATCGGATCGTAGGTCGAGATCGCATCGGCGTTCAGCGTGGTCTGACGGCCGGCGGTGAAGGTGCCGTACTTGTCGTTGCTGACGCCAACATAGGCGGCGCGGGCGAAGGCCTGGCCGACGGCGCTGGAATCGACGCCGGCGCTCTGCTGGTTCTGGGCGACGCCGTTATTGTTGGTCAGCGACTTGGCGGCGTCGGTCAGATTGCCGCCGGCCGGGTTGATCGCGGCTTCCAGCTTGAACAGGCCGGTCCAGCCGTCGCCCAGATCGTCGGCGCCCTTGATGCCGAGCTTCGACTGGCCCATGCCGGACTGCGCGAAGTTGAAGGTGTCCTTGTTGCTGGCCTTCTGGATCAGATAGTACGAGCCGACATTGCCGACGCTGCTCGACGGCGCGCCATGGGTGTCGTAGGTCACGCCGACGTCGACGGTGCCATAGAAGGTCAGGCCGTTGACGGTCGCGGTATCATCGGCCGCCTGGGCCATGCCGGCGGCGCCGACGGCCAGGGCGACGACCGCCGCCGAGGTGAACTTCCAAGCCATATGAAAATCTCCTGTCATGTTTCTGTAACGCGAGAAAAGCTCGCGAAAACGCCGCCAGGACAAAATCTGTCCGGCGGCGTCTGAAGCAAGGCTGAGTTAGCTTCCGGTCGGCCGGAGGGTCGAGTAACAAATTTTTTATTGCGATGCAGCAATGTCACTCTGGTACAGCCTCTCCTGCGTGCCTATATCAGCGCGGGCAGGAGATGAAAATGACGCCGCGTCTATCGCGTCCCCAGGTCAAGGCGAATGCCTCGATTCTCGTCGTCGAGGATGATCCCGACATGGCGATGGAGATCCTTGCCGGCTTGAAAAGCCAAGGCTACCAGCCACGCCATGCCGCCAACGGCACCGACGCGCTGGCCTCGATCTGGGCTGAAGCACCCGACCTCGCCATCATCGACCGCACCTTACCGGGCTTCGACGGCCTGTCGCTGATCGCGAAGATGCAGGAAGAGGGATTTCACCTGCCCGTCCTGGTGGTCAGCGCCTTGTCCTCGGCGGATGAGCGCATCCGCGGCCTCAAGGCCGGCGGCGACGATTATCTCGGCAAGCCCTTCGTGATGGGCGAGCTGTTCGCCCGCATCGAGGCGCTGCTGCGCCGCCCGACCGATGTGCGCGAAACCGCCCTGACGGTGGGTCCGCTGCATATCGACCTGATCGAGCGGACCGCCCATCGCGGCTCGCGCGAGATGGACCTGCTGCCGCGCGAATTCAAGCTGCTGGAATTCATGATGCGCCGGCCCGGCCAGGTGCTGCCGCGCTCGATGCTGCTCGAGGAAGTGTGGAATTACCGCTTCGTCCCCGAAAGCAATCTGGTCAATGTCCATATGGGGCGTCTGCGCCACAAGGTCGACCTGCCCGGCGAGATCAAGCTTATCCATTCGGTTAAAAACGTCGGCTTCATGCTCGATGAAGGGAATTAGGTTAGTTCAGGCCGCGCCGTTCCGCCTGGCCCTGGGCTTCGCCCTGGCGCTGGCCGGCTCGACCGCGGCCATCTTCGCCTATGTCTATGTCGAGACGGCCCGCCTCGAAATCGAGGCGAAGCGCACCTATCTGGAACTCGAGGTGCGCGAAGCCCTGGTGATGACCGACGCCGAGCTGATCGACCGGGTCCATACCCGCCTGGCCCGCGACCTGCGCCATAACAGTGTCGAGGCCCTGTTCGACCCGCACGGCATCCTGGTCGCCGGCAATCTCGCCTCGCTGCCGCCCAAACTGCCGGTCGACGGCCTGGCGCACCGGCTGATGACGGTGCCGCTGGTCGATTCCGAACCGTCGCGCAAGGAAGTGATCCTGGTCGCCGACCGCCGGCCCGACGGCAAGATCCTGGCCATTGGCCACGATCTCGACGATGTCAGCGCCCTGCAGCATGTGGTCGGCATCGGGCTGATCCGCGGCATGGGGCCGGCCCTGCTGCTGGCGCTGATCTTCGGCGCCTTCTTCGCCGCCCGCTCGGTGGCGCGCATCAAGGCGCTGGACCGCACCATCGGCCGGGTGATGGCCGGCGACCTGCATGAGCGCCTGCCGGTCAGCGGGGCCGGCGACGACCTCGACAGCCTGACCGCGCGCATCAATGAAATGCTCGACGAGATCGTCAATCTGGTCGAGGAGATCCGCAGCGTCGGCGACAACATCGCCCATGATCTGCGCACGCCCTTGTCGGTGATGCAGGCACGCCTCGAACGCGCCCTCAATGAACGCGACCCCGAAGCCCTGCGCGGCATCGTCGCCAAATCCCTGACCGATCTCGGCCGCACCCATGCCACCATCACCTCGCTGCTGCGGATCGCCGAGATCGAAAGCAGCCGGCGCTTCCAATGCGTCGGCGAGACCGACCTCGGCGAGATCGCCCGGGACGTGTACGAGCTCTATGAGCCGTTGGCGGCGGACAAGCGCATCCATTTCAGCGTCGACAGCGACTCGCCGGCCCTGGTGCGGGCCGACCGCGACATGATGATCGAGGCGCTGGCCAATCTGGTCGACAACGCCATCAAATACACGCCGGCCGGCGGACAGGTGCGGATCGAGATCGCCCATGAGGCGGATGGCCCGCTGCTGCGGGTGACCGACAGCGGTTTCGGCATCCCCTCCACCGAACGCAGCAAGGTCACCCAGCGCTATTACCGGTCGGACAAAAGCCCGAATGCACGCGGCAGCGGATTGGGGCTGAGCCTGGTCGCGGCCATCGCCAAGCTGCACGGATTCCGCCTGCGCATTGCCGATGTGCGGCATGGCGCGTCAGTCGAACTGGCCTGCTATCAGATCGCTTAATTCGTTCCGAGCTGCTTGAGGCTGGCACGGGCTTCCTCGGCCGGCTTGCCGGAAGCGTTCGGGTCGAAGGCCAGGAAGGCGCGATATTCATCGATCGCCTCTTCCGGATGGCCCTGGGCCTGGGCGATGCGGCCCAATCCCCAATGAGACTGGCCGGCCACGCTGGGGGCGCCATGCGCCACCCCGTGGGCCAAGGCGGCGCGGGCGGCGTCGAACTGGCCGGCGTCGAGATAGGCCAGGCCGATGGCCAGCCAGCGCTTGGCGATCATCTGGTCGAGCACCGGATCGGAGCTCTCGGCGGGCAGCTTGGCCAGCAGCGCCTTGGCCTTCGGCAAATCCTTTTCCTCTAGCGCGATCAGCACATAGAGCAGCTGGGCATAGTCGGGGTTGATCTTGGCGTACTGGTCGACATGGCGGTAGGCGTGCCGCATGCTGCCGCCGACGATGCTGGGGGCGCGGATATAGAAGGTCACCGCGGATTCGCGGGCGTCGAAACTGGACGGATCGGCATTCACCGCCGCTTCGAAGGATTCCGGTACCTTGGCGACCGAGCCGAGCGCGTCGAACATGCTCTGCGATTTCAGCTGGGCGCCAGCACCTGGCCATAGGCCAGATGGCACAATCCGTCATTGGGGCGGGCGGCGATGCAGGCCTCGATCTTCGGCAGCAGAGCGGCGCGCAGTTCGTCGCTGCCGACATCGCCATCGACCGATTTGCGGGCGAGCGCATGCAGCCCGATCCCGTCCAGCGGATCGGCCGCCAGCCTTTCATGGGCGATATTGTCCAGCTCGGACCATTGCTCGCCGATAATCAGGCCCAACATAGGATCGGCGGGTTGTACGGCCGCCGAGGCCGCCGCGGTCAGCAGGCTGCAAAGCAAGCCAAGACCGGCGAAGATCCTCTTCACATCAAACCCGGAACTGGTATTCCGCCCCTGGTGCACGTTCGACGTCAGGCGGGCACGCCGCCCGTTTGTCGTCGTGATAGTTCTGGCGCACATCCCCGTGGGAGGCGCCGTTATAAGTGAAGAACAGCGCCCTGCGTCTGCTGGACGATAGATTATCCTGCGACGAATGGGGAGCAAAACTGTCAAAAAAGATGGCGTCGCCCGGCTTCATCGGCAGCTTGACCATGGTCAGGCCGGTCTCCTGCTCGTCGAGCGGACGCCATTCCTCGCCGATCAGGGTGGTCACCCGCGGCAGATCGGCGGCCAGTTCCAGGCAGCCATTTTCCAGCGTCGAAGGATCGATGCAGACCATCGCGGTGACGAACAAGGGCGCATAGCGCCCCCATCCCGCCTGCTGGTCCTGATGCAGCTTGAACCCCTCGCCGCCCGGCTCCTTGAAATTGATCTTTTCCTTGAACAGGCGGGCCTGTTCGCCCAGCAGCTGGGTCATGGCGTCGGACAGGCGCGAGCGGTTGGCCAGCGCCTCGTATTGGGCGTGGGTCGGCACGAAATTCTCGATGCGCTGGATGACCTTCTTCGAGGCGTCGAGCAGGCTCGGCTGGCGATAGACCCAATGGCCGCCCACCACTTCGGTGCGGGCCTCCAGCTCGTCGGTCCAGTCCGAGATGGCCTTGACCTCTTCGGCCGAGAACAGTCCCTCGGCGATGGTCCAGCCGGTCTGGTCGAACGCGGCCACCTGTTCGGCCGAAAGCGGCCCGCGCAGACGGGCGGGAGAGTTCAGCGAGACGTTCATGCCACGGCCTCCAGCTTGGGGAGAATGATGTTCTGGGCGCGCGCCACATCCTCGGAGAAATCGATCTCGGTCCAGGGGATGTCGGAAATGTCGGTCGCCTCGAAACGCTCGGGCTCGACCAGGATGCGGTCGCGGATCGCTTCCTCATATTCCTGGTCGGTGCGCCCGGTGCGCACATACTCGGCGCAGACATCGGCCAGGATCGCCGCCATGGCGGGCGAGAAGCGGAAGAAACCGACCGATTCGCCGTGCCAATCATGCTCGTGCACCGGCTTCTTGCGGAAATCGACGATCCTGCCGTCCTTGAGGCAGATCTTCACCGGCTCGTCGCCCGGCTCGAGATTGCGGTCGAGCAGCAGGACGTTCTCCTGCGGCGCCGCGATCAGGCGGGTGATCATCTCGTGCGGATAGAGCACGTCGCCATCCATCAGCACGACCGAGCGGCCCGAGCGCATGGTCTCGGCCTGGACATGCAGCGACACCAGGCTGCCCTGGCGGAAATCCGGGTTCTCGACCAGGCGGACCCGGCCGGTCTGGCCCAGCCGCTCGAGCTCCGCGCGGATCATGTCGGCCTCGAAGCCGACGGTCAGGGTGATGTCCTCGATGCCGTTGGCTTGCAGGGCTTCGAGATGACGTTCGAGCAGGGTCTGCCCGCCGAAGCGCAGAAGCACCTTGGGTCCTTCCGCCAATCCCTGCAGGCGGCGGCCGACGCCGGCCGCCAGCAGGATCACCGAAATCTGGTCAGGCTGCACTTCTGGTCTCCATGATGTCTTGGATGGCCGCCAGCAGGCGGCGGAAATCCGACGCGTCGACCGCGCCGATACAGCCGATGCGGAAGCTTTCGGCCTTGCTCAATTTGCCCGGATAGATGACGAAGCCGCGCGCCGCCAGCGCCTCGTAGAAGCGCTCGAACGCGAACGGGCGGTCCGGATGGCGGAAGGTGGCGATGATCGGCGCCTGCAGATCCCGCTCCAGCAGCAGCGGGAAGCCGAGGCGGGCCATGCCGTCGACCAGGATGTCGCAATTCTCGCTGTAGCGGGCCAGACGGGCGGCCGGGCCGCCTTCCGCTTCCAGCAGACGCAGGGCTTCGCCGAGCGCCGCCAGGACCTGCACCGGCGGGGTGAAGCGCCATTGGCCGTTACCCTCGAAACCGCGCCATTGCTCGACCAGGTCGAAGCTCAAGGACGGGCTGTTGCCCTGCGCGGCGACCAGGGCCTGCTTCTCGATCAGAGCGAAGCCGAGGCCCGGCGTGCCTTCCAGGCATTTGTTGGAAGACGCCATCACCGCCGTCGCCGGCAGCGAGGACAGATCGAGCGGCAGGGCGCCGAAACTGCTCATCGCGTCGATCAGCAGCTTGCGGCCGGCCTTGGCGACCACCGCCGCGATGTCGGCCAGCGGATTCAAGAGGCCGGTGGTGGTCTCGCAATGGATCACGGCGACATGGGTGATGGCGGCATCGGCATCCAGCGCCCGGGCGACGCGGCCGGGATCGACCGGCTCGATCTCTTCCCAGGTCAGCGCCTCGACCGTGCGGCCGATGCGTTGAGCGATCTTGACGATGCGCTCGCCATAGGCGCCATTGACCAGCACCAGCAGCTTGTCGTTCGGCCCGACCAGCGTGCCGATCGCCGCCTCGACGATGAAGGTGCCGCTGCCCTGCAACGGCACCGCGACATGGCTATCGGCCGCATTGGCCACCGCCAGCAGACGGCGGCGCACCTCTGCGGTCAAGGCAATGAAATCGCCGTCGCGCGAACCCCAGTCGCGCAGCATGGCGCGGCGGGTTTCCTCGCGCGTGGTCAGCGGACCGGGGGTGAGCAGAATGGATGTCATGCCGATTGATTCCTCTGCTGAACGATCAGCTTGCGCAGGCGCCAGCCGGTCAGGACCGCCATCGAGACCGTGCCGATCACCGCGCCCACCAGCACCGGCATCAGCCAGTCCAGCCAGCAGAGCGGCGCCATCAGATAGAGCATGTCGTCGAAATCGAAGCCCCACTTGCCCGAATAGGCCTTCTTGGCGTGATTGATGCGCTTTTCCAGCGACATCGCCCAATAGGAGCACAGGAACAGCGAGATGCCGGCCACGAAGCCGAGCGGAATCGCCGCCATGCCGAGCACCGAATGGCGCTGGCCGAAGCCGATCGCGACGAAGAACACCGAATTGACGGTGATGTCGACGAAGGTGTCCCAGATATGGCCGCCCGGCGTCGACATATTGCCCAGCCGCGCCAATTCGCCATCGGCGCGGTCGAGGAAGGCCGAAACCAGCCACAGCCAGCCGGCCCACAAATTCCATTCGGCCGTGCCGGGAACCAGCGCGGCCGCCGAGGCAAGACCGACGATCAGGCGCAAGGTGGTCAGGTGATTCGGCGTGATGCCCGTGCCGATCAACGGGCGCACCAGCGGGCGCGCCATCTTATGAGTCCAGGACCCGCCGGTGGTCATGATGCGGTCTCCCCAGGGATGTTTTTTATACGGGACGCGAACAGGCGCTTCCCCTCGATCCATTGCCAGGCCAACAGGCCTGGAACACCGATGCTGATTTCGCGGATGCGCTTCAGCAGCGACAATTCGATGGCGCCCTGGGCGTTCACGCCGATCAGGCTGCAGGCCAGGATCAGGCCGCCTTCCTGCACGCCGAGCGCGCCGGGAATGGCGAAACCGATCGATTTGAAGGCCTGACCCAGGCTTTCGATGATCAGCGCTGCCCGCGGATCGACATCGATGCCGACCACATGCAGCGCGGCCCAGATCTCGACCGCGCCCAGCATCCACGAGACGAGGTGCAGGACCGTGCCCCACACCAGCCGCCGGGGCGATTTATAGAGGCCGACGATTTCCTCATGCAGCCCCGCCAGCCCTTCGGCGCCTTTCCATTGCTGCTTGCGGGCCAGCGTCAGCAGGCCCTGCTCCAGCAGCTTGAACAATCCGAAACGCTGGGCGGCGATGAAGGCGCCGATGACAATGACGGCACCCGCCAGGGCGCCGCCGATCCAATGGATCATGTCGGCCTGGGCCGGATCGAGCATCAGCAGCGCCATGCCCAGCAGGGTGAACAGGATCTGGCTGACGATCTCGAGGGTCTTATCGACCGCTACCGAGGCGCCGGCGCTGGACAGCGCCACGCCGCGCTGGCCGAGCAGGCGGACATTGACGAATTCGCCACCGACCTGGCCGACCGGCAGCAGGCCGTTGATCGATTCGCGGATCAGGCGCAGGCCGAAGAAGGCCGGCGCGCCGGGAACCCGCTCGGACACCACCAGCGCCCGTCAGCCCAGCGACGAGGCCAGCGACTGGGGGAAATGCGCCGCGATCACCCACAGAATGCCGAAGCCGGCCGAGGCGATCGCCGTCTCGATGGCGGCCCCGCCATTGGCCAGCACCAGATAGACCAGAATGGCCAATCCGATCAGCGTGGCGAAGAGGCCGGCAAGCTTCATCACGCAGCCCCTTCCGCCAGGAACGCCTTGAAGCGCAGCGCCACTTCCGGCGGCTTGACCGTCGGACGGCCCAGCTTGGCCATCGACCCGGCCGACATCCGCACATGGATCATCGCCGGACCGCCGGCCTTCCGCGCCTCGGCATAGGCCTGCGCGAAGCCCTCGACGCTGGAGCAGGACGCGGCGAACGGATAGCCGCAGGCCAGCGCCACGCCGGCGATGTCGATGCCGGGAGAAACGGTGGCCTGGCCGCCGGTCGAATCATGCACGCCATTATCGAGCACGACATGGATCAGATTGGCCGGGCGATAGGCGCCGATGGTGGCCAGGTTGCCCATCTTCATCAGGAAGGCGCCGTCGCCATCGAGCACGACGACCGGCTTTTTGGTGTTCAGCGCGACGCCGAGCGCCATGGCGCTGGCCCCGCCCATCGAACCGACCTGATAGATGTGCTGACGGCGGTCATCCAGGGTGAACAGCTCGCGCCCGCATTTGCCGGTGGTGGCGACCACGGCGGCGGCCGGATCGACGATGGAGAGGAATTTCTCCAGCACCGCGGCGCGGGCCGGGGCTTCGCCGTCTCCCGGCAGATCGAGCCGGCGGCCATTGGGGCGCGCCAGCGGCGTCTGCGGGTTCAGGCTGGTTTCGGCCACGCTGTCCTTCTGCATGATCATGGCATAGGGCAGCGAGGTTCCCTCCATCCGCAGGGATGCCTGGGCCAGCGCCGGCGCCAGGGTATCCAGCGAATCGGGGAACAGGCCGTGCTCCAGCCCCATCAGGCTCAGCAGATCGGGCGTGATGACGCCCATCACCTCGTGCTGCGGCTCGTCCGGAATGCCGGGCTGGCCGCGCCAGGTGGTGACGAACAGGGTCGGGATGCGGAACGGGGCGTTCAGCGAGGTCAGCGGATTGACCGCGTTCCCCAGCCCCGAATTCTGGCACATCACGACCGTCTTGCGGCCCGCCAGCCAGGCGCCGGCGGCGATCGCCACCGCCTCGCCTTCGCTGGCCGCACCCACATAACGCAGGCTCCTGTCATTCAGGACGCCATTGATCAGTGGCGTCAGGAAGCTGCAGGGCACGCCGGTGAAGAAGTCGAATCCTTCCTTCTTCGCCGCGGCGATGAAGTCGTTTGCTTGAATCATCAGGTGAAGTTTCGCGCAGCCGCCACATCGGTCAGGGTGTCGACGTCCAACCAGTGCGAGGTGATGTAGTGCACCCCCACCGGATGCTTGGCCGCCAGACGGGTAAACAGCAGAGGCAGGTCCGCCGTCTCCAACAGCCCCTCGGCTTCGATGGCGGCGATTTCCGCGCGCAGCCACTCGGAACCTTGGGCGGTGAAGCGGGCCAGGCCGATCCATTCGCCAGTCGCCTTATCGGCCGACAGAGCCTGCGACATGCTGGTCAGGCTGACCGGCCCGTCGTCGAGATAGCCGCCGGTGTAGGGCTTGTCGGTCACCACCAGATCGCCGCCCTGGCGGGGCTTGGCGTCGGCGACGATGACGATGTCGCCCTCGGCCTGCATCAGGCCGTCGAAGATGTAGTCGCGGAACAGCACGTCGCCATAGGAAACCACCAGGTCGCCCTTCAGCTTGTCCTTCGCGCAGGCCAGCGAGAACAGCTCGCCGGTCTCGGCGAAGCGGTCATTGTCGACCGTCTCGATGCCGGGAACCTGCACCGCGTCCTTGAAGGCGCCGCGCACCACCGAGATGCCGCGCACGCCGCCGTCGGACAGCGAGGTCACCAGGCGCTGCAGCAGCGACTGGCCGCGGATGTCGATCATGCATTTCGGCTTGTTCTCGGTCATCTCGCCGAGATTGCCGCCCGAAGCGGCCAGCACCACGGCCGACAGGTTGGCCTTGCCCGGCAGATAGCGGCGCTCGGCGGCTTCCAGCTCGGCATTGCCGACCAGGCGGAAGATCTCCTTGACCGGAATCACGCGGCCTTCGACCTCGTGCAGCGACTGGTCCTCGAAAATCTGGCGGCTGGTCTCGCGCATGGCCGAGATGGCCGAGCGCATATTGTGGTTCGCCCAGATGATGGTCGAGATGCCGGCATCGCGGAAGGCCTGGGTCGGGGTGTTCATGCTGTACATGGTCGGCACGATCACCAGCGGCGCGCGGTTGGCCCAGCGGCGGGTGAATTCCAGGATCTCGTTGGCGGTGGATTTCTTGGAATGGATCAGGATCGCATCGGCGCCGGCGGCGTGATAGGCCTCGGCGCGCTCCAGCGCTTCTTCCATCGTATGGCCGGAAATCAGGGCCTCGACGCGGGCGACCAGCACGAAATCATCGTCGGTCTGGCTGTCCTTGCCGGCCTTGATGCGGCCGCAGAACTCGTCGATGTCGGCCAGCGGCTGGCGCTCGCCGATAAAGGAATTGGTCTTGGGGAACAGCTTGTCCTCGATGCAGACGCCGGCGATGTGCGTGTCGCACAGCTTCTTCACCAGGCGCCGCACATTGTTGAAATTGCCATAGCCGGTGTCGCCGTCGACCAGGATCGGCAGGGTGGTGGCGTCGGCCATATATTCCAGCACGTCGAGAACCTGGGTCCAGGACGCTTCGTTGCTGTCGCGCAGGCCGAGCGACGCCGAGATGGTCAGGCCCGAAGCCCACAGCCCCTTGAATCCCACCTCTTCGGCGATCTTGGCCGAGATGCCGTTATGCGCTTCCATCAGGAAGGCAAGATCCGGCGAAAAGATCTGCTCGCGCAGCAGGGTGCAGCGGCTGATAGCGCTCCCGTTGCTCTGCGCGGATTTATCGACGACAACGCTGTCGGTATTCGACCCCATGAAAACACTCCTCCTGCGTCAACCCACCAGTTGACGGCCCATCTTCCAGATTTACGGGTTTTCCCGATTGTAAAATTCGCGCATAAAAACCGCGCGGTTTAGCCCACCGATCCCATGTTGGGACGTGTCAATCTCAAGTCAAGGAATATTCTGTTACAATCTGGGCCAACTCCAGACTGCGTGGGGCTTCCGGGACTTAATCGGGACTCGGAAGGAAGACCCATTCCGAGTAAGAGGACTTAGCCTCGAAGTCGCGAAAAATCAATGGGAAGCGGGTGATCTTTATCGGCTTGGCTTTGGAGAGACTGTGGATGCCGATGATGCTTTGCCCGTCCGGCCCCAGCACCACCCCCCAGGTCAGCTTGCCGGTCACCGGATCGGCGGGAATCCGCCGCAGATAGCGGTGCGGATTGGCGAAACGCGGATCGCGCAGCAGATCGTTGAGGCTGTGCGGCGCTCCCGGCGCGGCGCGGGAAAAATTTTTCAGCGCATCGCGAAACTCGACGCCGATCGCCAGCAGCTCCTCTTCGGCGGCATGGCGCTGCAGCACCGCGCCCATCTGCAGGGTTCCGGCCGCCGCCACGCCGATGATCGCCAGCACGATCAGCAGGCCGATATAGGTGAATCCCTCCTGCGAACGCCGGTTCATTTATCGGCGAACGGACGCCCGTCGCGTCCGGACCCTTCCGCACTGCTGTGCAGGTCGTAGACGTTGCCGGCGACGCCCTCCTGCGGCGCGATGATGGTCCAGGTGGTATAGCTGTCGGCGATCGGGTCGAACGGCACGCCGCGCAGGTAACGCTTGTCGACCAGCTCGTCCAGGCTGTCGGGATAGCGGCCGGTATCGCCATAGAATTTGTCGATCGCCTCGCGGGTGATGCGCAGATTTTCCGCCAGCACGGTTTCCTTGGAGGAATCGATCGAATGGAAATAGCGCGGCACGGCCAGCCCCAGCAGCAGGCCGAGGATGGCCAGCACCACCAGCAGCTCGACGAGGGTAAATCCCGATTGGCGTCGGTTCTTCATCCCGTCACCATTTCCGATAGGGCACGCCATTGAGGCCGATGCGATTGCTCGGCGTATAGACGTCATAGACATCCTCGCCCTCCTGCGGATCGTCGGCCTCGCTGGCGTAAGAGCGCTTGCCCCAGGTCGCCGAATCCGCCAATTCCGGGTCCGACGAGAAGGGATTGCGCGGAATCCGGCGCAGGAAATAGATCTTGCTGCGCTTGGGGTCGCGCTGATCGACCACGCCGTCGACCAGCAGGTCGAGCTCCTTGGGATAGGAACTGGAACCGGCCTCCTTGGGGATGCGCCCATCCTCGGAGGCCTTGTGATAGGCGTCGATGGCGGCGCGGATCTCGCGCAGATCGCGGCGCAGTTCGGCCTCCTGGGTGCGCTGGACCGCCACCTGGGCGACCGGCACGGCGATGCTGGCCAGCAATCCCACGATGGCGAGCGTGACCAGCAGCTCGATCAGGGTAAAGCCGGCCTGCTCCCTCATTGCGTGATCTGCAGGCTGAAGGGGGCGGGCGGCGCCAGCGATACGCCGACATTGCCGATCCCGGTCGGCGCCGCCGACAGCAACTGGACGCTGGTCGAGGTCGCCGCCGCCAGGGGACGGAAGGTGATGGTGGCGAATACGCCTTCGGCGGTGGCGCCGGCGCCCGACGTGGACACGTCGGACAAAGTCAGCTGGCCGCTGCCGAGACGGCTGGTGAAGGTGGTGGCCGAGCCGCCGCTGCGCAGGAAGGGCCCCTCGGCGATATTGACCACTTCCAGCTTGGCCGGATCGAAGCCGATGGTCATCGGCAGGCTGGTGATCGCCTGGGTCGATTGCATTACCAGGCTGAGGGTGAAGTTGCTGCCGACCGCGGCGACCGGATTTCCCTGCCATTGCAGCTGGGCGATGCCGGCGGCCGGAACCCCGCCCGCCGCCACTTCGCCGGTGCCGGTCGAGGCGTCGCTGCCGGTCAGGGCGTTCTGGGTCAAGCCGGTGTCGCCCGCCGCGGTGCCATAGCCGGTCGAGTTGCCGGTGACCGCCCCCGCTCCGGCCGGCGCCGCCGGCGTGGACGGAGCCGCCGAATTCGACCCGGTCAGGGAGGACGACGTCGACGAGGAGGACACCGGGGCCGCCGAACCGCCGCCGCCACCGACGCCATGCAGGCTCGTTTCGGTACCGGAATTGAACATCGCATTGGCGGCGTCGGGACGCTGAACGTTGCGCACCAGATGCGGCGTGATGGCCAGCACGATCTCGGTCTTTTCGTCATCGTCGGTGGTGGCGCCGAACAGGCTGCCGAGAATAGGCATGTCGCCCAGGCCCGGCAGCTTGTTGCCCGAGGTGCGCTCGGTGGTGTCGATCAGGCCGGCCAGCACGTCGGTCTCGCCATTCTTCAGGCGCAGCGAGGTCGAGGTGTTGCGGGTGCCGATCTCGTAGGCGGTCGTGCCGGTCTGGGTGGTGATGGTGTTGATGATGCTGGATACCTCCAGCGACACCTTGATGCCGACATTGTCGTCCAGATAGATGGTCGGCTCGACATTGAGGGTCAGGCCGACATCGATATAGCTGACCGATTGCGACAGGAAGCCGGTCGAAGTGGCGGTCGAGGTGATGTTGGGCACCCGTTCGCCGATCAGGATCTTGGCCTTGTCGTGATTGCGCACGCGGATGCGCGGATTGGTCAGCAGTTTGGCATGGGAATCCTGCAGATTGGCGTTGGCGGTCGCCCCGCCGACGGACACGCCGACGCTGCGCGAGGTCTGGTGCGCCAGATCGTGCAGCGACAGGATCGAGGTCGAATTGGTGGTGCTCGCCGTGCTGCTGGTGTTGCCATAGCTGCCATTGCCGGACGAGCTGCTGTTGGTATTGCTGCCCACCGCGGTGCCGAGCGGCGTCGGCGTGAAGGTGGCCGAAGCCGGCCATTGGATGCCGAGATCCTGCAGCCAGGTGCGCTGCACCTCAAGAACCTCGACGTCGAGCATCACTTCCGGATCGGCGACATCCTCGACCGCGACCAGCTTCTCGGCCATGCGGATGGCGTCGGGCGTCTCGCGCAGCACGATCATGTTGAGCTTTTCGTCGACCGCGATGTCCTTGACCTTGAGGATGGTCTTCAGGGTGTTGGCGACCGTCTTGGCCTCGGCATTGGCGAGGTAGAAGGTGCGGACGTCGAGCTCCTGATAATCCTTCTGCTTGGCGCCGTTGTTCGGATAGATCAGCACCGTATTGCCGTCCATCACCTGCTGTTCCAGCTGGTTGGTCAGCAGAACGAACCTCACCGCCGCCTCGATGGTGCTGTTCTTGAGGAAGATCGAGGTATGCTGGTCGGTCTTCACATCCTTGTCGAACAGGAAATTGAGGCCCGAGCTGTGCGACAGCACTTCGAACACCTGCTTGAGCGACACATCCTTGAATTCGATGGTGATCGGCTTCTTGTAGCTGTCCGCCAATTTCTGCACGGCCGGTTCCGGCTGGCGGGCTTCGAGCTTGCGCTTGATGCCCAGCGCGCGCGGATCGTTCGGCGCCTCGGTCAGCACGCGCGCCACCTTCTGCGCGGCGACGTCGGACTGGCCCTTGGTCAGCGCCGTGTCGGCCTCGTCGAGCAGTGCCGCCTGGCGGATGCGGGCATCGAGCGCCGCCAGGCCGTCGATGGCCCGTTCATAGGCGGGATCGAGCGACAGCGCATGGCGATAGAGACGGCGCGCCTCCTCATAGGCGCCCTTGCCGGCCAGCTTGTCGGCCTGCTCGACCGACTGCACCAGGGCATGTTCGCGCGCCGCCAGCCAGGCCGAGCGGTATTGCACGTCATGCGGTTCGCGGGCCAGGGCCTCCTCGAACTTGGCCATGCTCTCTTCCGGCCTGCCCTGATCCATCAGGGTCACACCGTCGTGATAGGCCTCTTCGGCGGCGCAGCCGGCCAGCAGCAGGACAACGGAAAGAAGGGCGAACCGCCTCATTGATCGGCACCGATGGACAAGGTCTGCATCTCTTTCATGGGCAGGAAGGTCATGGTCATGGTGGGCGGCCTGATGGCGTTGACGACGTAGGTGCTGTCGATGACGGTGCCTTCTCGGACGAAGTAGGTCTTGTCGCCGATAGCGAGGAAGATCTCCCATTTGCCGTTCTCGAACTTCTTGCCGAGATAGGTGAAGGGCAGCGGCGGCAGGGTGTCGACGACAGGGGCGGCGTCTTTGGCGGAGTCGGACTGCGCCTCGAACAAGGCGCGGGTGCCGAACAGAGAGGGCGGTTCGGAAGGCGGCGCGTGACCGATCAGATCCTGGCGCGGCACCAAAGCGAGAATGGCCGGCGCCGCATGTTTGCGGTCGCCGGACCGGGCCGGAGCCGGCGCGGCGGGCGCGGATGAGGACGGCGAATGCGCCACCGCCTCGACGGTGGCCGGACCGTTCGGGGTGCGATCGCCGAACACGGCGACGCCGGCGGCGACGGCCAGCCCGCCGAACAGCAGCAGGTTGCGGCGGTTCATTTCCCGCCCTCCTGCCGGTTGTTGGTGGCGATACCGGCGGCGTAATCGGGCGGTCCGGCCAGGTAGAGGGTGAAATGCAGCCGCGCATCGACATCGGTCTCGCCCGCCGCGCGCCGCTTGAAGGCGATCTCGTCGAGCGAGGCGTAAGGCAAGGCCAGCAAAACCTGTTCGCAGAAGACGCGCAGCGCCAGATAGCTGCCCTTGACCGGCAGGCGCACCGAATAGGCATAGAAACCGCCGGCCTTCTCATAGGTCAGACGGTATTCGGCCTCATCGAGCACGAGAAGCTGGCGGTCGGCTTCGGCGAAGATGGTCTTCAGCGCCTGGTCGGCCTTATGCACGTCGCCGAGATTGGCGCGGAAGGCGCCAAGATTGGACGGCGCCGCTTGTGGCGCGGCGGCGCCTTGCCGGACTTCATGACGCAGGCGGGATTGCAGCTCGGTCAGCGTCTCGCGCCGGGCGATCAGCTGGTCTTCCAGGCCGGGCAGCAGGAACAGGCAGGCGGCGGCGCCGGCGATCAGCAGCGCGAGGGCGGCCAGATTGGTCCAGCCGAAGCGGCCGAGAACCAGCCGCCCCCGCAGCAGACGGACGCGAAGAGCCAGCGCGGTCATGGCGCGGCACTCCGCCAGGCCGCTTCGATCTGCAGGCGCACGGCATGATGCGGATCGGTTTCCTCGACCGCGTGGCGGGTCAGGAAGACGCCAGCCAGGAAGGGCTGGCCCTTCAGGCTGTCGACCGCTTCCAGCATATGCTCGCTGTCGGCGGTCTCGGCTTCGATGCGGATCACCGAGCGCTTGGCGTCCGGTTCCAGCGACAGCAATTCGAGGCTGGGCGGCGTGCCGGCTTCGACGGCGTCGAGCACGTCGCGCCAAGGCAGGTTCAACTGGCGGATCGCCGCATTGACCGCCAGGGCCTGTTCCTCGGTGAGTCCGGTATCGGCGGCCGGATGCTTCTGGCGGGCGCGCTGGTCGAGCTCGGCCTGCACGCCGGCGACCTCGCCATCGGCTTCGTCGAGAGCGGTGAGCGTACGATGCGCCTGCCAGCCGGCGACGGCGCACAGCAGCAGGCCGGCCAAAGCGGCCAATCGCGCGGCCGGGCCGGTCTCCTCGACCAGCCGGCTCCACGAAGCCGGCGCGAAATCGATGGCCTGACGCCTCATCGCGCCGGCCTCTCGCCGATCATCGGCAGGAACAGCTCGCCGCCCGGACGGCGGCGGCGCGGCGGATCGATGCGGGTGATCTGCAGCCCATCCTGGATGGCCGGCAGCACCAATCCCGGAACCGGACCGCCGAACAGTTTCAGCTCGGATGGCTCGTCGAGGCCCTGGCGCAGCGCGGCGGCGCGCACAGCGTCGATCAGGCGTCCGCCCGGCAGCGGCGCGCGGTGGACGGCGGCGAGGTCGCCCTCCGCCGTGCAGCCGAACGTGATCTGACCACCCTGCATCACGCCCAGCCAGGCCGAGCCGAGGCGGCGATAAAGGCGGTTCCAGGCCAGCACGAAAGTCGGCGCCATCGACACCAGCCGCAGCCCATGATCGCGCGCCGCGGCCTGCACGGCGGAGGCCATCACGGCGGGCATCGCGCAGGCCAGGAACGGCCGGTCGGCGGCCGGCGCGCAATCGATCCGCCAGGCGGAGGGATCATCGCCATAGAGGGTATGGAAGCGCATCGCCGTCGAGGCCCGCACATCCTGCAGGCTGACCGCGTTGCGTGGCGGCGGCACCATGAACAGGCGCACGCACTCGTCGGCCAGAGCGACCGCCAGCGGCAGACCGGCATAACGCTTTCCGCCCAGCGCGGTGGCCAGGCGGGCGGACAGATCGGGGCCGGCTTCCACAGCGGGCAATTCCAGCAGCGGCACGGCGCCGCGCCGCCAGCCATTGGGCCGCAGCACCAAAGTCAGGCCGGCCCGCCCGATGCCGAGATGCAGCCGGGCCCCGGCCAGGACCGGGAGCAGGTTAAGCATGCTGCGTCACCCGCTTGACCTCGGCCAGGGTGGTCTCGCCCTTGCAGGCCAGCACCAGCGCCGCATCGCGCAAGGACCGCGTGCCGTCGCGATAGGCGACTTCCTTGATCTGGCGGATCGGACGCTTCTCGACCACCATTTCGCGCAGTTCGTCGGACAAGGTGAGGATTTCGGCGATGGCGCGGCGGCCCTTATAGCCGGTGCCTCGGCAATCGCCGCATCCGCTTCCGCGGCGGAATTCGAACTGCCCGGCCCCGATCTCCAGCCGCGCCAGCTCGCTTTCGTCCGGCGTATAGGCCTGGGCGCAATGCGGGCAATTGACGCGGATCAGGCGCTGCGCCCAAATGCCGTTCAGCGCCGAGACGAAGGCGTAGGGATCGATGCCCATATGGGTGAAGCGGCCGAACACGTCGAACACATTGTTGGCGTGCACGGTGGTCAGCACCAAATGGCCGGTCAGCGCCGACTGCACGGCGATCTCGGCGGTTTCGCGGTCGCGAATTTCGCCGACCATGATCTTGTCGGGGTCGTGGCGCAGGATCGAGCGCAGGCCCTTGGCGAAGGTCAGGCCTTTGCGCTCATTGACCGGGATCTGCAGGATGCCCGCCAGCTGATATTCGACCGGGTCCTCGATGGTGATGATCTTGTCGCGGCCATTGTGGATTTCGGTCAAAGCGGCATACAGCGTGGTGGTCTTGCCCGACCCGGTAGGGCCGGTCACCAGCAGCATGCCGTGCGGTTCCTCCGCCAATCCCCGCAACGTGACCAGCGAGGCGGCGTCGAAGCCCAACGTCTCCAGCCGCAAGGCGCCGTAAGCCGCCATCATCGCCCGCTTGTCGAGAATACGAATCACCGCATCCTCGCCATGAATCGAGGGCATGATGGAAACGCGCAGATCGATCTCGCGCCCGGCCGCCTCGACGCGGAAGCTGCCGTCCTGCGGAACGCGCCGCTCGGCGATGTCGAGCTCGGCCAGCACCTTGAGGCGCGAAATCACCTGCTCCGCCGTCTCGGTGCCATTGACCGAGGTGCCGCGGTCGAGCACGCCGTCGATGCGGTATTTGACCGCGAGGCCGCCGGCCGTGCTTTCCATATGGATGTCGGAAGCGCCGGCCTTCAGCGCGTCATAGAGGGTGGAATTGACCAGCTTCACCGCCGGGCTGGCGGCTTCGGACACCGAGGCGAAGGACAGCACGGCGGCGGTGCGGCCGTCGCGCTGCGCGGCATCGCCGTCCTGCACCACGCTGTCCATGGCACGCACGGTTTCTTCGATCTTCGACAGATAGGCCTGGATGTCGGCGCCCAGGGCCAGCCGGATCTCGACCGGCTCGGCGGCCTGAGTCTCGACCCAGGTCAGCAGATCGCCGTCGAACGGATCGGCGACCGCCGCCACCAGCCGGGGGCCGTCCCGCAGCAGCGCGCAATGGCGCTGCATCGCCTTGGACAGCGGCAGGCGGTCGAAAGCCCCCTCCATCGCCAGCATGTCTGCGGTCTCGAGCACCGGCAGGCCGAGCAGGGCCGACAGGCGGGCCAGCAATTGGCGCGGCTCGACGCCGGCCAGGGCATCGAACTCGGCCAGCACGCCGCGGCGCGACCGGAGCGACGCGGCGCGGGCCTGGCGCAGCAGAACCGCGTCTTCCCCATTCATGACAGGCTGTCCGCCAAATCGAAGATCGGCATATAGAGCAGCACCACGATGGCGCCGACGATGATGCCGATCACTGCCATCAGGATCGGCTCGAATAATTTGGTGAAACGCTCGATCCAGCGGCCGATTTCACCGTCATAGAACTCCGCCGAGCGGGTCAGCATGGCGCCCAGCTCGCCCGAGCGCTCGCCGACACGCAGCATGCGCAGCGAGATCGGGGTGGTCAGATTCTCCGCCTCGAAGGCTTCGGACAGAGGCGTGCCGGCCTGGATCGAAGCCGAGGCGCGTTCCAGCGACACCGTCATGGTCGCCGACATCATGGCCAGCACCGCATCGATGGCGCCGACCACGGTGATGCCGCCTTCCAGCAGCATGCCCAGCGTCAGATAGAGCCGCGACAATTCATAGATGCGCACCCGCTCGCCCAGGCCCGGCACCATCGCCAGCAGACGGCCGACGCCGCCCCGGCGCAGGGCCGCGCGTACCGCGATCGCCGCCAGCAGCGCCGCGCCGCCGAACCCGGCCAGCAGCGGCAGCGGATGGGCGCCGGCGAAGCGGCCCCATTGCATCAGCAGACGGGAAGCCAAGGGCAGGGAGCGCCCGGTCTCCTGATAGACCTGGGCGAATTTCGGCACCACATAGCAGACCAGGAAGAACGAGACCGCGCCGCCGACCAGGGCCAGGAAAGCCGGATAGATGGTGGCGCTGACCACCTTGGCGCGCACCTTGTCGACGCGCTGGCGGTAATCGAGATAGCGGGCCAAAGAGCGCGGCAGGTCGCTGGTGCCTTCGGCGGCGCGCACGATGCCGATATAGAGCGGCGGGAAGTGATAGGGCTGCTCGGCCAGCACCGCCGAGAAGCGCTTGCCGTCGCGCAGGCCGGTCAAAAGGCGCTGCAGGATGGCGCGCACCCCGTCATTGGCCTCTTTCTCGGCCAGGGCTTCGAGCCCTTCGACGATCGACAGGCCGGCAGTCAGCAAAGCCAGCAATTCCTGGCTGAACAGGATCAGGGACCAGTGCCGCCCGAGACGGCCGCGCCCCGGCAGACCGGCGGCGGGGCGGATTTCGGCGGCGAACAGGCCGCGCAGTTCGATCTGGCGCCGGGCGTCCTGCTCGTCCCGGGCCTCCAAGGTCACATGCGAGATCAGATGGTCGGGCGAGAGAGCCCGCACGTCATATTGCACAGGGGCGGTCTCACTCGCTGGTAATGTCGGCGTCCAGCCCGGTTCCCCCGGGCTGGCCGTCGCGTCCATAAGACAGGATCTCGTACTCGCTCTTGGTGCCCGGCGCCCGGTAGAGATAGGGGTGACCCCACGGGTCGGGCACGACGTCTTTACGCAGGTACGGGCCGTTCCACTTGTCGCCGTCGGCGGGGCGGGTGGTCAGAGCCGCCAGCCCCTCCTCGGTGGTCGGAAAGCGGCCCATGTCGAGGCGGAAATTATCCACCGCCTTGGCATAGGCCTCGATCTGGGCCTTGGCCGCCGTCGCTTCCGACTTGCCGATCTGCGAGAAATATTTCGGCCCTACATAGGACGCCAAAAGCCCGATGATCAGCACCACAACCAGCAGCTCCAGCAAAGTGAAGCCGGCTTCGTACCTGCGATTTTTCATGATCAATGCCCCAGAGTCATCACCATGTACTCCGCTCCGGGCATGTCGATCAAGGTGCTCTGGTTTTCCGTATCGTCATAGGGGAAGCCGTAAGCCAGGCCGCCGATCGCATGCTTATGCCAGAAGCCGGAATAAGAGTTGGCGGGCGAGCCCTGATAATAGGCCGACGGATTACCCCAGTTGGTCGGGTCGGTCATGACGTGACGGTTGATGCTGGCGCCGATCAGGTTCTGCAGATAGAGGCCCGACAGCATGTCGGTCGACATCAGGATCTCCTGGGTGTTCGGCTTGGCGATCGACACATAGCCCGGGGTGATGACGGCGCCCGTCGAGGCATTGACCAGATCGAAGGTCAGATTCCCGTTCGAGATGTAGCCGTTATAAGCCGTGCCGTTATTGTCCACCACGCGGACCGGACCATTGGAGTAATAGGTCCAGATGTCGTTGACGTAAGAGTCGAAGTAGTGGGCGTTGGGACCGTTGGCCGAGAACGAGGCATGAGCGGGCGCCAGGATACGCTGCGCGGAGACGGCCTGCTGCTGGAAGGCGGCGGGAGTCTCATTGGCATAGGCGGCGTACAGGGTGGCGCGGCTCTGGTTCAGGCCGACCTGCTGGTGCACGGTGCCGCCCTTGCCATAGACGTCGAGCGCGATCGGCCAGCCGAAGGCATCCACCTGGGTGGTGTTGACGTTGATGGTGCGGTCGGTCGAGCTGCCATAGGTGAACTCGGTCCAGTCATAATAGATACCGGTGTTGGGATCGGTCCCGTTGTTCGGATCGGGGCCGGCATAGCCGGTGTTGCCGTTGATGTCCTGATTGACCTTGATGAACAGCGGGCTGCCGAACGACACCCACATGCGGCCGGAGCCGAGCTGCGGGGTCAGCTTCCACTGCTTGGCCTGGGCCAGGGTGAAGTAGTAGTTCGGATAGGTCTGGTTGTTCGGACCGGTGATGGCGTTGGCCGCGGTATTGTCGGCCACCGACATCTGGGCGTAGGTGCCGTCGGGCTTGGTCCACACCCACTGCGAGCCGTTTCCGATCTTGCCGAACACCGCGATATAGATCTGGTCGTCGGTGTACTGGCCGTTGGTGTTGTTGACCAGCTGGGTCAGCAGATAGCCGTTGGGATCGGCGGTATAGGCCGGGATCGTGTTGTTGACCGACAGGGTCACCGGCGTGGTGGTGGTGCTGTTGCCATTGGCGTCGGTAACCACTACGGAATACTGGTCTCCGTTATTGGTCAGTGCCGCGAAAGGCGTGTTGTAGGCGATGCTGTTGGCCCCGGTGATGGCGGCGCCGTTGCGCTGCCACTGATAGGTCAGCGGAGCGGCGCCGCTGGCGGTCACCTCGAAGGGAGCGCTCTGCCCCACCGAGATGGTCTGGGCCTGCGGAGCCGAGCTGATCGCCGGGCCGTTTCCGCTGCTGCCGGTGCCGCCGGTGCCGGTACCGGACGAACCGGTATTGAAGACCTGCAGTTCGAACAGCGAGTAGCCATATTGCGTGGCGCGCTGCACGCCCTGCATCCGCACATATTGGGCGGTGGCCGGGCTGGACAGGGTCAGGGTCTCGGTGCCGCCCTTGCCGGCGGCCTGGGTATAGACCGTCTGCCAGTCGGTACCGTTATTGGTGTTCGAGGTCTGGATCAGATAGCTCTTGCCGTAGGCGTTCTCCCAGAAAATGACGATCTGGTTGAAGGTCTGGACCGAGCCGAGATTGACGGTGATCCACGCATTGTCGTTGAAGTCGGACGACCAGCGCGAATTCAGGCTGCCATCGACCGCATTGGCCGAGGACAGGCCGTCGGTCGAGTCGCCGACCGCGCCCACATTCTGATCACCGCTCTGATGGGTGGTCTGCTTGAGGGCCAGGTTCACCGCGTTCGCCGCCGGGACGAAATTGACGGCGACAGTATGGTTGGCCAGCACGTCGGCGAACGCATAGCTGTTGGCCATGCCGACATTCTGGCCGTCGACCAGCACACCGCCGACGGCATAGCCAGTCGCCGGGGTGAAGGCATAGGCCTGGCCGGCGCCCTGCAGCAGGGTGGTGGTGCCGGCCGGGGTGATGGTGCCGTTGGCCGAGGCGGCCGCCGTCACGGTGAATTTCGCGGTCGTCGCGGTATTGTAGACCTCGAATTCATACAGCGAATAACCGTACTGGCTGGACCGCTGCACGCCCTGGAAGCGGACATAGCGGGCGGTCTGCGCCGCGAATGAGAGGTCTTCGGTACCGCCCTTGCCGGTGCTCTGGACGAAGGCGTCCTTGAAGGTCGAATTATCGTTGGAATATTGGATGTGGTACTGGACGCCGTAAGCGTTCTCCCAGCGCAGGACCACGCGGTTGAAGGTCTGCACCGAGCCCAGATCGATGGTCATCCAGGCATTGTCGTCGAAGTCCGACGACCAGCGCGAACCGAGATTGCCGTCGACCGCATTGCCCGAGGACAGGCCGTCGGTGGCGTTGCCGGTCTGTTTCACGGTCTCGTCGCCGCTCTGGAAAGTTTGCGCGTTGAGGGCGAGATTGCCGCTGGCGGCCGTACCGGTACCTGTTCCGGTCCCGGTACCCGTGCCGGTCCCCGTCTGGGTGCTGCCCTGCACGGTGACGACCGCCGAGCCGGACTTGGACTGGCCCGCGCTGTTCGACGCCACCACCCAGAACTGGGCATTGTTGTCATTGGCGGTCAACGGCTGGGTGGTGAAGGTCGGAGACGTACCGGTGCCGATCTGCACGCCATTCTCGAACCAGGTGTAGGTCAGCGGAGCCGAACCGGTGGCGGTGACGCTGAACTTCGCGACCCCGCCCACGGCCACGGTTTGCGCAGCCAAGGTGCCGGTCACCTGGGGCGCGATGGCCTGGACGGTGACGGTGGCCTTGTTCGAGGTGGACTGGCCGGCGCCGTTGGACACCACCACATAGAACTGGGCGCCGTTATCATTGGCATAAGACAGCGGCGCGGTGGTGAAGGTGGCCGAGGAACCCGCGCTCAGCAGAGTAGCGTTCTCGTACCAGTTATAGGTCAGGGGCGCCGAACCGGTGGCCGTGGCCGTGAAGGTCGCGGTCTGCCCGTCCTGCACGGTCTGGTTGGCCAGGGTGCTGGTGACGTTGGGCGGGGTCGGCATGTCGTAGACCTGGAACTCGTAGAACGAGTAGCCGTACTGGGTCGACCGGGTGACACCCTGGAAGCGAATATACTGGGCGGTCACTTCGGGGAAGGTCAGGTCGTCGATGCCGCCCTTGCCGTTGGCGACAGGCAGGACCGTGACCCAATCGGTGCCGTTGTTGGTGTTCGAGGTCTGGATGTCATAGGCCACGCCGTAAGCGTTCTGCCAGTTGATCACCACCCGGTTGAAGGCCATCGGCGTACCGAGATTGACCGTCATCCAGGCATTGTCGTTGAAGTCCGACGACCAGCGGGTGGTCTGGTTGCCGTCGACCGCATTGTTCGAGGACAGCGCGTCGCTGGCGTCGCCGGTACGCTTCGCCGTCTCGTCGCCGCTCTGGTCGGTGTGCTTGTTGAGAGCCAGGTTCACCGCGGCCTGGGCCGGGGCGAAGGTCACCGCGATGGTATGCGGCACCTGGACATTGGCGAAGCTGTAGGAGGTGATCACGCCCTGGCTGACGCCGTCGACGAGGATTCCGGTCGCGGCATAGCCGGCCGCCGGCTGGAAGGTGTAGGTCTGCTGGCCACCCTGATAGAGCTGGGTGGTGCCGGCCGGGGTGATGGCGCCATTGGCACCGGCGGTCGCCGTCATGGCGAATTGCGGCGTGGTGGCGGTGTTGTAGATCTCGAACTCATAGATCGAGAAACCGTACTGGGTCGCCGGCTTGGTGCCGTTCATGCGGACATAGCGGGCCTGGACGGCGGCCGGGAAGAGGATGTCTTCCGTGCCGCCCTGGCCGTTGGCCTGGGTGACCTGGGACGTCCAGGCCTGGCCGTCGGGCGAGGTGTCGATGGTGTAGGCGACGCCATACGCGTTTTCCCAGCGCAGGACCACGCGGTTGACGGTCTGCACCGAACCGAGATCGACAGTCAGCGTCGCCTGGGTGCCGTTGTCCGACGACCAGCGCGAGCCGAGATTGCCGTCCACGGCGTTGGCGGCCGGATTGCCCGCATCCTGGGTACCGGTCGAGGTCGCGACCTTGCCGAGAGCCAGGTTGGCGCTGGGCTGCGGGGGGGTGCCGGTGCCGGTACCGCCATTGTTGCCGGTGCCGCCATTATTGCCGGTACCGCCGTTATTGCCGGTACCGCCATTGTTGCCGGTGCCGCCGTTATTACCGGTGCCACCATTGTTGCCGGTGCCGCCGGTCGCGGCGCCAACGGTCAGGATGGCGGGGTTGCTGATGGCGGTGCCGCCGGCGCTATGCACGATCACCATGAAGGAGGCCTGGTCGTCGCTCTCCTGCACCGGCGGGGTGTAATAGACCGGAACGGTGGTGACGGCGACCTGGGTCGCGCCCCGCATCCACACATACCACAGGGGCGAAGGCCCGGTGGCGGTAACGGTGAACTGGGCAGACGTCCCGGCAGCGGCCGTCACATTGGCCGGCTGCACGGAGATGGAGGGAGTCGCCACGGTCTGGCCCGAGGTGCAGATCACCGCGCCGGGGCTGTTGTCCGGAATGGCGGTCGGGTCGGAGGTGCCGTTCGAGGCGACCTGATAAGCGTGGTCGCCGGCATTGGGGACCGCGGTGGTGGTCCAGGTGGTCCAGGGCTGCGGGAAGGCGCAGGCGGCGAAGTTGGTGCCGGCCACCGACAGCGCTTCGTCCTGGGACGGAACGCGCATGTTCACGCTCTTGCAGTAGGCGGTCGCAGAAATCTGGGTGAACTGGGCGCCATCCGTCGCATCGCTGGTCGGGAATTGCTGCCAGGTCAGGCCAGTCTGGTTGTCCTTGATGGTCTGAGCCGTGTTGTTGACGGTGTAACGCTCGGTCGCCGCGCCGCACTGCGGCACGTCATAGACCTGCATTTCCCACAGCGAATAACCATACGCACCCGAGCGCTGGACACCCTGCATGCGCAGGTAGCGGGCGGTCGTGCTGGGGAAGTTGAAGTTCTGGGTGCCGACCTGGCCGGCCAGATCGCCCTGGGCGTCGGTCGCGGCGGGGGTCGTGTTCTTGATGGCCACCCAGTCATTGCCGTTATTGGTGTTCGAGGTCTGCAGCTGGAAGCTCTTGCCGAAGGCATTCTCCCAGTCGAGCGTCACCTGGTCGAAGGTGGTCAGGCCACCGAGATCGACGGTCATCCAGGCATTGTCGTTGAAGTCGGACGACCAGCGGGTGGCGGTGTTGCCATCGACCGCGTTGGCCGAGGACAGACCGTTATTCTCGTTGCCGCTCTGATAGGTCTGCTTGTTGAGGGCGTAATTGCTGCCATAGGAACCGCTGACGGTCAGCGTCGCATTGCTCTGGGCGGTGCCCGAGCCGTTGCTGACGGTCACCTGATAGGCTCCCTGGTCGGAATCCTGAGCCGAGGGAACGACATAGTTCGACTGGTTGGCGCCAACCGAAACACCGTTCAGGGTCCAGGCATAGTTCAGCGGCGGCGTGCCGTTGGCGGTCACCGAGAACACCGCCGACTGGCCGATCGAAACGGACTGGCTGACCAGCCCTTCTTCGATGGTCGGCGCGGCGCCGGCCGAGACCGAGACGGCCACCTTGTTGGAGATCGCGTTAGGCAGGGTGCCGTTGCTGACGACGACTTGATAGACGTCGCCATTATTGGCGCTGGTCAGAGCGGGCGTGTTGTAGATCGCCGAGGTGGCGCCCTGGATCGGGGTGCCGTTGACGCTCCACTGATAGGCCAGCGTCGGCGAGCCCTGGGCGTTCACCGAGAACTGGGCGTTCTGGCCGGCCACCACGGTCACCGCCGACGGCTGGGTGACGATCTGCGGCGCCTGCGGCGTCACGACGGTCAGCAAAGCCTGGTTGGAAGTGATGGTGGCGCCGGAATTACCGGTGACCTTGACGGAGAACTGGGCTCCGCTGTCGGACAGGGGTTCGGCCGGCGTGGTGTAGCTGACGCCGGTGGCGTTAGTAGCGATCGGCTGGCCGTTCTTGAGCCACTGGAAGCTGGGCGAGGAAGCGCCCGCCACCAGCACCGAGAAGGTGGCGGTCTGGCCCTGGGTCACGGTCAGGTCGACCGGCTGCTGGTCGATGGTCAGAGCCGTCGCCGGCGGAGCCTGCACCGGCAGGGACGCCGAACCGCTGCCCAGAGTCGGCTCGCCGCTCGGAACCGTGGTGAAGGAGATGGAAGCGCCCTGCAGGCCGGGCGAATTCGCGGTGACGGTCACCGTGCCGGGCGTGAAGGTCGAGCGCACCGAGACGCGGGTGATGCCCGCGTCGGCCGACAGATTGGTGTCGAGCGGCGAGTGATAGGTGATGGTGGGCTGGGTCGGCGTGCCGCCCGCGGTGATCGAGCTGGTGATGTAATGGTCGGCCGAGCCGCGGTAATTGCCGGGGCCGCTGACGCCGAAGGTCACCACCGGATAGGGGTTGCCGACGACGCTGCCCGTGCTGTCGAGAACGATCGGCGAAGTCGGGTTCTGCACCAGATTGCCGTTGGCGTCGACGATTCGGGCGGTGATCAGGGCGACGTCGGTGCCGTTGGCGCGAACCGCGAAGGGGGTGTGGTTCGGCGACTGCAGCTCGGGCTCGACGGTCAGCACGATATGGTCGGGCGCACCGGCGCTCGCCACCACGTCCTGAACGATCACGCCGTTCTCGACCACCGGAGTATGGGTGGGATCGAGGCACTGCGCGGTGACGGTGCCGGGGACGAAGGTCACATTGTCCCAATGCACCTGGCCGGGCATCAGGATGGTATTTTCTGAAAGATCGGCGGCCGGGTCCGAGGTGGTCGGGTTCGGCACCTGGTCGGAGCCGAAGCGCTGGCCGTTGACCAGCAGGCGCACCGCCGGGCAGTTCGAGAAGGCGTTGACGCGCAGGGTCGAGCCCGCCGGGGTCTGGGCCCACTGGTTGGCGAGCTTGACCACCTTGCGGAACTCATAGCTCTGCCAGTTGGCGGCATAGATGTAATAGAGCAGGCGCGGAATGCGGTTGTGGTCGACCATCGAGTCGACGATGCCGCGCGTGGTGAAGGAATTCTCGCCCGGAGTCGGGTTGGTCTGGCTGGTGCCGTTCGGATTGATGGCCAGGGTCGCCGGTTCGCCGGGCGTATCGGCGAAATACCATTGGGCGATGCCGAAATTCTTGGCCGCCACCGTCTCGACCCAATCCTTCACATAGGGCGCCGCGAACAGCAGTTCCTGATTGAACGCATCGCGGTCGGAGCCCAAGCCCCAATATTCGGCGCCCCAATGCGGGTATTGCGACAGCGAATTCTTGTTGGCGATTTCGCAGCCCGCGCCCGAGCAGGACATGATGTCGCCGCTGCCGACCTGGTTGCCGCGGGTCGACTGGACGCGCGGATTGGTCGGCTCCCACATGGTCGAGATCTGCTTCAGCACCGCCATATAGGTCGGATCACCGGCGCCGTTGTTGGATTCCCAAGACAGAACGGACGGATTGTTGCGGTCATGCACCACCATGTCGCGGTGCATTTCCTTCTTCATTTCCCAATCGTCGCCATTCTCGCCGCAGCCATTCGGATGCGGCCAGCCGGTCGCATGCGGCGCCGGGTCCGAATAGGAGACATTGGTGCAGAGATTGTCGAAGCCGTTCTCGCCGTCGCCCGAGGGCTGGATCGTCATGACGCCGTAAGCGTCGCCGGCAGCCAGCAGTTCGGGGCCTTCCATCGAGTGGCCGGGACGGTACAGGGCGCCGCCCGCCTGGGCGATCATCTGGATGTCGCGCCATTTCAGCTCTTCCGGCACGGCGGTGCCGAGCGCCGGCCAGTCTTCGCGGGCGCCGACGCCCCACAGGGACATCTGCTGGCCGTTGAAATAGGGGTAGTTCTGGTCCCAGGTGATGGTGCGGATTCCGAGCGGAGTCGTCGTGCTGTCGACCACCACGCCGCCGACGCTGACCGTCTGCACCACGCTGTACATGTAGGGCGTGCCCACCGTGGTGTTGTTCGGATACCAGAGGTGCGGGCTGTTGACCGTCAGAACCTGGTCGAAGGTCGGCGCCGCCGGCTTGGCGGTCGGATCGGTGCGCACCGGCACCACCGGCTGCGGATTGGCGGCGATGGTCTGCTCGGCCTGCTGGGAAGCGACCACATTGCCGCTGGCGTCGACGATCTGGGTGTTCAGCACGACGTCGCGCGCGGTTCCGTCGGAATATTCGTTGAGCACGTTCGTCTGAACATGAATGTCCGCCGACACGCTGGTCGCGTCGATGGTCGAGACGTAGGTGCCCCACGTATTCAGGACGGAGAAGGTGTTGCGCGGAATATGAACCTTGTCGGTGACATACATCGTCACAGGGCGGAACAGGCCGGCGTCGGACTGGCCGAAGCGGTAGGCACCGGAGAAGTTCGGCGCCTGGAAGAAAGTGTCGCCGCGCGCCACGTTGACCGACAGCACGTTATCGGTGCCGTCGAAATGAACAAAGTTTGTAACGTCGACAATGAACGGAACGAACCCGTTCACATGAGTAGCACCCTGATTCACCGCCACCAGCGAATTGCCCGGCAGGAACTGGCCGTTGATGTAGACGCGCACACCCATGTGCGCGCCTTCGAACTCGACATAGACCTTGCGGTTCGCCAGGGACTGGTCGAGCGTGAAATGCTTGCGGTACCAGTTGGTCGACCCGCTGAGGAAGCCGTCGCCGCCGCCCGAGATGCCGTTGATGAAGCTGTCCTTGTCGTTCGGCGTATAAGGCACGCCGACATCGACCCAGCCATCGGCCTGGTTCGCATCATTGTAGGAAGGCTGCGAAGCGTCGCCGCCGCTCTTCGGATACTGGCCGAGATAGCGCCACGGGGTCGCACCCATATTGACGGTGATGCGGTTCGATGCCGGTGCGGCAACCACGCCGTCTGCGTGCGCGACGGACGGGCCGGCGAGCGCGCCCCCCATGGCCAGTGCAACGACAAAAGCTTTGGCATAGCGCGTCCACGCGCTGCGCAGGCATGCGGTCATGATTGCCCCCAATGGCATCCGTCCAGCCGAGCCCCGGCCGGATCAGGTGGATTTAAGACGCGACTCTCATACCTGCGGCACAGATTTTGGCAAAGTTATTTATTGTTGTTGCTGAGTGACGTCTATCACTGTAACCGTTATCACCAAATGATACGCAAATTTAACATCGTTTCATTTCCATTAAGGTCGATTTCCAGAGAATCGAGCCCCCTTATGAGAGCGTCATTATGAAAGACGCTTTCAAAAAGACTTCACCCGTACCGGTTAGTACTGACTTACGGTTAGAAATGACTAACGGTGACTTAGGGATTCGCGGTCTGGCCGCGCTCGGCGACACCACCCGCCGGCTGATCTTCGAGAAGATCGCCACCCACCCGACCACGGTGGGCGAGCTGGCGCGCGGCCTGCCGGTCAGCCGCTCGGCGGTGTCGCAGCATCTGCGGGTGCTGAAACTGGCCCATCTGGTGATCGATCAGCCGGATGGCGCGCGCCGGGTCTACCGGCTCGATCCGCGCGGCATCACGGCGCTGCGGGCCTGGCTGGACGCCGCCGCCGGACGTGCCGCCTTGCCCTGACCCGCCGCGCCGCATAAGAATGGGGAAAATGCGGGAGGGAAACGGTGCCTAAAGACGATATCGAGCCGCGCGGCGACGGTGCGCGCAGGAACGCCTCTACGGCGCGCATCCTGGCCGCCAGCATGGTCGGCACCGCCGTCGAATTCTACGATTTCTATATCTACGCCACAGCCGCCTCGCTGGTGTTCGGCGCCCTGTTCTTCCCCAAGGCCAGCGGGCCGAGCCAATTGCTCGCCGCTTACGCCACCTTCGCCGTCGCCTTCGTCGCCCGTCCGATCGGCGCCCTGCTGTTCGGCCATTTCGGCGACCGGATCGGACGCAAATCGACCCTGGTCGCCTCGCTGCTGCTGATGGGCGGCTCGACGGTGGCGGTGGGATTGCTGCCGACCTATCAGGATTGGGGTCTGTGGGCGCCCGCTTTATTGTGCGTGCTGCGCTTCTGCCAGGGCCTGGGCCTGGGCGGCGAATGGGGCGGCGCCGCCCTGCTGGCGGTCGAGAATGCGCCGGCCGGCTATTCCGGCCGCTACGGCATGATGCCGCAGCTCGGCGCGCCGATCGGCTTCATCGGTTCGAACGGCCTGTTCCTCATCCTCGGCCTGGCGCTGACGCCGCAGCAATTCGCCGAATGGGGCTGGCGCCTGCCCTTCCTGGCCAGCCTGCCGCTGATCGCCCTCGGCCTGTGGGTGCGCCTCAAGATCGTCGAGACTCCGGCGTTTGCGAAAGCCCTGTCCGAGGCGCCGCCCGCCAAGGTGCCGGTGGCCGACCTGCTGCGCGATTATCCGCGCGAAGTGGCGGCGGGCACCTTCGCGGTGATCGCCTGCTTCGCCGTCTTCTATTTGTCGACCGCCTTTGCGCTCGGTTACGGCACCTCGGTGCTCGGCTTCGACCGCCGCACCTTCCTGGAATTGCAGCTGCTGGCCATTCCCTTCATGGCGATCGGCACGGTGATCGCCGGCATCTGGTCCGACCGCGCCAGCCCCCGCAAGGTGCTGGCGATCGGCTGCGCCGGCACCGTCATCGTCGGCGGCCTGCTGACCCCGATGCTGAGCGCCGGCACCGCCCCGATGATCTGGGGCTTCCTGTCGCTGGCCCTGCTGGCCATGGGCTTCGTCTATGGCCCGCTGGGCGCCTTCCTGCCCGGGCTGTTCCCGCCGCGCGTCCGCTATACCGGCATCTCGCTGGCCTTCAATATCGGCGGCATCCTGGGCGGCGGCCTGGCGCCGGTGCTGGCCCAGAGCCTGGCCGCCGGCGGCAATCTCGCTTATGTCGGGGTCTATCTGTCCGGTGCGGCGGCGATCAGCCTGGCGGCGCTGGCGATGGTCGGACGGCGCGGCTGAAGGCGCCGATCGCATTGGCCAGGTCCTTGCTGACCGGCGCCAGCGGCGCCGCCAGCAGGCCGGCCAGGATCGCCAGCAGAAATTGCTTGGAGCCGAGATAATCCCCGTCGTGCGGCAGCATCCATCCCCCCACCATCGCGAGGGTCAGCGCGACCACCACCGCCCAGGCCTTGGCGGCATTGCGATAGGACTGGTCGGCATGCTGATAGGCGCCGTCGAGCAGCGCGCCGACGATCTGGTCGAACCTGTCCATCAGCGCTCTGTCCGCATCGTCGAACGGCGCCCCCTGGTCCAGTTTGCCGGCCAGCGCCGACAACCGCGCCGGATCGAGCCCGGTCGCGGCGGCCAGGGCCGGCGCTCCGGCGGGGTCGAGCCGCAGTTTGATCAAGGCGCGGGCCTGGGCGATCTGCTCGGCCATCGGCTTGCCGTTGAACCAGCTCGACCGCAGGGTATCCAGCGCCGCGGCCTGGCTCAGCGGCCCGGCCTCGGCCGGATAGAGCTTCTTCATCACCGCTCCGATCCGCGCGAAGCCGTGGTTCGATACACCCCCGCCGAACGCCCGGCTGACGTCGACCAGCCCATAGGAAGCGGTGCCCAGCGCCCCGACGGCGAGGACCATGTCAGAAAGATCGGGCATCCCGGCGCCTTATTTTCGTCATAGCCAAACGTTAAACCCTGTCCCATCCATCATCCACGAGGCCCATGAGATGAACAAGCGCCCCCTTTTGCTGCTCGCCCTGCTGGCGACTTTCGCAGCGGCCAGACCGGCGGGGGCCTGGGGCGTCGAGGGGCATGAGGTGGTGGCGACGATCGCCTATGGCCTGCTGTCGGATCACGCCAAGGCCGCCGCCGACGCGCTGCTGGCCGACGATCCGGTGCCGGCCCATTGCGGTGCCGGCTCGTTCGCCTTCGCCTCGATCTGGCCGGACCGTCTGCGCGAAGACCCCAAGCAATGCGCCAGCGCCAATCATTGGGGCGACACCGAAGCCTGGCATTACGTGACTATTCCGCTGTCGGCCACCGCCTATGAACCGGCGCGCGACTGTCCGGGCCAGGAATGCGTCACCGCCAAGATCGTCACGTTCGCCAAGATCCTCGGCGACAAGAAGGCCGATCCGTCGAAGCGGCGCGACGCGCTGAAATTCGTCATCCATTTCGTCGGCGACCTGCATGAGCCGCTGCATGCGGCCACCGCGCCGCTCGACCCGCAGCGCGCGGCACTTGCCCTGGCGATGGGCGGCAAGAACGAGCATTCCTGCCTGAAGAAGAAACATCTTCATGACCGCGGCGGCGCCTGCATCGACGTGCATATCGACCGCCAGGCCGGCACGTTGCACCGCTTCTGGGATGACGATCTGGTCGCCGCCATCTCGCCCGACGCCGACACCGCCGCCGCCATGCTGATGCGCGGCAGCCCTTCGATGGGCCTGATCGCGAACGGCACGCCGGCCGACTGGACCAACCAGTCGCACCGCCTGGCGGTCAAAATCGCCTATGGCATGCTGCCGTCCGGCCCCATGCCGGAACTGACCGGCGAAACCAGCAGCAACTATGAGAGCGAAGTCGAACCGACCGCCGAAGCGCAATTGCAGGCGGCGGGCATCCGGCTGGCCTCGATCCTCGAGCCGCTGCTGAAATAGCTCACTCGTTAGGCTTCACCGCCAGGAACACGGTGCTCCACAGCTGAGCCGCGTTGGATTCGTCGGCGTCGCCCGCATTGGCGCCGAAAGCGGTGGCGACGATGCGGCCCTGCTCGGGCTTCCAGGTCCACAGCTCGGAATTGCTGTAGGAGCGGTTGGCCTCGATGACGCGCCACAGGCTCTGCTTGGCCGCGGTCAGCTTGGCGCGCAGCGGCGCCGGCAGGTTGGCACGCTTCAGCTGGCGGTCGAGACCGGAGGCCAGCACCGCCTGCTGCCAGGACCAGATCACCGTTCCGTGATAGGCGTTGCGCGAGAACCGTGCCTGCACGGCGGGCTCGGCGAAGACCGGATCGGCCACCACCAGCCCGGCGTCGGTCATCAGGCCGAGCGGGAAAGGCCGCATCATGGCGTCGAGAGCGCGTTCCAGCTCGGCCGGCGCCGGATCGGCGAACAGGAAAGCGAAGGCTTCGTCGGAATTGACCACCGGCACTTTATGGCCCTGCTCATCCAGCGACAAAGCATGAAAGCGCACGGACTTTTCCGTCACCGGCACCGGCGAAATGCCTTCCGAAGCGGCGTAGTGGGTAACGGCCTTCTGCGCTTCGCTTTGCGGCACCGACACATCGAATAGATCGGGCGCCTGGGCGCGCCAGACGGCAGCGGTCCGTCCCGCCTTGGCAAAGGCGGCGCGCTGGCCCTCGTTGAGATAGGGATCGAGCAGACGGCTGTCGAACAGACGCGCGGCGGCGTCGAGCGCGGCCGGCACGAAGACGGCGTTGACGTCATAAGGATAGACGCCCCGGCCATTGCCTTCCTCGCTGTCTCGCCATTGCCCGACCAGCTTGCCCGGCTTGAAGCGGACCAGATTGCGCCAGCCGGGATGGGCGGCGAAGGGTTCGGCCGCCTGCAGCACAAAGCCGAGATTGCGCACCAGCGCCGCGCCATTGCCGTCCTTGGCGAGGAAATCGGCGGCGCGCAGCTGGCCCTGCGCATCGTCGAGCAGATAGGCGGCGGCCACCGCCGGCAGCATGTAATTGCCGTCGATCATGGTGTAGTCGTTGAGCGGCTTGGCGATGCCTCCCTTGACCAGGGCATACTCGCCGATGCCTTCCTCATGCGCCACTTCGCCCGCCTCGTCGAGGCGCGACAGCACCGAGCCCAATCCGGCCTCGGCGGCCTCGGGCGCCAGCACCGGCAGCAGCAGGCGCATCGACATCAAGGTGTCGCGGCCGAAATAGGTGTCGAAACGCCAGGAGCCGGCGAGGAATTTTTCGCGATAGCTGAGAAAGGTCAGGGCATTACGGGCCGCCGGATCGGCGGCAGCATTGTCCTTGAGCAGCGCAGCGCCCGACAAGGGAGTCAGCGGCGTCTCACCCGAAGCGGCGGTGAACTTCAGACGGATCGTTCCATCGGGACCGGCCAGGATCTTGCCGTCCGCGCCGAGAGTCCCGCCGGTCACTTCGACGGTCAGGCGATAGCCGGCAGCCCCATCCAGACGGTCGCGCGACCAGACCAGGCGATTATCCTGGTGCGAGGGCGAGACGAGAATCTCATTGGGGATAGGGGCCTTGCCCTGATAGTCGCGCAGGAAGCGCACGCTGGACAGCACCGCCTGCTTCGGCGCCAGGACCGGGGTCTTAAGGCTGGCGTCGACGGTGATGCCGTAAAGCGGACGCCCGGCGCCATCGCGCAGCATGACCGCCTGCGGCGCCTGGTTGACCACCCATTGCGGATCGCCCTCGACCGGCTCGAACCACAATCCGGCGCCGCTATTGCCCGCCGGGAAGGCGGTGAGGAAGCGCGGCTCATGCCCGGAGCGCAGCAGCAGATGCGCCGACACTTTCCCTTCGCGCAGGAACTCGTTGAGGTTCAGACCTTCCTTGATCTCGTAATGGAACGGCTCCTCGGCATAAGCAGGCGCCGCCAGAGCGAGGATCAGGGCAAGGGAACGGAACGCTTTCATCGGGCTGACCCTATCAGTCTGCGAAGATACTCTTCATGGGAGGGAAGGCTGGCCGCCGCCTTGGCGATCTGCTCGCGCACACGGAACAGATGGGCCTTGTTGTCGGCGTCGGAGAAGCAGTCGAGCAGCGGGTTGTAATCCCGCGCCCGCAGCCCCTGCCCCATCATCACGGCGAACCAGCTGCTCTCGCGGAACAGTTCATCGGTGGAGAGAACGATGCGGCCGGTGCGGGTGAAATGGGCTTCCTTGGCGGTCAGCCCGTCCGGCACCGCCATCGCCTGGCACTGGCGCCACAAGGGCTCGCCGCGGCCTTCGGTGCGCTTGTAATGCAGCACCAGGAAATCGCGTACCGATTCGACGTCCGCGCCATAGACGCGGTTGAACTGATCGGCGGTTTCTTCCGGACAATCTTTGGTCGGGAACAGCGAGAGAAGCTTGGCGATGCCGCTCTGAATCAGATGGATCGAGGTCGATTCCAGCGGTTCGAGAAAGCCGCTCGACAGGCCGATGGCGACGACGTTCTTGACCCAGCTCTTCCTGCGACGCCCGGTCTTGAAGCGGATCGGGCGCGGATCGGCCAAAGCCTTGCCGTCGAGATTGGCCAGCAGCACGGCGGCGGCCTCGTCGTCCGAGGCGAAGGCGCTGCTATAGACCATGCCGTTGCCGGTGCGGTGCTGCAGCGGGATACGCCATTGCCAACCGAACGGATGGGCGGTGGCGCGGGTATAGGGGATCGGATCGGCGACCCGCTCGCACGGCACCGCCAGCGCACGGTCGCATGGCAGCCAATGGGTCCAATCCTCGAAACCGGCCTGCAAGGCGCCTTCGATCAGCAAGGCGCGCAGGCCCGAGCAATCGATGAAGAGATCACCCTCGATCACCTCGCCGCGATGCGTGGTCAGCGCGGTGATGAAGCCGGTTTCGGCATTCCGCCCGATCGTCTCGACCTTGCCTTCGACGCGGACGACGCCGCGCGCTTCGGAATAGCGGCGCAGATATCGGGCATAGAGCCCGGCGTCGAAATGATAGGCGCAGCCCAGGGTCGAGAAGATGGAATTGGGATCGCCGGCGGGCGGCCCGAACTTGCCGTCCATCGCCGCCAGGGTGGTCAGCGAATAATCCTGATAGGGCGCGGCTTCACCCGCCTGATGGGCGCGAATCCAGCGATGGAAGAACATCTGCTGATCGGCCGGCGCGCCATAGCGCCCGAACGGATGGAAATAGCGGCTGTCCGCGCCGTTCCAGCCGACGAACTCGATGCCCAGCTTGTAGGTGGCGCGGGTCTCGCGCAGGAAGTCGGCTTCGTTGATGTCGACCAGCCGGTTGAACCAGTGGATGGTCGGGATGGTCGCTTCGCCGACGCCGATGATGCCGATCTCGTCGGACTCGATCAGCGTGACGGAGAATTGCGCCGGGTTGTTGACCTTGGCCAGGGCCGCGGCCGTCATCCAGCCGGCAGTGCCGCCGCCGAGGATCACGACTTTCCGGATACGCCGGTCTGACATTGCTGGTTCCCCAGAAAAATGGGCGGCGAACGCACTTGGCTACGCTCGCCGCCCCTAGACCCCAGATGGGTGGGCGGGGGTTAGAACTTAGCCGTCAGCGACACCATGCCGGTCGGACCGACGATGCCGCGGCCATAGAAATAGCCGCTGACGACCGACTGGGTAAAGCCCTGGCGGGGATTGCCCTCGGTCAGGCCCAGCGCGTTGGTGACGTTGTCGACGCTGACATTCAGCGTGGTGCCCGGGGTCACGTTCCACAGGCCGCCGATGGTCAGCACGCCATAGCCGGGCAGCGGAACCTGATCGCCGTTATCGGCATAGATGCGGCCGATATATTTGTAGCGCATATAGATCTGGCCGAGATTGTCGGGCAGGTCGTATTCCGGCGTGATGGTGTACATCACCTGCGGGGTCACGCCCGGCGTCTTGCCGTCATAGAAGCTGTTGACCTGCGCCCCGATATTCTGGCCGTTGATGTCGATCAGGCCGGTCTTCACATTGCTGAAGGTCGGGTCCTGGAAGGTTGCCTGGGCGTGCACCGCGAAGGCCTTCAGGGGCTCGTACTGAGGACGGTAGAACAGGTCGAGATCGACGCCGTTGGTGTCGGAATCGCCGAAGAAGCCCTGGTTCAGATTCGGGTTGGCCGGATTGACGCCGCCGCTCCAGCTCTGATTGTTGAACTCGGTGCGGAAGCCGCGCACGGTTCCGGTCAGGCCATAATCCGAGTAGGTAACGCCCGCCTCGTAGAGGGTGACGCCGATGGCCTCGGCGTTTTCGCCATTGGTCTGATAGGCGTGCTCGTAGCGGCCATAAACCGACAGGTTCGAGGCGATGGTGTAGTTGATGCCGGCGGTGACGTCGATCGGCGATTCATGGCCCGAGGCATAGGAATAGGTGCCGTTGAACGCGTTGGGATTGACCTGCACCACGCCGCCGACGCCGGCCGGGATCGGCTGGGACGAGCTGTTGCCGGCCGCCGAGCTCTGATCCTCGCGCTCGTAGCGCAGACCGAAATCGACGTGCAGCCGTTCGTTCCAGGTGAATTCGTCATTCACATAAACCGACTTCGACGACTGGTTATAGGCGCTGATGCCGGCGCCCCAATCGCCATAGCTGATCAGGCCGTTATTGCTCAGCGTGCCGACCACATTGCCGGCGCCGTTCAGCGCCACGATGTCGTAGAGGTCGGCATTGTTGGACACGCCATTGACCACGGTGGCGACACCCGACTGGTCGTTGGTCTGATGGGTGGCATAGATCATGCCGCCGACGGTCAGGCTGTTGGACCAGCTGTTGCCCTGATAATCCCACTTGGCGCCGAAATCGCTGCCGAAATCGGTCTCGCGGATCAGCTGGTGGTTCAGCACGGTCTGCTGCAGCAGGCCGTTGCCGTTCAGCGCGTTGAGCGCCGCGACGTTGGAGGCGGCGGTGACCTGGCCGGTGGTCAGGTTCTTGATGCCGAACTGGGTCGCGGTCGGGAAGGCGGTCTGGCCCGCCTGCAGCAGACTCTGAATCGGCGAGTTGGCATTGTTGGTCAGATAGGATTCGGCCGTGGCCAGGCCGGCATTGCCGGTGCCGCTGCCGGCGAACACGCCGTTGAAATCCCAATGGGTTTCGGTGTAGCGCGCCTTGACGAAGGTCGACAGGGAATCGTTGAACGCCTTGTCGGCGTCGATACGGTATTCATTGCCGGTGGCGTGGATGCCTTCCGACTCGCTGAAGGTGCGGAAGCATTCGCCCGAAGCGCAGGAATCCGGAACGGTGATGCTGCCCAGGCCCTTGCCGATGATGCTGCCCGACTGGGTGTTGAGGCCGGGAATGCTGCTGATCTTGCCGTTGTTATAGGCGTAAGGCTGATCCGCGTAATAGGGGTCGTGCTCATCCCAGGTCTTGTAGGTCAGGCGCACCGAGGCGTCGTCCTCGAAATGGTGCTCGAGCTGAACCTTCATGTGATAGGTGTCGTAGCGGAACGGCGAGCTGCGGGTGCCCGGATCGCTGTCGTAATAGCCGCTGACGGCGAAGGCCGTGTCCTTCAGGCCGGGAACCGGCGCCGAATACCAGATGTCGGCGCGGCGGTCGCCATAGGTGGTGCCGGTGATGCGGGCGATGCCGCCGCCCTGGTCGAAGTTCAGCTTGCGCGAAATGAAGTTGATCGAGGCGCCCGCCGCATTGGGGGTCAGGATGCCCGAGCTGCCGCCTTCCAGCGCTTCGACGTGATCGATCGAAATGTCGTTCTGGAACACTTCGTCGTCGTTCAGGCCGCCATAGATGGCCGGCATGCCGTCCTCGATCAGACGGATGAATTTCTGGCTGCCGCCGGGAAGGCCTCGCACCGAGTAATTGTTCGAGACCGGACCGGCGGTGCCTTCGACGAAGATGCCGGGAACCATTTCCAGCACGTCGTCGGTGCCGCGCGGCGCCTTCTGGTCGAGATCGGCGCTGTTCAGCGCGGTGACCGCCAGCGAGGCGTTCAGCACGGTGCGCTTGGACGTCGAGCCGGTCACCACGATGGTCTGCAGCTCGTCGGCGCCTTCGGGAGCCGCGTCCGGCGCGGGCGGCGCCGGGACTTGGGCGACGGCGGGGCCCTGCTGGGCGGCGGGTTCGAGCACCGGCCCGTCATTGAGGGCGGATTTGGCTTTCTTGGCGGGCGACTTCAGGACGATGGTCTGGCCGTCGTCGGAGATGATGCGCATGTCGGTGCCGGCGATCAGCTGCTGCAGGGCGGCATGGACGTCGAGCGAACCGCGCACGGCCGGCGTCACGACGCCTTTCAGCTCGTCCGCCGAGGCAATGATCTGCACCCCGGCCTGGCGCGCCAGTTCGGGGATGGCCTTGACCGCCGATTCCGACGGCACGTCGAAGGTCCGCACCTGCGCGAACGCTCCCGTCGCGGAGAGCAGCACGCCGCCCGCCACGCCGCACAGGAGCAGCGCCTTTCTTTCACCAAACCGCATCGTTTCCTCCGGTATTATGCGTGCCGGCTTTTCCGGCTTCTGGGTCGTAGACGCACGCCGCTGCGTTTTACCCCCATCAGAACCCCGTGATCTCCACTGGGGTTCTATTTCGACAGTCGAACGGCGGTCTCGCTGACCTCGGCTTTGAGATTGAGCGACAGCGCGATCGCCTTGGCGAAACCGACCGGATCGTTGGAGACGAACAGGCCGGTGACCGTATGCGCCCCGATCTCGGGGTCCTCGATGACGATGCGGATTTCGCTGTAGCGGGCGAATTCACCGGCGGCCTGGCTCAGCGTCTCGCCCTCGAAGGAGATGCGGCCGATCTGCCAGGCGGTCTCGCGCGAGATGGTGGCGGCGTCGACCGCAGCCGGCACCACCGCCGCATGATGTTCGACCACGGCGCGGGTATTGGCGGCGGCGCGCACCGGCGGGCCGGAATCATCCTCGCGCTTGATTTCGACCACACCCTCGCGCACCAGCACCTCGACCGGACGGTCGTCCAGGCGGCTGACGCTGAAGCTGGTGCCGACCGCGCGCACCGACGTATCGCCGGCCTCGACGGTAAAGGGCCGGGCGGCATCCTTGGCCACGTCGAACAGGGCCTGGCCGCGCAGCAATCTGATCTGGCGGCTGGTGCCGGAATAGCGCACCGAGACCAGGGAATCGGTATTGAGGGTGATCACCGAGCCGTCGACCAGCGGCACGATCCGCGTCTCGCCGATCTGAGTGACGAAATTATCCCAGCGCAGCCAGCGCCAGGTCATGGTTCCGGCGACCGCAACCGATGCGGCCGCGGCGGCGCCGAAAGCCAGGAAGCGGCGGCGGCCGGTATCGATCTGTCCGGCGGCAAAGCCCCGCCCGAGCGCGGCGGCGCGCTGGCTGTGCACAGCGACGGCGCGGGCCTTGGCGAAGGCGCCGAGATGGCGCGGATCGGCGTCGAGCCAGGCGCCGAGCGCCGTCTCCTCCTCCGCCGACAAAGCGCGATGATCGAGCTTGGCCGCCCACTCGGCGGCGAGATCGTCGATTTCGGCACTGGTGAGTCTATGCGCCATGATGCCGTTCCGTTCGTTCCAACCGCTCCATAGACGCGGCGGCGGGGCTTTTTCCCCCACGCCCGAATATGTCCATCAGATGACGAATGCCGCGGGCCATGTGCTTTTCGACGGTCTTTTCGCTGATTCCCAGCTTTTGCGCGGTTTCCCGGTGCGACAATCCTTCGACCCGGCGCGCCATGAACACCGCCCGGCAGCGCTCCGGCAGCTTGGCCAGGGCGCGGGCCAATTGCTCCAGCTCGCCACGGTCGCCGACCACCTGCTCGGGCGACGGATCGGGCGCGGCGATGCTGGCCTGCTCGAAATGCGGGATCACCTTGATCGGGATGACGTTGGATTTCCGCAGATTGGTGACATGCACCGACAGGGCGACCTGATAGGTGTAGCTGCGCGGATCACGGATGGCGTCGATGGAGGGCAGCACGACCAGCTTGGCGTAAGTTTCCTGGACGATGTCGTCGATATCGTGTTCGGCGATACCCCGGCGCGCCAGCCAACCGCGTAATCCTGGCTCATGGGGCATGACCTGCCTCGCCAGCCAGATCGCCCGCTCGTCCGAAACCCTGTTCATACGCCAGCAAAAACCGAGATCCAGCGACTTTACAAGCGCGGATTTCCGCGCTGTGGCCGGCGCGACACGATGCCCGAAATTTATCGCAGCGGGATGGGGGTAAAACACCGCGGGGTGCGTCTATGTTGGCTTCCGCCTTATCAGCAGGGTGAGCGTCAGCCGCCCATCTGCGATACCGGCGACGCCCGGATAATCGGGCTCGATGTCGCCGGCATGCAGGAGTCGCGCAGGGTAAAGAACCATGCGGTTGAAGCGCGGCTCCTGGCGGTAGATCCGCTCGAACAGCGCGTCATCGCCATTACGGTAGCGCCGGGGAATCGCCGCCGGATCGGCCACGTCGCGGCGCAAGGCGGCCCGGTAGAGCGGCTCGGTCCGCGCGCTCAGCAGCTCATAGCCGGTCGCGCGGTGGCGATAGAAGGAGGTGCCGCCGAAGCCCTCTTCGAACAGATAGATCACCGCGGCGAAGATCTCTTCGTCGGTGGTGTCGAAATGCGGCAGGGTCTGGATCGGCAGCAATTCGGCAGCCGGCTTGTTGACGATCGAGACGAAGCCATGGGCCGGGCCCGACGTGGGAACCAGGCTGTTCAGCCATCCGACGAAGGACTGCAAAAATTCCCCCGGCAGAGGATGGCGCGATCCCGGATAGAAATCGTTCGGACGGGGCTGAGCCGGCCCTTGCAGCCGCGCAGCGGCACGGGCGGCAACCGGATCGGCGAACACGTCGTCGACCACCAGAAGCGGCGCCGCCGCGGCGCCGATCGCGACGGGAATCGCCGATGCGGCGGGATTGAAGCGGAACGCCTCTATTGGAACCACGCCCGGTCTCCCGCCTCGGCCCGGTTGCGCCGGTCGATCAGGGATTGGATGCGCGCCGTCGACAGCATCATCGCATAGGCCGGCGTCAGATAGCCGTGCTGGCGGAACTCGGTGACCGTGGCGTCGGGCAGGCGGTTGAACTTGTCCTCGTCGAGGCCGTAAAGCCCGGTCAGCACCAGCGGCTTGCCGCTTTCGAGGACGATGTTCAGGCGCATTTCGGCGATCAGGTCGCGGTCGGCCAGGGTCTGGACGAACTGCTCGGTCATCAGCTTGTAGCTCAGCAGTTCGTGCAGCACCTTCTGCACCCCGAGAAAATAGGCGGTGTCGCGGCCCTGGCCGTCGATCAGCGCCTCCGGACCGGACTCGCTGACCAGCGGGCTTTCCATATCGACGCAGACCGCATTGCGCACCGCGCCGTCCGGCTGCTGATCGATGCCGATGGCGAAGGGCAGGCGGCTGAGATTGAGCGGCACATGAGCGGCATCGAGGCGAGTGCCGTCCCAGAACAGATTCTCCTCCGGCGACAATCCCATCAGGGCATAGGGCGAGAAACGGCCCGTCTCCGCGCTCTTGGCCAGGACGATGGGGAAATCGGCCAAGGCGCGGCGGAATTCGCTGATCACCAGCGGCACCATGTGGCAGCGCGCCACCTGCTCGCCGATGCGGGCCGGATCGAGGCGAAGACCTCCATGATGCTGGCGGGAAAGCTCGACCAGATGCATGTCATACCCTCTGCATGCCGAATTCGCGGATCTTCTCGATCAGCTGCCGGTTCTTCGGCAGGCTGCGCGTCCATTTCTCCTTGAGCGCGGCGTTGCGGCGGAACGCCTCCTCCGCCCGGACGCCGTCGCGCACCAGATAGCCCCGTTCGCTGAGATCCATCTTAAAGCCCATGCCGAACAGCACATATTGATAGCTGGCGGCCGGGAACATCTCGCTGTTGCTGGAAAAATCCTGGTCGCCGGGAGCGCGGTAGCGCCACAGGGCCAGCTGTTCCTGCAAGCTTTCCGGGATGGTGGCGGGATCGCGGTTATCTTCCCAGAAGGCGCTGTCGGTGCGCTTGCTCAGCACATAGTGCAGCTTGAGGAAATCGATGATGCGGTCCCAGCGGTAGCGGGTCACGTCGTTGAAGCGCCGCGCCGTGATGTCCATGGTGTCGCGCGTCGCCGGCAGCATCGCGCTGATCATCTCGACCGAGAGCTCGATCAGCACCAGGGCGGAGGCTTCCAGAGGTTCGAGGAACCCCGCCGACAGGCCGACGGCGACGCAATTGCCCTTCCAGAAAATCTCGCGGTGGCCCGAGCGGATCGGGATCTCGCGCGGCTGCAGTTTTTCGATGGCCGGACCGACATGGGCGGCGAGATCGGCCTCGGCCCGCTCCTTCGTCGTGTGGGCGGTGGAATAGACATAGCCGACGCCGCGCCGGGTCTGGATGCCGATATCGAAAATCCAGCCGTTGGATTGCGCCGCCGAGATGGTATAGGGCGGGATCTCCTGGTCCGGCGTGTCGTACGGGACCTGCACGGTCAGCGCCCGGTCGATGAACAGCACGTCCTGGCAGGAGCGGAACGGAACGCCGAGCGCCTTGCCGATCAGCAGCGCGTGGAAACCGGTGCAATCGACGAACAGATCCGCCGCCAGCGGGCCGTTCCGATGGGTCGCGAGATGGGCGACATCCCCCTTCCCGTCGAGGACGACGTCATCGACCTCGTCCACCACATGCCGCACGCCGAGTTTCTCGATGCAGTGCTTCCTGAGGAAATGCGCGAATTTATGGGCGTCGAGGTGATAGGCGTAATTGGCGACGCAGCCATATTCCGGCGTGGTGATCAGCTTGGGCGCCAGGCCCCCTTCGCACACCGCCTCCTGGAAACAGACCGCGTCCGAGAAGGACGGCACCGCCTCGTTGCCAGCCGCGTAATGGTTCCAGAAAGAGGCCAGGTCGAGGGAGGGAAACCCCTCCGGCAGGACCAGGGGATGATAGTAGAAATCATCCTCGGCCCCGGTCACCCAGCGGGTGAATTTGGCGCCCTGCTTGAAGGAGACGTCGCATTCGCGGAAGAAGTCGGTCTCTGATACGCCGATCTTGCGCAGGGTGTTGCGCATGGTCGGCCAGGTTCCCTCGCCCACGCCGATGATGCCGATCGCCTCGCTCTCGATCAGCGTGACAGCAAGATCATCCTCATGACCCTGGCGGTGCCGCGCGGCAATGACGGCGGCGGCCAGCCATCCCGCTGATCCGCCGCCGACGACGCATACCGATTTTATACGCTCGTTCATGGGTCAGAAATTGGCCCTCACCCCGAAATTGACGCGCACACCGCTGTCTTCGGCATACAGGAACTGATTGCCATAATAGGCATATTTCAGCAGCGGCGTGTTGGTGATGTTGACCGCGTTGAAGAACACGCTGGCATAGTCGGTGACGTGATAGGTCGAGCCGAAATCCAACTGGTAGCGCGGCCGCACCTGGGTCACCGCCTGACCGGCGCCGTTCAGGGGCGGCGGGGCGATATATTGCAGGAACTTGTCGCGCCAATTGACCGCCAGTCGGGCCTCGTACGGCCCCTTGTCGTAATAGAGCACGGCGTTGGCCGAGCTGGACAGGCCCGTGACGGCGAAGCTGTTGGACAGGTTCTGGGCGTCGAGATTGTGGTCGGTTTCGGCATAGGTGCCGTTGAGCTGGAACCCGACGCCGGTATCCCACAGCGCCTGCTGATAAGCCGCCTCGATGCCCTTGACCTGCGCTTCCTGCCCGTTCTCCGGCGCGGTGATCGAGAATTGCGCCGGCAATCCGGTGCCGGGATCGATCAGCGGCGCGCCGCTGGCCGACGCGACCGTGCCGGTATGCTGGTTCAGCACGATGAAGTTGGTGACGTCCTTATAGAAGACGCCGAGCGAAACATAGTTGGTCTTGCCGTAGTAATATTCGGCCGACAGATCGAGATTGTTCGATTTGAACGGCTTCAGATTGGCATTGCCGCTGCTGGCGGCGAAATCGCCGGGGCGCAGCGTGACCAGGGTGGTGACCGGCGACAGATCTTCCAGCGTCGGCCTCGTGATGGTCTGCGACGCCGCGACGCGGGTGACCAGCTGGTCGGTGACGTCCCAGCGCAGCGAGAAATTGGGCAGGATGTCGGTGTAGTGATTATGCTGCCCGACCGTGCCGGTGCCGCCGGTCAGAACCTGATACTGGGTCGGATCGGTCAGGATCTTGGCCAGCTGGTTGAAATTGGTCGACAAGCCGCTGATGTCCGAGAAGGTCGTCTCGACCCGGGCACCCAGCACGCCCTTCATCGGACGGCCGAAGAAATTGCCGCCGAATTCGCCTTCGAGATAGGCGCCCTGCACCTGTTCGACCACGTCGGTGTCGTTCACCTCGGGCGGGGCGAAGGTGAAGTTCGGGTTCAGCGCCCGCTGCTGCGCCGTGATGGCGTTGAACAGGGTGTCGCCATTGAAGGTCAGCCATTTGTTCAGCAGATTGCCCGATCCGCTGATGCCGCTGAGGAATCCGCTGCCGGTGCTGAACACGCTGATCGGCACGCTGGCCGGGGCGGGAATGGTGTAGCCGCAGGTGGTGCAGCCGGTACCGCCATCGTTGGAATAGAGCCCGGTATTCTTGTCGTCGTGCGAGAAATAGAAGCCCCAGCGCATCTTGGTGAGGCCCATTCCGGCATCGTCGCCCTTATAGGTGAAATCGAGCCGGGCCTGCCCGACCTTGTCGTCCACGCCATAGCCGCGCAGCAGCATCACATGCTGGAACAGGGGGTGGGTGCCGCCGGCGACGCCGCCCGGCGCGTTCGACCAGGTGGTGTAGGGCAGGATGTTGCCGGTATTGTTGACATAGGTGGTCGACGGCGCCGGATAGGAACCATAGGCCGCATTGTAGCCCAGCAGGGTCAGATAGGATTCGTCGCCGCCGCTGGGGTCCTCGACCGCGCGTGAATAGCTGCCGTCGAACACCATCTTGAGATTGTCGGTGATGTCCCAGTCGGCATTGAAGCCGAGATCGCCGGTCTTGGTGAATTTATCGAACTTCTTGTCGTGGAAATCGTCACCCAGACCCGAGCTCTGCGTCATGTCGATCGCGGTGCCGTTGGGGTCGGTGGTGACGCTATCGAGGCTGGAGGCGGTGAACCAATGGCCGAACGAACGGGCATCCGTCGTGTCCTTGAACTGCGAATAGAGCGAGTCCAGGGTCAGCACCAGATTTTCGGTCGGGGCATATTGGAAGACCAGGGTGCCGCCGATGCGCTGGCGGTCCTCGAAGGTCACGATCTCGTTGAAATCCTGCGGGATGAAGATGTTGCCCTGCGGATTGGTCGGGGTCCTGGCGACGCCGGCGCCGCCATTGATCGCGGCGGCGGGAATGCTCGGATTGACCAGCCAGCCGTCGGTCTGGGCCTGGTTCAGCCGGTCATGGCGTTCCTGATAGGTGAAGCTGACCAGCGCACCGAATTTCCCGTCGAAATTGTCGCTGACCAGGAACGAGCCGTTCGGGGCGCTCTTGCTGCTGTTGAAATCGTAATCGCCGCTGACCGAGGCCGACCCTTTCAGTCCGGAATAATCGAACGGACGGGCGGTCTTGATGTTGACCGTGGCACCCACGCCGCCCGATTGCAGCGTCGCGGTCGAGGATTTGTAGACGTCGACGCCGGAGACCAGTTCCGAGGCCAAGGTGTCGAAAGAAAAAGCACGGCCGCTCGCCTGGCTGGGATCGGTGGGGGTGGCAATCTGTCGGCCATTGACGAGCACCGTGTTGAATTCGGGACCGAAGCCGCGCACGGTGACGAAGGCGCCCTCGCCGCCGGAGCGGTCGATCGAGACGCCGGTGATGCGCTGCAGCGATTCGGCCAGATTGGTATCCGGCAGCTTGCCGATATCCTCGGTGGCGATCGAATCGACGATGCCCGACGATTCCATCTTGGTGGCCCGCGCGCTCTTCAGGCTGGCGCTGATGCCGGTGACGATGA
>JAJPHO010000018.1 GCA_021325215.1 Alphaproteobacteria bacterium
CAGATCGAGCCTGGCGAGGGTCGCCAGCTTCTTGACGGTGTCTTTGTCCAGGGACATGGGGTGGAAAACCTCTCGCGGAATGCGGAAAATCGAGCGCGGAAATTAGCCTGGATTTCCCACCCCCGCAACGTTTGCATCGCGTTGCGGGTAGGCGATCCGCCAAGTCGCGGGCCGACCGCAAGGCTGGCCGCCTTGCCTAGGACCGCGACACAGGCGGTCGTCGGGCGCAATCTCCGCTGTAACGGCGCAATTACGGCGCGCGTATAACTTTGCGGTTCAACCCTTCTCAAGTATGTTTCATCCGTCACATCGCGATGAAGGGGATCAAGCGTGACGATCACTACGGCGCAAACCGTCAGCCTGCTCGAAAACGTTCTTTTCGAATCCTCCACCCTCGCCAATGCAAACGCCGCCGGCTGGCTCGCCCAGCACCCGCAAAGCGGCGGATCGGTCTATGCCGCCGCCACCGCCATGGCCACTTCGGCGGAATCCGGCATCGCGCAGCAGGTCGTCCGCTATTACCAGGCTGCCCTCGACCGGGCACCCGCCCCTTTCGAAATCCAATATTACGTCGCCATGGCCGAACAGGGCCTGAGCGCCGCCCAGATCGCCCAGGGCGCGGCGGCCGTTCCGCAATCGACCTGGAACATCATCGCCCAGGACTTCGTGAGCGCTCCGGAAGCGAACCTGCCGGCCAATAGCGAATGGGCGAGCTTCGACGTCTACGCGTTTTACCAGAACATCCTGAACCGTAAGCCCTCTTACGACGAATGGTCGGCTTACATGGCGCAGCTCAACACGGTGAACCCTACGCCGGTCGCGGCGGTCATGCAGGAATTCGCCAATTCGCCGGAATATCTGCAGGATGCCAGCCCTTCCATCGTCGCCGGCCTGGCCAATAACGGCCTGTCCGCCCTGACCGGCGGCAATCCTGTTTCCGCCATTCCCGGCACCGGCATCGTCACGATCACCGCATCGTCGCCCAAAAGCATCACCGAAGGCAGCCTGGTCACCTTCACCATCGGCGCCGGTCTGCCCGACGGCACGGTGCTCGACTACAAGGTCGACGGACTGGCTGCTTCGGCGCTGGTCTCGGGCAGCGGCCTGGCGAGCAATCTGTCGGGATCAGTCACCGTCTCCGGCGGTTCCGCTGCCCTGACCTTCCTGCTGTCCGACCTCCAGAACCAGGGGCTTTCCGGCAATTTCACCTTGTCGCTGTCCCTGCCGGGTTATGGCGGAACGACGCCGCTTCAGCAGATCGCCGTTCCCCTGGTCGAAACGCAGACCTCCCAGCTGGGGTCCGACCCTGGGTTCAAGCTTGCCGGCACCCCGGGCGACATCAATGTGCTGCTGATCGATTACGCCAATCCGTCCCCTGCCGCCTACAGCAAGTATGTGAGCGGGTTCCAGGTGCTGGAACTGGGCGATTCCGCGACGGGAACCCTCGACGTGCCGACGCTCACGGCCACAGGCGCGCCGATCATCGTCCAGGGCCCCCTGACCTCGGGAAACGTCGTGCTCACCGGCACCTCGGCGGCACAGCTGCTGACCTACAATTATGCCTCCGGTGAAAACGGATATGGTGTGACGCTGCAGATGTCCGCCACCGCGGCCGGCTCGGCCAGCACGTCGCTGACCGTGGAACTGGCGACCGGCACCGCCACCGGCACCAGCGCGCCGGTCGATACGCTGACGCTGGGCGGCACCTTCACCTCCGGAGACGTGGTCAGCTGGACATTGGATGGCGTCAACGTCTCCACGACGATCACGTCGGGCGAAACAGCCAGCGAGATCCTGCAGATCCTGTCCGCGCAGCTGCAATATTACCTGGGCAAGACCTATCCCATGACTTATCCGGGCGGTACCGGCCCAGCCCAGATCAGCGTCACCGGAACCGCGGGCAACTTCACCATTCCCGAGACCTTCACGGTCAGCGGCGCGAAAACCGAAACCGCCACCATCACCCACAGCGTCGGTGCCCCCGTGCTCGCCGCGCCGGGCTATCACGCACTGACTATCGACACCGGGACCTTCGTCAAGACCGATCTGCTGCAGCTGTCGGATACCAGCCTGTCCAATCTGACGCTGACCGGCGCGGCCAATCTCGACCTCCAGGCCCCCGACGGGCAGATCGCCACCCTCAACACCACCTCCTATACCGGCACCCTGAAGATCACGGCGCAATACGCCGCCGGCGGCGTCGCCATCACCGACGGCACGGGCATCCTGAACGTCACCGACACGAACCTGGCCGCAGGCGCCACCTTCAGCCTGACGGCCCTGGCCGGCGGTCAGGACATTCAGGCCGGCGGAGGCGCCAGCGCCGCCAGCAGCGCGGAGGCGACGATCCACATTTCGGGCGGCAGCAATTATATCGACGTCTCCGGCCTCGCCGGCGGAGACACCCTCTCGGTCGGAGGAACCAAAAACGATATCTTCCTCGGCACCGGAACCAATTACGTCACCCTGTCGGGCACCGGCGGAAATCGCATAAATCTGCAAGCGCTGACGCAGACGGGCGAGTACACCGCCATCTCCGGCGCCGCGCACGGCGACTCGCTGACCCTTGTCGGAACCGCCGCCCCCAGTACCGAAGCCTGGGCCAATGGCAGCGCCGCCGCGGCGCAGATCAAGACCGGCTCGGTGCTGACCGACTTCGTCACCGCGGCCACCAGCCTCGCCAGCGGCGCCATCAGCTGGTTCCAGTTCGCCGGCAACACCTATGTCGTGGAATCCCTGGGTTCGACGGGCAGCTATGGAATGGTGGAACTGACCGGCCTGCACGATCTCTCCACCGCGACCCTCTCCTATCACGTTCTGGCGCTCTGAGAGCCCGCGCGTTAGGGTGGCGCCATGTCAGTTCTTCCCCTTTCCGACCTTCCCGCGCTTCTCTCCCGCGATCAGCGGCTGCTGGGTCTCGACCTCGGCACCAAGACCATCGGGCTCGCTTTGTCCGACGTCAGCCGCACCATCGCCACACCTTTGCAGACCATCGCCCGCAAGAAATTCACCCAGGATGCCGAGGCTTTGCTGGCCCTGGTGACCAAGCATGAGGTCGGCGGCCTGGTGATCGGATTGCCGGTCAGCATGGACGGCACCGAGGGGCCGCGCTGCCAATCGTCGCGCAGCTTCGCCACCAATCTGCTGAAGATGCGCGACATCCCCATCGGCTTCTGGGACGAACGCTGGTCGACCGCCGCGGTCACCCGCACCCTGCTGGAAGCCGACGCCTCACGCGCCCGCCGTGCCGAACTGGTCGACAAGCTGGCCGCCGCCTACATTCTGCAAGGCGCGCTGGACGCCCTGAAACGACCCTGACCCTGCCACAATAATGCCTTGAAGCAACCCGCCAATAATTGCGTGCGCTTTTATTGGTGACGGAGTTGTTCTATGTTCAGCTACGGCTTGTTGGGACAGAGGGTGGCGATGAGCGGAGTGGGTGAATACGGCCGGACCAAAAGCCCGTCCCGGTCAGGACTGCCCGAGCGCGTGACCTTTCCGCGCGGCACCACCATCTTCAAGCAGGGCGAGCAGGCCGACGCCGCCTATATCCTCGAGACCGGCAGCGTGCAGATCTTCAAGATGATCACCGGCAAGCGCATCGTGATCGGCCAGGTGCAAAAATGGGGCCTGTTCGGCGAGATGGGGCTGATCGACGATAGCCCGCGCATGGCCAGCGCCTACGTCACCGAAGACGCCACCTGCACCGTTCTGTCGAAGGAATCCTTCAGCCGCATGATGGACAGCGCGCCCGACGGCATGCTGCTGGTCATCGAATGCCTGACCCGCACCCTGCGCTCCAGCGGCGACGATCTGGCCGAAGCGCGCTATCGCCTCAGCGAACTTGAACGGAGTTGAAGCTCGGCTCGGTCAACATCAGCCGGGCGTGGATGGTGAAGGTCACCCGGTCATCCAGCGTCGAACGGTCCTGATCCATCCGGTAATCGCTGCGGTGAACCGTGCCGATGGCGGTGAACTCCGCCTCCTCGGCGTTGTGTTCCTTGTTCCAATGCCGGTCGGACAGATCGGCGACGAAGCTTTCGCCATGGCTGATGCCGCGCAGGGTCAGCGTTCCATCCATCCGCACTTTGCCGTCGCCCAGCATCGTCACATGGTCGCTGACGAATTGCAGTTCCGGATAATGCTCGGCGTCGAGATAGGACAGCCCCAGCACCATCTCGGTCGCCACCGACCATTCCATCGAAGCCGAGGCGGCATCGATCTTGACCGCCACTTCGCTGGATTCCGGCTGGTCGAGATCCAGCGTCAGGCTGCCCGAAAATTTCGAGAATTCGCCCTGACAGGTGGTCAGGCCGAGTACATCGACCGTAAAGCCGATGTCGGTCGAATTCGGATTGATCTTATAAGCCAGCGGCATGGCTCCGGCCGGCGCACCCGCCAAGCAGAGCCCGATCAAACCGCACAATAAAATCTTAGGCGCAATCGACATGGATCGCTATTTCCCTATCCCCGCCGCGATTCTCGCTCAACGACGTCTTCCCATGCAAGCCAGTACTGATCAGTTTACGCTTTCGAAACCGATTTATTCCCTATTTGGCGCCCTTTACGCCGCCCCGCCCCTCTCCTATAGTCCCGGCTCATGACCGACATGAATTATCCGCACCGACATCTGCTCGGTATCGAGGGGCTTTCCCCGCTCGAAATCTCGTATCTTCTCGATCAATCCGAACGTTTCGTAGAAGTTTCACGCGGCCCCGACCGCAAACTGTCAACCCTGATCGGCAAGACCGTGGTCAATCTGTTCTTCGAGAACTCGACCCGCACCCGCACCAGCTTCGAACTGGCCGGCAAGCGCCTGGGCGCAGACGTCATCAACATGACGGTGGGCACCAGCTCGGTGGCCAAGGGCGAGACGCTGATCGACACGGCGATGACCCTGAACGCGATGCATATCGACGTCCTGGTGGTCCGCCATGCCGATTCCGGCGCCGCCAAGCTGCTGTCCGACAAGGTCAATTGCGCGGTGATCAACGCCGGCGACGGCCAGCACGAGCATCCGACCCAGGCCCTGCTCGACGCCCTGACCATCCGCCGCCGCAAGGGCCATCTCGACGGCCTGTCGGTCGCCATCTGCGGCGATGTGCGCCATAGCCGCGTGGCCCGCTCGAACATTCATCTGCTGAACGTGATGGGCGCCCAGGTGCGCCTGATCGCCCCGCGCACCTTGCTGCCGGCGAAGGCCGAAGCGCTGGGCGTCGAGGTCTTTCACGACATGAGGAAAGGCCTGAAAGATGTTGATATCGTTATGATGCTGCGCCTTCAGAACGAGCGGATGACCAGCAATTTCATCCCCTCGATCCGCGAATATTTCCACTTCTTCGGCCTCGATTACGACAAGCTGTCGGCGGCCAAGCCCGACGCGCTGATCATGCATCCCGGCCCGATGAACCGCGGCGTCGAGATCGACAGCGACCTCGCCGACGACGTCGAGCGCTCGGTGATCCGCGAGCAGGTCGAGATGGGCGTCGCCGTCCGCATGGCCTGCCTCGACGTGCTGACCGCGAACCTGAGCAAGGGAGCCGCCTGATGTCCGTCACCGCTCCCGGCAAGATCGCCTATCTCAATGCCCGCCTGCTCGACCCCGCCAGCGGCCTCGATGCCAAGGGCGGCCTGGTCACCGACGGCGAGACCATCGTCGCCATGGGTGTGGATGTAACCTCCGCTCCGGCCGGCGCCGACGTGATCGACTGCAAGGGCGCCTGCCTGGCGCCCGGCCTGGTCGACATGCGCGTGCAGCTGCGCGAACCCGGCGAAGAGCACAAGGAAACCCTGGCTTCCGCCGGCGAAGCCGCGGTGGCGGGCGGCGTCACCACGATGGTGTGCCTGCCCAATACCGATCCGGTCATCGACGACATCGCCGCGGTGGAGTTCGTCGCCCGCATCGCCCGCAAGAACGGCTTGGCCAAGGTCTATCCCTATGCCGCCGCCACCAAGGCGCTGGAGGGCAAGGAGCTGGCCGAGATCGGCATGCTGGCCGAGGCCGGCGCGCTGGGCTTTACCGATGGCACCAAAGCCATCGCCAACCCGCTGATGATGCGCCGCGCGCTGTCCTACGCCGCCACCTTCGGCGCGCTGATCATTCAGCACCCGGAAGAACCGGCCCTGGCCGGCGGCGTGATGAATGAGGGCGAGCTGTCGACCCGCCTCGGCCTGTCCGGCATCTCGAACACCGCCGAAGCCATCATGCTGGAGCGCGACATCCGCCTGCTGGCCGGTACCGGCGGGCGCTATCACGCCGCCCATATCTCGACGGCGGAAGGTGTCGACCTGGTCCGCCAGGCCAAAAAGCGCGGCCTGAAGATCACCTGCGACACCGCCCCGCCCTATTTCGCCCTCAACGAGCTGGCGGTCGGCGATTACCGCACCTTCGCCAAGCTGTCGCCGCCGCTGCGCAGCGAGGATGACCGCCTGGCCATCGTGCGCGGCCTGCAGGACGGCACCATCGACGCCATCGCCTCGGACCATGCGCCGCAGGACCAGGACAGCAAGCGCCTGCCCTTCGCCCAGGCCGAATTCGGCGGCGTCGGGCTGGAAACCCTGCTGCAGATCTCGCTGGAGCTGTTCCATAACGAGCATATGAGCCTGCTGCAGGTCATCGAACGCCTGACACTGGGCCCCGCCCGCCTGCTCGGCCTCAAGGCCGGCACGCTGACGGTCGGCTCGCCCGCCGATCTGGTGCTGTTCGACGCCGACCGCATCGGCAAGGTCAATCCGGCCAAGTTCCGCAGCAAATCGAAGAACTCTCCCTTCGATGGCCGCCCGGTGCAGGGCCGCATCCTGCGCACCGTCGTCGACGGCCGCTCGGTCTATGTCGATGGTTGAGCTGATCCTCGCCGCTGCGGGCGGCTATCTGCTGGGTTCGATCCCGTTCGGGCTGGTGCTGACCCGCATGGCCGGTCTGGGCGACATCCGCACCATCGGCTCGGGCAATATCGGCGCCACCAATGTGCTGCGCACCGGCAATAAGGGCCTGGCCGCCGCCACGCTGATCCTCGATTCCGGAAAAGGTGCGTTTGCCGCTCTCGCCGCTGCCGCCCTGGCCTCGCCGGAAGCGGCGGCGGTCGCCGGGCTGTTCGCGGTGCTCGGGCATAATTTCCCCGTCTGGCTCGGCTTCAAGGGCGGCAAGGGCGTCGCCACCACCCTGGGCGTGCTGCTGGCGGTCGCCTGGCCGGTCGGTGTCGCCGCCTGCGCAACCTGGCTGCTGGTTGCCGCTGTGCTGCGCTATTCCTCGCTGGCCGCCCTGGTCGCCCTGGCTCTGTCGCCCTTCTACGCCCTGATCTGGTCCGACACCTGGGTGACGGTGACGGCGCTGATCCTGGCGGTGCTGGCCATCATCCGCCACCGCGCCAATATCCAGCGCCTGGTGACCGGCGCCGAACCCAAGATCGGCAAGAAGAAGACCTGACGAGGCGAAGCGGGGGACATGAGCGACAGCCTTCTCCTGCTTTGCGCCGCCGGGGCGATCCTCGCCCTGGTCCTGCTGATCACCCGCCTCAAGCTGCATCCCTTCGTCGCCTTGCTGCTCTGCTCCGGCGGGATGGGGCTGGCGGCCGGCATGGCGCCAACCAGTATCGTCAAATCCTTTCAGGACGGCGTCGGCTCGGTGCTCGGTTTCATCGCCGTGGTGGTGGCGCTGGGCACCATGCTGGGCAAGCTGCTGGCCGAATCCGGCGGGGCCGAGACTATCGCCCGCACGCTGATCGGCCTGTTCGGCGAACGCCGCGTCCATTGGGCGATCATGCTGGTCGCCTTCATCGTCGGCGTACCGGTATTCTTCCAGGTCGGGCTGGTGCTGCTGATCCCGTTGATCTTCACGGTGGCGCGGCAAACCGGCACCTCGCTGATCAAGGTCGGCATTCCGCTGGTGGCCGGCCTGTCGATCGTGCACGGCATCGTGCCGCCCCACCCGGCGGCGATGCTGGCGGTCGGCACCTTCCACGCCGATGTCGGGCGGACCATCCTCTATTCGCTGATCGTCGGGCTGCCGGCCGCCGCTCTGGCCGGACCGATTTTCGGCCCCTGGATCGCCCGGCGGATCGAGCTGCCGGCGCATAATCCGCTGGCCGATCAGCTCGGCACCTCCAACACCGCCAATCCGCCCGGCTTCGCCGCCGCGATGGCGACCATCCTGCTGCCGGTCGCTTTGATGGTGGCGGCCAGCCTGGCGGCGGTTGCGCTGCCGAAGGACAGCCTCGTCGCAACCACTCTCGCCTTCATCGGCAATCCGGTCGTGGCATTGTTGATCGCGCTGCTGGTCGCCTGCGTCACCTTCGGGCTGCGGCGCGGCTTCAGCGGCGCCGACCTGCTGAAGCAGATGAATGATTGCCTCGGCCCGACCGCCGCCATCCTGTTGGTGATCGGCGCCGGCGGCGGCTTCAACCGCGTGCTGGTCGACAGCGGCGTCGGCGCCGCCATCGCCCGCCAGGCCATCGCGGCGCAGGTTTCGCCGCTGGTGCTGGCCTTCCTGGTGGCGGCGGCGATCCGTGTCGCCACCGGCTCGGCTACCGTGGCGCTGACCACCTCGGCCGGCACCGTCGCGCCGATCGCCGTCGCGTCATCCCTACCGGTCTCACCCGAATTGCTGGTGCTGGCGGCCGGATCGGGCTCGCTGATCCTGTCGCACGTCAATGATTCCGGCTTCTGGATGATCAAGGAATATTTAGGCATGACCGTGCCGCAGACCCTCAAGACCTGGACGGCGATGGAGACCATTCTCGGCGTCTCGGCCTTTCTGTTCACGCTGGTGCTGGCCGCGCTGTTCCCTTAGATTGACGTCCAAACTCGCCTAAGACGGTATAATATGATGCATAAAATCAACTTCACTCTGCTCCTGCTGACCCTCGGCGGCTGCGCTAATCCTCCCACCGTCAAGGACGTCGCGATCCTCTCCACACCGCCCGTGCTGGACAAGGTCACCTTCCATACGGTGCAGGAACGCTATCTGGTCGTTTATCCGGAGTTCCGCTTCCATTCCGCCGACGGCAATGTGGTGGCGATCCACCGCGAGATGCTGTCCAGCACCTCGCCTTCCCCGATCAATTTCATGTCGGACAGCCGCATCGACATCAGCGCGGAACAGCAGAAGAAGGGTGCCGTCTATGTCGGCGGCTTCCATTGCGGGCCCGAGCAATATCAGGTCCAGGTGCGTGCCTATCTGATCGACAGCAACCACAATCACAGCAATTCGCTGGACTACACCATCGACTGCAGCGCCCAGCTGCCCGAACCCGGGAAAAGTTAGGTTTTGTCGTTTGAATCCGCGGGGCCGGATTCACTAAATTAAATCGTTCACACGCCAGAGAGAGGTGCCCCCATGCTTAAGGCATGCCTTTCGCTGCTGCTCGTGACCTTGGCCGGTTGCAGCAGCCAACCCTCGGATTTGCATGGGCTCACGCCTGGCAATTCGAGGCCGGTGATCGATCAGGTCACCTATCGCACGACCGATCAGAATAATAACCCGGTGATCTATCCCGAGTTGCATTTCCGCTCGTCCGACGGAAATGTCGTGGCGATCCACCGCGAGCTGGTTTCGAACGATTCGCCCAAGGCGCTGCTGAACTACATCTCGGACAGCCCGGTCGCCGTCTCGCCCGACCAGCAGAAGAAGGGCGCCGTCTATAGCGGCGGCTGGCAGTGCGGCGCAGACAGATACCGCGCTCAGCTGCGCGCTTATCTGATCGACACCAACCACAATCACAGCAATACCGTGGATTATTCGATCGATTGCTCTCAATGATGCCGTCGACATGATGCCCTCGAAATGTCCTTTGCCGGCTAGCATTTAGGGCCCTACACTAGCGCGATGAGACAGCTTCGCTTCGTCCTGCTGCTGCCCCTCTTCGCCCTGGCCAGCTGCACACCGCCGCGGTCAGTGGTCGAGGCGTTCAGCTCGGGCACCGCCCCCGCCATCGATTCCGTGGTGCTGCGTCCTACCGGCCCGGTGGTCTATGCCGATCTGCATTTCCATTCGCCCGACGGCAATGTGGTCGCCATCCACCGCGACATCCTGTCCAGCGACGCGACCCAGCCGCTGCATGTGCTGTCCGATACCCGCGTCGATTCCGATGCCGAGCTGCAGAAGAAGGGCGCGGTCTTCACCGACCGCTATCCCTGCGGCGCCGATCATTATCACGCGGTGATCCGCGCTTATCTGATCGACAGCAACCACAATCACAGCAATCCGACGGATTACCAGATCAACTGCGCCGACTAAGGCTTGAATTCGTCGCAGAAGCGATCCTGGATGAAGGTCACCTCGGCGAAGTTCTTCACGAGGAATTCGACGCAGTCGGGGTCGAACTTGCTGCCGGAAAGGCTCATTACGTAGGTTAGGGCCTCTTCGTTGGACCAGCGCGATTTATAAGGCCGGTCGCTGGTCAGGGCATCGAAGACGTCGGCCAACGCGACGATGCGGCCTTCGAGCGGAATTTCATGGCCGGCCGCCCCCGCCGGGTATCCGCTGCCATCGAAATTTTCATGATGAAAAGCGATGATGTTGCGCGCCAGGTCCAGGCGGCGGATGGTGCCCGACCCGAACTCCGCCGCGATCGCGTCGATGATCGCCACACCTCTCTCCACATGCAGTTTCATGGCGTCCATTTCAGCCGGCGTCAATTTGCCCGGCTTGAGAAGGACGCTGTCGCTGATCGCCACCTTACCGATGTCGTGGAGCGGCGCGAACCAGTAGATATATTCGATGCATTCGTCGGACAATCCCCAGTACGATGCCCCCGCGGCCGCGATCAGCCGCGCATAATTCGACATCCGGTCCAGATGCGTCGCCGTCTCGAAATCGCGTAAGCGCGTGACCTCCTGCGCCGTCCTGGTCACGGCGCGAACCAGATTCACGCTCATGATCTCGTTGATCAGAAGGAAAGAAATCAGCTTGGCGTAAACTCTCAGATGTTCCGAGATGGGGCCGCTGAAAAATCCCGGCCTGGTCGAGTTGAAGAAGATGAAGCCGAACAGCTGTCCATTCCCCAGGATCGGAACGGTCATGCTGGAACGGATGCCGATCCGATAGAGTTCCCCGAGGCGGCCCGGGGCACCCGGCATTATTTCGTCCACCACCCTCATGCCACGCTCTTCCGCCAAATGCCGCAGCGAGCCCATTTCCCTCAGCCTGAGATTCAACCTGCCCAGATAGGGAAGATCGTCCAAACTCTGAAGGAAGGTCGTGACATGGTCGCTGCCGCGGTCATAGAGGGCGACGCCGATCCGCTGAAGCGACTCATATCCCTTGAGGGAAAGAATGTCCTTGTGGACCGCATTGACCTGCCGCTCGAGCAGCTCCCTCCCCTCTGCCGCACAGTCGGCCTCGACTTTTGACGGAATCATCGCCCACTCCTATGACGCGCGGATGGTCGTCAGGAACGCTGACACGGCCTGTTCCAGATGCGCCGACTGTTTCGCAAGTTCGCCCGCGGTCTCGCTGATTTGCGCGGCCGCGCCGCCCACCTCGCGCGAGGCATCGGTCACGCCGGCAATATTCGATGAAACTTCATCGGTGCCGTGCGCCGCCTGCTGGACATTTCCGGCGATCTCGCGCGTCGCCGCGCCTTGCTGCTCGATGGCCGCGGCGATGGCGGAGCCGACTTCGTTCATGCGGCCGATCATCGCGCATATGTCGTGAATCTCCGTCACCGTCCCGCTGGTGGCATTCTGTATCGACTGGACCAGCCCGACGATTTCATTGGTCGCTTTCTCGGTCTGATTGGCCAGAGTCTTGACCTCGTTGGCCACGACCGCGAATCCTTTGCCGTGCTCTCCGGCGCGCGCGGCCTCGATGGTCGCGTTCAGAGCCAGGAGATTGGTCTGCCCGGCGATGCCCTGGATCAACGCCACCATCTGGCCGATTTTCTTCGCCGAGGTGGCCAGGCTGTCGACGGTGCGGCTGGTGTTCGTAGCCTGTTCGACGGCTTCCTTGAGAATCTCCGAGGAATGTTCCATCTGCTGGCCGATCTCCGAGATCGAGCAGGACAGCTGCTCGGCGGCGCTGGCCACCGTCTGCACGTTCCCCGAGGCATGATTGGCCGCGGTGGCGACGATCAGCGCCCGGTCGCTGGTATCGCCGGCGGTCTGCAGCATCGAACGCGCCGCCGTCTCCATGCGGGCCGAGAATGACGCCACCGCCCCGACGATACTGCCGACACGCTCCTCGAAACTCCGCGCCAGCCGCTCCAGATCCGCCGAGCGTTCCGCGGCGGCGCGCTCGCGCTCGGCCTCCTGTCCGCGGCGCAGATCGTCGGTTTCGATCATGTTCCGCTTGAAGACCTCGACGGATTTGGCCATGTCGCCGATTTCATCGCGCCGGCCGAGTGAGGGAATCGTCACGTCGGTCCTTCCAGCCGCCAGATCTCCCATGGCCCGGATCATGCCGCGAATCGGCACCACGATCCCGTTGCCGATCAGCCAGGTGCCGATGCAGAGCACGGTAACGACCCCGCTCTCCCAGAGCACTGCCTGGATCAGACGCTGATGGAAGACGACATCGACATCGTCGACATAAACGCCGCTTCCGACCACCCAGCCCCAGGGCTCGACCTTGGCGGCATAGCCGATCTTGGGCGAAGACTTGTCCTGACCGGCGCGCGGGAAAACGTAATTCAGGAAACCGCCTCCTTGGCCGGCCTGCTCGATAAGGCCGCCTACAAACCTGACGCCGTTGGAATCCCGCGCATCGATCATGTTGGTTCCTTCGAGTTCAGGCTTGAGAGCATGGACGATCGACACGCCGTCCGTGCGATAGACGAAGAAATAATCATTATTGCCGTAGCGAAGCTTACGCAGCGCCAGCTTGGCGCGCAGTTGCGCCTCGGCATCGGTGATGTCACCTGCGGCGGCTTGCTCCGCATATCCCTTTATCAGGGAAGCGGCGGTCTGCACTTCGTTCCTCACGGCCGCCGACCGCTCAGAAAGCAGCGTCTTGCGCAGTGTCGTCAACTGGATCGCGAGAATGACGATGCTCGCTAAAACAGCCACCAGAATCAGGAAAACCATCCGATGCGCGATACGAAGGCGTGGAAATCGGCCATCCATTCGAAACACTCCATCGCTTAGAACAACAACAATTATTTATTTTCACGTTACAAAATTCAGTAATTTACTTTATGGAATTTTGTAATCCGATAAACAATAAGCGACGAAGCGATATATTGTTTTGATGCACATCAATATTGTTTGTAAAACAAGTTTTCATATTGCTTTCACCTGCAATATTCGCGGGCGGTTTCCCGGCAGCAGCATCCATGTCATTGTGACTCCCTGCCTTTTCCAAGGAGTCCGCCTTGCCAGCCCGCTTCCGCTTCTCCTGCTGCCTGCTGATCGCCGCCGTGCTGCCCTTCTCCGCTTTCGCCGCGCCCAATCCGGCGGCCGACAAGCCGATGCAGCAGATCATCGCTGATTTCGAAGCCTATAATTTCGCCGAAGATCCCTTCGCCGCCGGCCAGAATGGCGTGCGGGAAGCCCTGTCGCGTCTGCCTGACGTGACCCCGGCGGGCGATGCGCGGCGCAAGGCGGCTTTGCTCAAATTCGACCAGCGCCTGGGTGCCATCAAGCCGGCCGGCCTGTCCGCCGAAGCCAGGCTCAACCACGATCTGCTGGAGCGCGAAGTGCGCGAGCGGCTGGCCGATCTCGATTTCGACACCGCCCGCTCGCCCTCGCTGAACGACAGCGGATTCGAGACCGCCTTGTCCGAGGCCGCCACCACCATCGCCATCCGCAACCAGGCCGATGCCGAGGCATGGCTCCACCGGCTGCAGGCGGCGCCGGGCTATTGGCGCGACAACATGGCCAATATCCGCCGCGGCATCAAAACCGGCTTCGTGCAGCCCAGGATCATCGCCGAACTGATCGCCGGCCGCGCCCGCAAGCAGGCCGACACGCCGATCGACGACGATCCGATGCTGGCGCCGTTGAAGTCGCTGCCGTCCACCATCAGCGCGGCGATGGCCGCCGACCTGCTGGACCGCGGCCGCGAGGCTCTGCAGGCGCTGCGCCCGGCCCAGGCCGAGTACGCCGATCTGATGGAAAAGGAATATCTGCCCGCCGCCCGCGAAACCCTAGGCGCGCGCAGCCTGCCCAATGGCGCGAACTATTACGCTTGGCTGGTCGGCTATCACACCACCACCACTCTCACCCCCGACCAAGTGCACGAGATCGGCAAATCCGAAGTCGCGCGCATCCGCGAGGAAATGGAAAAGCTGATCAAGGAAACCGGCTTCACCGGCAGCTTCTCCGACTTTCAGGCCATGCTGCGCAGCGATCCGCGCTTCTATGTCACCAGCCGCCAGGCGTTGCTTGAGAAAGCGTCCGAGATCGCCAAGCGCATCGACGACCAGCTGCCGCGTCATTTCGGCCGCCTGCCGCGCCTGCCCTATGGCGTGCGCCCGGTGCCGGCCGAGATCGAGGAGAACTACACCACCGGCCGCTATTTCGAAGGATCGCCTTCCCAGGGTGTCGCCGGCGGCCTGATGATCAATACCAGCCATCTCGACCAGCGCCCGCTCTACGAACTGCCGGCCCTGGCGCTGCATGAAGGCGTGCCGGGCCATCATTTGCAGATCGCCCTGTCGCAGGAGCTGGAGAACGTGCCGGCCTTCCGCCGCGACGCTTATGTCACCGCCTATGTCGAAGGCTGGGGTCTCTATGCCGAGCAGCTGGGCGACGAGATGGGCATCTATCGCGACGCCTATGAGCGCTTCGGCAAGCTGTCCTACGAGATGTGGCGCGCCTGCCGCCTGGTGGCCGATACCGGCATCCATTGGAAGGGCTGGAGCGTGGAGGAGGCCCGCGCCTGCTTCACCGACAACACTGCCCTGTCGCCCACCAACATCCAGAACGAGCTGATGCGCTATATCTCCTGGCCCGGCCAGGCGCTGGCCTACAAGATCGGCGAGCTGAAGTTGATGGAACTGCGCCACCGCGCCGAGAAGACCCTGGGCGACAAATTCGACGAACGCGCCTTCCACGACCGCGTCCTGCTGGCCGGCCCGCTGCCGCTCGACGTGCTGGAAAAGCGCGTCGACGAATGGATCGCGGGGCAGAAGCACTAAGTGGAAGCCCTCGACTGGCTGCGCCTGTATCGCTCCGAAAATGTCGGACCGGCCACCTTCTTCCGCCTGATCGAGCGGTTCGGCACGGCGGGTAAGGCGCTCGACGCTTTGCCTGACCTGTCCGGGCGCGGCGGGCGGAAGATGTCGGTTTATCCGAAGGATGCCGCCGAAAAGGAACTGGCCGCCTTGCGCAAGATCGGCGCCGGCTTACTTATTGCCGACGATCCGAATTATCCCGAGGCGCTGCGGGCATTGGAAATCGCGCCGCTGTTGACCGTATCGGGCGATGCCAGCCTGCTGACCCGGCCATCGGTGGCGCTGGTCGGCGGGCGCGACGCCTCGCTCAATGGCCGCAAGATCGCCCAGGGAATGGCGTCCGATCTGGGTGCCGCCGGTCATATCGTCGTCTCCGGCCTGGCGCGCGGTATCGATACGGCGGCGCATCAGGGCGGATTGGCGACCGGCACCGTGGCCGTGCTGGCCGGCGGCGTCGATCATATCTATCCGCCGGAGAACGCCAAACTGCACGCCGCCATCGCCGAACAAGGCTGCATCGTATCGGAAATGCCGCCCGGCTTCGTGCCCCAGGCCCAGCATTTCCCGCGCCGCAACCGCATCATCGCCGGGCTGGCGCAGGGCGTGGTGGTGATCGAGGCGAAGCTGAAATCCGGCTCGCTGATCACCGCGCGATTTGCCCTCGAACAGGGCCGCGAGCTGTTCGCCGTGCCGGGTTCGCCGCTCGATCCGCGCGCCGCCGGCTGCAACGCGCTGATCAAGCAGGGCGCCATGCTGGCTGAATCGGCGGAAGACGTCATTTCCACCCTCGGCCTGCTGCCGGGCATCCCGCAACCGCCCCGCCCGCCTAGGCTTTCCAGCGGCGTGGAAGACAGCGCAGACCTGTCCGAGGCCCAGAAATCCGTGTTGGCATTATTGGATGCCACAGCCCTAACGGTTGACGAAATCCTCCGCCAATGCCAATTGTCACCATCCACTTTGTCCCTGGTCCTGTTGGAACTGGAGCTGGCGGGGCGGCTGGAACGCCATCCCGACATGTCCGTGTCGCTTCGGGCATGAAGCTTGAGCCGCCAGGAACTTTAAGAAGAGAATCAATGAAAGTAGTCGTCGTCGAATCGCCCGCCAAGGCTAAGACCATCAATAAATATCTGGGCTCCGACTACACGGTCCTGGCCTCCTACGGCCATATCCGCGACCTGCCCGCCAAGGACGGATCGGTGCGGCCCGATGACGATTTCTCGATGGATTGGGCGATCGACCCCAAATCGGACAAGCACATCAAGGACATCGCCGCCGCCGTCAAGGGCGCCGAAAGCCTGATCCTCGCCACCGACCCGGATCGCGAGGGCGAGGCGATTTCCTGGCATGTGCGCAAGGTGCTGGAAGACAAGAAGGCGCTGAAGGGCATCGACGTGAAGCGCGTGGTGTTCAACGAGATCACCAAGACCGCGATTCTCGAAGCGATGAAGTCCCCGCGCGAGCTCGACCAGCCGCTGGTCGACGCCTATCTGGCCCGCCGCGCGCTGGATTACCTGGTCGGCTTCACTTTGTCGCCGGTGCTGTGGCGCAAGCTGCCGGGCAGCCGCTCGGCCGGCCGCGTGCAGTCGGTGGCGCTGCGCCTGATCTGCGAGCGCGAAGCCGAGATCGAGAATCACCGCGCCCAGGAATATTGGACGCTGGAAGCCGATCTGCTGACCAAAGGTTCTGCGAAGATCACCGCCAACCTGACCCATCTCGACGGCAAGAAGCTCGAAAAGTTCGACATTCCCAACGAAGCCCTGGCCAAAGCCGCCGAGGCCAAGGTCAAGTCGGCGGCCCTGTCGGTCGGTGCCATCGAGAAGAAGCAGAGCAAGCGGCACCCCTTCCCGCCCTTCACCACCTCGACGCTGCAGCAGGAAGCTTCGCGCAAGCTCTATTTCACCTCGACCCAGACCATGCGCACCGCGCAGAAGCTGTATGAGGGCGTCGATATCGGCGGCGAAACCATCGGCCTGATCACCTATATGCGAACCGACGGCGTGCAGATGGCCGCCGAGGCGATCGGCGCCGCCCGCGCTTTGATCGACAAGCAGTACGGCGCCCCCTATCTGCCGCCAGCACCGCGCCTCTACAAGACCAAGGCCAAGAACGCGCAGGAAGCCCACGAGGCGATCCGCCCGACCGATCTGTTCAAGCGCCCGCAGGACGTCGCCAAATATCTGGATAAGGATCAGCTGAAGCTTTACGAGCTGATCTGGCGCCGCACCGTGGCCAGCCAGATGGAAAGCGCCGTGCTCGACCAGGTCGCCGTCACCATCAATGCCGCCGACCGTTCGGTCGGGCTGCGCGCCACCGGCTCGGTGGTCAAGTTCGACGGTTTCCTGACGCTGTACCGCGAGGATCAGGACGACGCCGCCGAATCGTCCGACGAAGAGAATTCCGGCCGTATCCTGCCGCCGATGACCGAAGGCGAAGCCCTGAAGCAGGAAGAGGTCCGCCCGGTCCAGCATTTCACCCAGCCGCCGCCGCGCTTCTCCGAAGCCAGCCTGGTCAAGGCGATGGAAGAGATGGGCATCGGCCGTCCCTCGACCTATGCCTCGATCATCCAGGTGCTGCAGGAGCGCGATTATGTGCGCCTGGAGCAGCGCCGCTTCATCCCCGAGGATCGCGGCCGCGTGGTAACCGCGTTCCTGGAGAATTTCTTCAGCCGCTACGTCCAGTACAATTTCACCGCCGACCTCGAGAACCAGCTCGACGAAGTCTCGGACGCCAAGATCGACTGGAAAGCGGTACTGCGCGATTTCTGGAAGGATTTCTCGGTTGCCGTCGACGGCACCAAGGAATTGCGCGTCTCGGAAGTGCTCGACACGCTGGACCGCGTGCTGGGCCCGCACTTCTTCCCCGAAACCGGCGAGGGTCATAATCCGCGCCTGTGCCCGACCTGCCAGGCCGGCCAGCTGGGCCTGCGCCTGGGCAAGTTCGGCGCCTTCATCGGCTGCTCGAACTATCCGGAGTGCCGCTATACCCGCCAGCTGACCCAGGCGGGCGGCGAGGACGGCGCGCCGGGAAGCGCCGGGGGCGACGGTCCGCGCGCCCTGGGCGAGGATTCGGCCACCGGCCTGCAGGTGATCATCAAGAAGGGTCCCTACGGCTTTTACGTCCAGCTCGGCGATTCCGAGGATAAGAAGGAAAAGCCGAAGCGCGTCAGCCTGCCCAACGGCATGGACCCCGCCAGCGTCGATCTCGACCGCGGCCTGAAACTACTGGCTCTGCCCCGCGAAATCGGCGTCCATCCGGACTCCGGCCAGATGATCAGCGCCGGCATCGGCCGCTTCGGGCCTTATCTGAAGCTGGGCGATATCTACAAGTCGCTGCCCAAGGGCGACGACGTGCTGGAAATCGGCATGAACCGTGCCGTCGAGCTGCTGGCCGGCGCCAGCGCCAAGGCGCGTGCCCCGGCCAAGGAGTTGGGCAAGCATCCGGGCGACGGCAAGCCGGTCACCCAGGGCTCGGGCCGCTTCGGACCTTATGTGAGTCACAACAAGCTGTACGCCAACCTGCCCAAGGGCCAGACCGAGGTGACCTTCGAGGAAGCCCTGGCCTTGCTCGCCGCCAAGGCCGAGAAGACCGGCAAGAAGGTGCCCGCCGCCAAATCGGCCAAGGCTCCGAAGGCCGCCAAGGCTGAGACCTCCGAGAAAAAGCCGGCGGCGAAAAAGGCTCCCGCCAAGAAGGCCGCGCCGAAAAAGAAGGCGGCTGCCAGCTAGCGGTTTGCGATCCCTTAGAATCGCACACTGCTCACGGCGCCGACTGGCGCCGCGCCGGTCGTCCGGCGAAAACGCTGAGCCGGAGGCGATGCGTCATATAGGACTCTAGACACTCTTGCGACCTTACTGGGTCGCAAGAG
>JAJPHO010000028.1 GCA_021325215.1 Alphaproteobacteria bacterium
CGGCCAACGCCGTTCTCGACGGCAAGTTTTTCCGAGCTGTTTCGGCCGACGGCCTGCTGCTGATCAAGGTTCCCGCCTTCGGGCACCCGCTCAGCGTGATCACGCTGCTGCTGACTCCGCTGTTCGACGACTAAAATTTTCCCGATTCGCCGTTCCTGACGCTTCCCCGGCCTGGGTGCCGGGGAAAAAGCGAAGTCACGCCCGGCCGTTTTTCCCTCTCAATGACTGTCTTTGATCAGTTTCGTCGGTGCGAACGCGCCGGCGCGCGCTGTTTTGGCTATGTTGTTTCTTGTATTCGAATGATCTCGCTTGACCGATATTGTGAGTCTCGCGAAATAAAAATAAGTATTTAACTGTTCAAAATACATATAGGCAAAAATTTCCCAGCGACATTCATTTACTAGGCAAATAATACCTATTGTTTTCAGTGATTTTTCCTGTTTTTTATTGTGGCGTATCCGGAGAGTGTCTCGTATGGATGCCCGGCCTGGCGGGGAGCCTGCCGGTAGCGAAATGGACGATTGCCATGAACAAGATGCTTGCAGTGGCCACTACGCCGATGACTGTCGCAGCGCCTGCCCGTACGGGTGATGACGCGCTCCTTGAGCGCATGCGCCTTGACGACGTCGAAGCCTATCGGACGCTGGTGGAGCGCCACATCGACCACGCCTACGCGGTGGCGATGCGGGTTTTGAAGAATCCGGCCGATGCCGAAGATGTCACTCAGGACGCCTTCGTCAAAGCCTGGGTCAATCGCCATCGCTGGGACGCCGGACGGGCCAAGTTCTCGACCTGGCTCTATCGCGTGATCGTCAACCGCTGCATCGATCTGCAGCGACTGCCGAAGACCGAATGGATCGACGATGTCGAGGAACCGGCCGCCGAAAATATCGATGCGCTGACCGACATTCATCGCCGCCGGGTCTATGGCCGCCTCGACGACGCCCTGCATCGTCTGCCGACCCAGCAGCGTGTCGCGATCGTCCTGTCCTACTACGAGGACATGAGCAACATGGAAATTTCCGAGGTGATGGGCACCACGGTGAGCGCGGTTGAATCTTTGCTGAAGCGCGGACGTAAAAAGCTAAGGGAACTGCTGCGTCGAGCGGAGGGAGACATCCGCGTCGGACTGGCTGAATGAGGGCAGGCGAAATTTTTTTCCGCCCGGTTTCCTTTTGGCCTTCGTAGAAACGCTGAACACGGCGATCAACGCGCTGTGAACCTCCCTCCTCCGGGGGAGGCCCTAAGCAAGGACCAATAGGAGGTCAGCATGCCCGTTATTTCGACCAACAACGCCGCCAACTCCGCGTTGAACTACCTGAACGTCAACTCGTCCCAGGAAACCGAAAAGCTCTCGCAGCTGGCCTCTGGTTCGCGCATCGTTCAGGCGTCCGACGACGCCGCCGGTCTCGCCATCGGCACCCAGCTGCAGGCGAACACGACCGTCTTCATGCAGGACCAGACCAACGTCGCCCAGGGCACCTCGATCCTGCAGTCGGCTGACGGCGCTCTGGCCCAGATCAGCAACGTGCTGCAGCGCATGATGGCCCTGGCCACCGAAGCCGCTTCGGGCCAGGTCACCAATACCCAGCGTTCGCAGGACATCAACACGGAATACACCCAGCTGAAGTCGGAAATCAGCTCGATCGTCAGCAGCACCACCTATGCTGGCAATACGCTGCTGTCCGGTTCCTTCCTGCAGAACGTGAAGTTCCTGGTCGGCACCCAGTCGTCGAACTTCCTGACCGTCACGGTCAATACCGTGTCCGTCAACGCCCTGCTGGGCTCGGGCTCGGCCGGTGTCGCGACCGCCGCGACCGCGCTGAAGTCGATCAATGCGATCAACTCGGCGATCCAGACCGTCACTCAGGACCGCGCCAAGATCGGTGCGTACGAGTCGCAGTTCAATTTCAGCAGCCAGGACATCGCCACCAACGTCCAGAACATCGAGGCCGCGACCTCGACCATCATGGACGCCGACGTTGCCCAGACCAAGACCAACCTGTCTTCGATCGACGTGAAGACCCAGGCCTCGGTCGCGGCGCTGACGCAGGCTTCGCAGCTCCCGCAGGAACTGCTGCGCCTGATCCAGTCGTAAGGCTTAGCGCCTAAACGCAGGGCATGCTGGGTCCGCCCGAAACGGGCGGTCCGGCAAAGACCGGCGGCATCGGAGGCTAGGCCGTCGGCCTTGACAATAACGGGGCGCGGGGCCCTTCCACAGAGGGTTCCGCGCTTCCGCTATACCAGGGCCGGAGGTAGTGGAGAGAGGTAATGACCACAACTAGCAGCGTGAGTTCCAGCTCCGCCCCGACTGTCAGCACCGGTAATGCGCAGGACGTGTCGTCCCTGACTTCCGGCAGCGTTACGCTGTCTCTTGCGGAAGCGGTGACCACCAAGGTGCAGCCCTATCTGGATCATGCGACCGCGATCCAGACCGAGATCAACACCAATCAAACCCAGATCGCCGCGTACCAGAACATGCAGAGCCTGCTTCAGTCTCTGCAGAACGCGGCGTCCAACCTGACCACGGAATCCCTGTCGGGCACCAACGTGTTCCAGAGCCGTGCCGCGAACCTGGCGTCGGTCGGTTCGACGGCGGCCAGCACGATCATGTCGGCGGCGGCGGCGAACGGCACCAATACGGGTTCTCATAGTGTGATCGTCAAGCAGCTGGCGCAGGCGGAAGCCGACACCAGCTCGACCCTGGCCCTCGGCTCCAGCAGCGCGATCTCCACCCTGGGCGGTTCCTTGAATTTCAGCGGCACGGTCAATGTGACCATCGCCGAGGCGGGCATGACCTCGCCGCAGCAGGTCGCGCTCAATTCCAGCATGACGCTGACCCAGGTCGCAGCCGCCATCAATGGCGCTTCCGCCACCAACGGAGTTTCGGCTTCGGTGGTGTCCGTCGACAGCAGCCACCAGGTGCTGGTGCTGACCGCTCAGGATTCCGACACTCCGATCAATTTCACCGACAGCGGCTCGGTCCTCCAGTCGATGGGGATCATCTCGGGCTCCAGCTCGAGCAGCGTGACCGGCAATGCCGCGTCGCCCCCGCCGGACGGGACCACGGCGCTCGGGCTGAGCGGCACCTTCACTATTCATGCCGGTACGCAGGCCCTGGCGATCACCGTGACCGCCAGCGAAACCCTCACCGACATTCAGGACGCCATCAACGCCGCTTCGGCCGATACTCCCGGCACGGGCAGCATCTCGGCCGGCATCGCTATCGGCAACCAGCTGATCCTGACCGACGCCAACAATAATAACATCGGCTTCACCGACAGCACCGGCAACGTCCTGTCCGGGCTCGGCCTGGGCAGCGTCGCCGCCAACCAGGTGCGCCAGGGCCAGGCCCTGAACCTGACCGTGGACGGCGTCCCGGGCATCACCCGCGACAGCAACACCGTTTCCGACGTGCTGAGCGGCGTCACTCTCAATGTGACCTCGGCCGATCCCAATACCACGGTCAATATCGACGTTCAGCCGGACGCCAATACCGCGGCGACCGCGGTGCAGAGCTTCGTCACCGCCTATAATGCGTGGGAAAGTTTCGTCACGGCGAACGAAGCGACCGACAGCAGCGGCAACGCCGCCGCGGGCGCGGTGCTGTTCGGCGATTCCTCGCTGCGTGAAGCCAGCCTGCAGGTCGATACCGCCGTCACCGCCGAGGTCAACAACACCTCGCTGGGCGCGCTGGGCATCTCGCTCGACAACAACAACATGATGCAGATCGACGCGACCACGCTGGATGACGCGCTCAACAACAATTTCAGCACGGTCGCCAATCTGTTCCAGTCGACCCTGACCACCAGCACCACGGACCTGACGCCGTCGGGCTCGAACATGTCGAGTTTCGCCGGCACCCTGACCTTCGAGATCACCTCGGACTCGTCGGGTTCCCTCAAGACCGTGACGATGAACGGCGGGCAGAGCATCACCGGCAATTTCATCGTTGCCGGCAATACGCTCCAGGGCCAGTTCGGCACGCCTTACGCCGGCATGTTTTTCACGTATGATGGCAATGCCAACAACAGCGAGACGGTGACAGTCACCTCGAGCCAGGGCATTGCCAATCAGGTCTATACGGCGGCCAACGATTTCGGTAATACCACCAGCGGCACCGTACAGGGCCTGATCACGAGCAAGCAGAGTCAGGACCTTCAGTTTACCAGCCAGTACAATAACTGGGTCAACGAGGCGAACGATTACACGAACTTCCTGTTGACGCAGTATTCATCGTTGACGACGCAGATTCAGTCGGCGGGCCAGACCCTGAACACTCTGACCGCCCTGATGAACGCCAGCAACAATAACGGCTGATAGGAGATTGCGCAGATGAACCAAAGCCGATACGCCATAAATGCCTACCAGACGGCGCAGCGGACTCTGCCTCCCTTGAAGGTGGTGGTGATGCTGTATGACGGCATTCTGGTTCGCATCAACCGCGCTGCCGACGCCGCCCGCCGTGGCGACTATCAGAAGCAGTTCGAATATGTGATGAGCGCTGCGCGTATCATCGACGGTCTCAACCGCCATCTCGACATGGAGCGCGGCGGCGACGTTGCGGTCAATCTGCGCGAGACCTATGAAGCGGTCGCCCGCTGCCTGTTCCGCTCGGTCGGCAAGGAAACCGCCGCCGAAGCCTGCGACCGCCTGGTCGTCGCGGTGCGCGAGCTGCGCGACGCCTGGGCCGAGATCGCCGGCATGCAGACCACTCCCGAACAGCAGGCCGAGGCGGCCAGCGTCTTCACCCCGATGGGGTCGGCATGAACCGCGGGATGCCCCGGAAGGGGTTCCCGTCGCGCCCGACTTCGGTTATGGATTCGACGGACCATATGCTCGGCTTGGATAGCATCGTGTCGCCGGAAGAACTTCAGGATCTGGTCGATCGGTTCGGTGAGGACACCTCTGCCTGGCCCAACGAATTGCGTGAGCCGGCCGAAGAGCTGATCGACGAATGCGCCGAGGCGCGCGACATCATCGCGCAGGCCCGCCGCTTGCGCTCGCAGCTGCGCAGCCTGGGGCCGAAGGCGCCGAGCTGCATCGTCGACCGCATCATCGGCGTCGCCCTCGATAGCGACCCGCCGATCGATCTGGTCTGCCGCCTTAAGAACTAAGCGAATAATGACGGAACGATTCCTTAGAATCGTTCCGCGGCCAAGGGCCGCCGCGCTGCCGACAGCGGCAGTCACACAACAGGGATAGCTTGGCGCGATAGCCCAGCGCATGGAATGCGCGCCGCGTGCTTCGCACGCAACTTTGACGTTTTGTCGGCAAAGCCGACGAGGCTTGAGGGCTTCATGAAATTACGCGAAGCCGTGGCTTCGCAACGCGCTGGCGATTTCTGCGGCCAGCACCGTCCATCCCGAAGCGCCCGCGCGGAACAGCCGGGCTTTCGGATACCAGGGCGAGCTTCCCCTGGCGCCGCCCCAGCGGTAATCGGCCTGACCCGGCCCCAGCATCACCCATAGAGGCACCCCGACCGCCCCGGCCAGATGCGCCGGCGCGCTGTCGATGCTGATCATCAGATCCAATTGCGAGGCCAGCACCGCGCTGTCGGCGAAATCGCCGATCAGATGCGACAGATCCTGTACCGGCTTGCGGCGTTCCGCCGCCGCCTTGCCCAGCTGAAAACTGAAAAAGCAGATGTCGTCGAGTTCCCACAGGGGGGCCAGCTCGGCGAACGAGCAGCTGCGCCGCTGCAAAGTGCGGCGGATGAACAGGTCGCCGCCGCCGGCGCGCCCGGACCAGGCTATCCCGACGCGCGGCCGCCGGTCGGGCGGCAGGGCAGGGCCTTCGGCAGGCATCTTTATATAAGGGATGGAATCGGCCAGCAGATCGGCGCCGGTGCCGAGGCAGTGGGGCAGGCTCAGCAGCGGCACCACGGCGTCCAATTCAGGCTGGGGATCGCCGGGCGAGATCGTGCCCGCCAGCGGCGCCATGCCGTCGAACAGCCGCTTCATTTCGGCGGGGCAGTCGAGCCAGATCTCGTCGCTCCATTCGCTGAGCAGCGGCAGGAAGCGGGCGAACTGCAATATGTCGCCATAGCCCTGCTCGGCGCTGACCAGCAGGCGGCCGGCTTTTTCGCCGCCTTTCCAGCGCGGCAGGCCTGGCGGCGGCAGGCGGAGATGGGGCAGGGACAGGCGGTGTTCGTAATGGTCGAACCCTTCGGCATAGTCGCCCCTGGTCATCAAGGCGGTACCGAGATTGACCTGGGCCACCGCATTGTCCGGATCGAGGGCGATGGCCCGGCGATAGACGGCGATCGCCGAGTCCGGGTTGCCGGCAGTCTGCAGCAGCGTGCCGAGATTGGCATAGACCAGCGGCTGATCGGGCAGCTGGGCCAGTAGCAGCCGGAGATGGCGGATCGCCTCGGCGGTCTTGAGATCGGCGGCCAGTTCCGCCGCGAGTAGGCCGCGCAATTCCAGATGGTCGGGACGGGCGCGCAGCGCCGCAGTCAGGACCTGCTGCGCCGGATGGTGCTGGCCCTGGCCGCTCAGCAGCTGGGCGAGGTCGACCGCAAGGCCGGGATTGCCGGGATGATGGCGGGCTCCCTCGGCCAGCACGATCACGGCCCGGTCGGTCTGGCCGGCGGCGGCGAGGGCGCGGGCAAAGTCCCGCCGCACGGCCAGATCCGAGGGCGCGAGGGAAAGTGTGGCTTCGAGCTGGGCCAGATCAGGGGAGGCGTCGGTCACGGCAGACGAGCATACGGTTTTTCCAAGGGGTTTCCAGTGCGAGCCTTTTTAAAGCAGTAACGTTTTCTTTAGTTATCCACAGCAAGATACAAGGGTAACTTTATGTCCGGAGTCCTGAGATGAACGCCATTTCGACCAGCCAGCCGCGCGCGACCGAGCCCTCGCCGGTCGCAGTGGTGCAGCTGTATGATACCATTCTGCTGCATATCGCCCGTGCCGCCGATGCCGCCCGCGGCGGCGACTTCCAGAAGCAGTTCGACGAAGTGATGAATGCGACCCGCATCATCGATGGCCTGAACCGCCATCTCGACATGGAAGCCGGCGGCCAGGTCGCCCTCAATCTGCGCGACATGTACCAGTCGGTCAGCAAGGCGCTGCTACGCTCGGTCGGCAAGGTCGACGCCGGCGAAGCCTGCGATCGCCTCATCGACGGCTTGCGCGACACCCGCGACGCCTGGGCCGAGATTTCCGGAGTTCCCAAGCTGGCGTAAGCTGCCAGTTCCAGTTCAGTCTGAAAAGACCGCCGGGGGCGACCTCGGCGGTCTTTTCTTTTTCTGTCCGGGCCGCGACTGCGGCCCCGCGCCCGGCGCCTGAGGGACACATAAAAAACTTGGCACGCCACCTGCATATATAGATCCGAGTTGAATGGGCAATTCGCGGATTTCCTCGCGTTCGCGGGCCCTGAAAGACGGTTTTGGTAGGTGCGGGGGAAATTTGTTCCTAGGCAGGTTTTGCCGATGGGAGCAGGGAGCAAGGATGAAATGACTACGGCGACTTCAGGAGCGGGCGGCTCCAATCCTTTCAGCGCGCTGGTTAATGGAAGCGCCAGCTCGAGCAGCAGCTCGAGCTCGTCCAGCCAGGTAACGACCGCCTATAACACGTTCATCACCCTGCTGACCTCCCAGCTTCAGCACCAGGACCCGCTGAACCCGACCAACACCGACACCTTCACGCAGGAACTGATCCAGCTGTCGGGCGTCGAGCAGCAGCTGACCACCAATTCGACCCTGTCGAGCATGAACACCTATCTGTCGACGATCACCCAGGCCAACGGCCTCGGCTATGTCGGCAAGACGATCACCGCTTCGGGATCGACCGCGCCGCTGCAGAATGGTTCCGCGAATTGGGACTACACGTTGAATTCGACCGCCAAGGACGTGACGCTGACCGTCAAGGATTCGAGCGGCAATACCGTCTTCTCGACCACCGGGAACACCAGTTCCGGTCAGCACACATTCACCTGGAACGGCACCACCACGGGTGGCAGCACGCAGACCAGCGGCGATTTCACCCTCAACGTTGCGGCTACTGACAGCAGCGGCAACGCGGTTACGACGACGACCAGCATGACCGGTCAGGTAACCGGCGTGGATACGTCGACGGGAAGCACCCAATTGCAGGTCGGCGATATCGAAGTGCCGATCGCCAACGTTACCTCGATCAACTGACAGCAACGCAACAGCCCAGTTTTAAACGAAGGAGTGGACCATGGACGCAGCGATGAATTCGGCGGTTTCCGCCCTGCAGGCTAATCAAGCCGCGCTGTCTACCGTGTCGGACAATTTGGCCAATTCCGGAACGACGGGTTACAAGGCCGTCCAGACCCAGTTCAATGACCTGCTGACCCAGCAGGGTGTGGGCATCGCCACCAATGCCGGTGGTGTTCAGGCCTTCACCCGCCAGGACGTCACCTTGCAGGGCACCGTGCTGAGCAGCCAGAGCAACGCCACCACCGACATGGGCATCACCGGCAACGGCATGTTCGCGGTCAGCAACGGGCTGGGCGGCGCGCAGCAGGCCTTCACCCGCAACGGCGCCTTCTCGCCGGACAATAACGGCAACCTGCAGCTGGCCGGCACCAACTTCTTCCTGCTGGGCTGGCCGACCAATGCCAAGGGCCAGGTCACCGCGACCAACCCCGACAACATCGCGTCGCTGCAGAACGTGAACATCAACCAGTTCAACAGCTCGGCGACCGAGACCACCCAGTACAGCATGCAGCAGAACATGCCCGCCGAAGCGCAGAACGACGCCTACTCGATGTCCTACACGTCGAATGCGACGCCGCCGACCACCGAGAATCTGGATGTCGCCTTTGCGCCGCTTCGCCAGAACGTGATGGTCAACGGCGTCAACACCACCGAATATCAGTTGTCGGTGACCGCTTCGAACAATCAGGCCCAGGTTTCCGACAGCTTCGGCAACACCGCCAATGCCGGCCAGCCGCTGACCTACACCGTCTTCGTCGACGGCAGCGGCAACATCCAGCAGATTACCGATCAGGCCGGCAACAATCAGGGCACCACCCTGCCGACCTTCGGCGCGAGCGACGCGAATACCAGCTCGGCCGTCGGTTTCACCAACTCGACCAATACTTCCCAGCTCACCTGGCAGGATCTGGGCACCCCCTTCTCGGAAGCCACCTCGATCTCGGTCTTCGACAGCCTGGGCGTGCAGCAGACCTTCCCGACCACCTGGACCGCCGCCGGCAATAACGACTGGATCATGACCGTCAGTTCGCCGACCGATCCGTCGGGCAAGACCTCGACCGGCTCGCTCTACGATTCGGGCGGCAACAAGGTGTCGAGCTACTCCTATCAGGTCTCGTTCAATTCGGACGGCTCGCTCAACAGCGTCACCGGCCTGCCGACCCTCACCGAGGACGATTCGAGCGGTACGCCGACCTTCACGCAGAACCTCGATTCCGCTGGCAATCCGGCCACCGCGCCGCTGGCCACCAATGGGCAGCCGGTCCTGTCCGCCACCTGGAATGACGGCGCCGCCCCCCAGCTGGCCGGCACCTCCACCGCGATCTCGGTCAATCTCGGCACCGCGGGCGCGCTGGGCACCGGCCAGACCAACGGCCTGTCGCAGTTCGATACCGGCGAGACCAAGCCGGCGATCGCGGTCAAGAGCGCTCCGGTGCAGAACGGCGTCCAGTATGGCCAGCTGATCGGCGTGTCGGTGGACAACACCACCGGCAACATCATCGCCTCCTACAACAACGGCCAGAAGGTGCCGATCTACAAGATCCCGGTCGTGACCTTCCCGAACGAGAACGGCCTGACCGCCGAGACCGACGGCGTCTATCAGGCGAACCAGCAGTCCGGCAACTACACGCTGAATTCGGCGGGCACCAACGGCGCCGGCAGCATTACCGGCCAGGCCCTGGAGCAGTCGACCGTCGATACCTCGACCGAGTTCTCCAACATGATCACCGCGCAGCAGGCCTATTCGGCGGCGTCGCAGGTGATCGGCACCGACAAGCAGATGTTCACTTCGCTGATCCAGGTCGTTCAGTAAGGAACAAGGATCTGAGTCATGGGCATGATGATGAATAAGAGCTTCGATAAGAACCGCCTGACGCTCCTGCAGGGGCGGGTGGCCTGCAAGATGGCCGAGATCCATCAGATGATGGCTCCCGGCGTCATCGGGCCGGTCGCTCCGGAAGAACTGCAGGCGCGCGCCGACCGCCACATGGCCTCGCTGCCGCCGGCCGAGCAGGAGAAGCTGCGCATGAAGGCCCTGGTGGCCTATGCGGAGCTGGAGCGCCTGTCGGCGGAGATGGCGATCGAGCTCGACTGCCTGACCGATGAAATGAACCGGGCCACCCGCAACCGCCGGGCTGCCCTTGCCTATCAGCAGACTGTCGGCGGCGCCGGCGGTCAAACTGCCCGCATGTAAGGAGATCACGATCATGGACCGCAACCCCCTGGAAAACTTCGTCGGCGTGATGGGCAAGCTGAAGGCGATCATCGAGAACGAGAACGACTTCCTCGAGCGCGGCCTGCCGGCCACCCTGCTGGCGACCACCAAGCGCAAGAGCGTTTTGTCGCGCGAATATGGCGCGCTCAGCAATGAAGTGCTGGACACCGCCGTCGACCAGCTGCTGTCCGATCCCGAGCTGCAGGTCAAGCTGGTCGCCGCCGGCGCCGAGCTGCAGGCGATGACCACCGAGAACCGCGCCCTGCTGGAGCGCGCCGTGTCCGCTTCGCGCCGCCGCGTCGATGCGGTGATGGAAGCCGTGCGCGCCAGCGCCGACGCCTCGCCGGAAGAGCTGGAATCCTTCGGTATTCCGGCCGACGCCGACGCCGCGCGGGCCCGGTAACAGAAACAGGCTGGACCTGGGAGCCCTCCCATGAGCGATATCGCACTGTCCTCCGCTGTAAGCTCTCTGATGCTTCTCCAGAAGCAGATGAGCGTGACGTCGAGCAACATCTCGAACGCCAATACGGCCGGCTATACGGCGGAGACGGTGCAGGTCGGGGCCGTCGTGGTCAACGGCCAGGGCGCGGGTGTCCAGGATCTGGGCATCACCAGCAATGTCGACAAGTTCCTGCAGGCGCAGGTGATCAGCGCCAACAGCGCTTCGTCCCAGTCGTCCACCTATAATAGCTACTATCAGAATCTGCAGCAGATCATGGGGCAGATCAGTCAGTCGGCGACCGGCGGCAACGACATCTCGTCGCAGCTGGCCACCCTGCAGACCAATCTGTCCCAGCTGGCGGCGACGCCGCAGAACAGCTCGCTGGCCAACAGCGTGATCTCGTCGATGGATGCGCTGGCCTCGAACATGCGGTCGAGCTCGCAGCAGATCCAGAGCCTGCGCAACCAGGCCGACCAGCAGATCACCGACACGGTCGACGACGCCAATCAGCAGCTCGATCAGATCAACAGCCTCAACACCCAGATCGCCAGCGCCCAGGCCACCGGCGGCAACACCGTCGCGCTCGAGGATCAGCGCTCCACCGCGCTGAAAGCCTTGTCGGCCGACATCGGCGTGACCTCCTACATCAACGATCAGGGTCAGTTGCAGGTCTTCAGCGAATCGGGCTCGCCGCTGATCATCGGCAATGTCGTCAACCATCTGTCGCACCAGGCGGTCAGCGTCTCGAACGACGTCACCTATCCGTCCGGCGGCATCAACGGCATCATGGTCGGCACCACCGACATCACCGGCACCATCACCACCGGCAAGATCGCCGCGCTGGTCCAGCAGCGCGACACCGAGCTGCCGGATGCGCAGAATTCGCTGGATTATCTGGCGCAGCAGCTGTCGTCGGGCCTCAATGCGGTCAGCAATCTCGGCTCGGCCAACCCGCCGCCCTCGACCCTGACCAGCGCCTCGCCGGCCAGCTATCTCGACGCGACCTCGTCCGACGGCTCGACCCCGGTGACCACCACCTCGGCGTCGGTTTCCGGCCAGCAGGATTTCGTCGTGCGCGTCGCCCTGGTCGACAGCAGCGGGCAGGCCCAGGCCTTCCAGGATGTCGATCTGAGCGGCCTGACCTCGGTCGACCAGATGACCGCGGCGATCAATGCCCAGTTCCAGGCGACCGACAAGAACGGCGCTCCGGTCAGTCTGGCGAATTCCAGCAGCGGCCCCTTGACCATGGGGCTGCCTACCGACAGCAGCGTCTATCCGATCACCATCACCACCGGCAGCGGCGCGTCCGCGCAGCAGGTCACCATCGCCGCTCCGATCGGGATCGCGGTGAGCACCTTGTCCGGCGGCATGACCAACGACAACAACACGGCCTACGGCATCACCCCAGGCAATGTCAGCCAGCAGCCGACCTTCACCGATTTTTCGAGCTTCTTCCACCTCAACGACGTGATTTCCGGGGGCGCCTCCGCGGCGACCATCGCCGTCAATCCTACGGTGCTGAAGAATTCGAGCCTGATGCCGGTCGGCAAGCTGAACAGCACGGTTCCGGCGCCGGCCACCATCCCCTTCGCCGGTGTGGGCGCGGGCGACGGCAGCACCGCTTCGGCGATGTCGACCGCCATGCTGACCAACCAGACCTTCACCACCGGCACCGCGACCGGCACGGCCAGCTTCACCAGCCCCGCCTTCAATCTGACCACCAGCGTGCAGGGCAGCTTCACCATCAATGGCGGCGGTGGCGCGGTCACGGTGAAGATCCCGGTCGTCGCCGGCGACACGGTGACCCCCGCTTATATCGCGCAGGCCATCAACAATGCCGCGCAGGCCGCCGGTTCGTCGGTGTCGGCCACCTTGACCGGCAACGGCTCCTATCAGCTGCAGGTCACCAGCGGCGGCCAGGCGCTGAACTTCTCGAACGTCACCGGCAATGTGCTGTCGACCTTCGGGCTGAGCAGCTCGCCGACCGGCCATCTGGGCGCCGCCACCACCACATATGGCGGTTTCGCCAGCAATCTGATCGCGGATGTCGCCGGGCGCGCTTCGGACGCCCAGGCCGACACGACCGCCAAGACGACCAGCCTGACCGCGCTGCAGACCACCTTCAGCAATCAGTCGGGCGTCAATGTCGATCAGCAGACGGCTCAGCTGACCCAGCTTCAGAATCTCTACGCGGCTTCGGCCCGCGTCATCACCACGGTCAACGCTATGTTCAGCTCGCTGATCCAAGCGGTTGGGGCCTGACGGAGGATAGTCATGCAGGCAATTTCGACCAGCAACCTCTACAGCACCACCGTCGGCGAGGCGCTCAACGTCCAGACCCAGTGGTCGACCGCTGAAACGCAGCAGGCCTCCGGCCTGCAGGCGCAGGATTTCGGTACGCTCGGCGGCGGCAGCTCGCGCGAGATGCTGAATTTCGAGACGGACATCGCCCAGGCCTCCAGCTGGTCGTCGGTCGCCAAGACGATCGGCACCACCACCCAGGCGATGTACACCGCGGTCGGCACCATGCAGTCCGACGTCAACAAGCTGCAGACCCTGATCTCGACGGCGATGTCTTCGCCCAACAATTCCGATCTGCTGGACCAGGCCCAGTCGATCATGGCGACGCTGCTGACCCAGGTGAACCAGCAGGTGGGCGGCAATTATCTGTTCGCCGGCACCAACACCTCGGTGGCACCCGTCAATCTGACCAATTATCCGACGCTGCAGGCGGGAACCGACCAGAACGGAAATCCGACCTTCACCTACTCGCCCACCACGCCCGACACCGGCTATTACACCGGCGACACCACGATCCAGTCCGCGCAGGTCGATCTGCAGCAGACCGTGTCCTATGGCGTGCTGGCCAGCAATCCGGCGATCGAAGAAGCGATCCGCTCGGTGCAGCAGGTGATCGAGGCGGCTCAGGTCAGCTCGGCCAGCACGGCCACCGCGACCAGCCCGGGCGCCGCCAGCTCGGTGGGCGGCGGCACGCTGCAGATCAACAACCAGACCTTCAACATCACCGGCGGCGCCAGCCTCAGCCAGATCGCCCAATCGATCAACCAGCAGGCCAATGGCAGCGGCGTGAACGCCAGCGTGGTACCGGACAATACCGGCGTCTATCATCTGCGCGTGTCGAACGGCATGGGGGCGATGAACATCTCGGACAGCTCCGGCCTCGGCCTGACCAGCGCCAATCCGCTGCCGGCGGCGACCCTGACCGATACGCTGAAATCCAGCCTGACCACCTCGAACCAGGCGGTCGCGGATCTCGGCAATCTGCAGGAAAGCATCTCCAACGTCTCGAACACGCTGAACAGCGCTTCGCAGACGCAGACCACGTTCGTGACCTATCTGCAGAACTCGCTGTCCAATGTGAAGGACGTCGATACCGCGCAAGCCGCGGCGCAGGTTCAGCAGTTTCAGACCCAGTTGCAGGCCAGCTTCCTGGCCGTCAGCACCCTGACCAAGCTGAGCCTCGCCAGTTTTCTGTAAAAAGAAAGCCCCGGCAATTCGTGCCGGGGCCTTTCCTTGCAAACATTGGGGTTGCGCCCGCCTGTCGAGGTGGATGCGGCAATTTCTGCCGTGGGCAAAAGGATGCCCACCCGCGGTTCGCACCGCGGGTGGGTTTTTTCTTTTCATCCCTGTCAGAAGGGGGAGATCAGATCAAACAATTGCTGGCCGTAGCGGGCCTGCTGGATGTCGGCCAGGGTGCCGCGGCCGCCATAGGTGATGCGGGCTTCGGCGATTTTGTCCGAGCTGACCGTGTTCAGGGTCGAGATATCCTCGGCGCGGATGATGCCTTGAACCGAAAGCTCGCGCAGATCGCCGTTAACCCGCAGTTCCTGGCGGCCCATGATCACCAGATTGCCGTTCGGCAGCCTCTGGGTGACCGTGGCGGCCAGGTTCAGCACGACCTGCTCGGACCGGGCGGAGGTGCCGGTGCCGTTGATGCCGCTGGTGCTGCCGAAGCTCCACAGATTGGTCGGGTCGGCGCCCAGCTTCTTCAGCGAGGTCTGCAGGCCGAACAGGGTGGTATTGGCATTGGCGGCCTCGGAATTGGCGGTCGAGGTCTGGGTCTTGTTCGACAAGGACCCGCTTTCGTTGATGTTGACGGTCACCGTCACCAGATCGCCGACGTCGGAGGCGCGCTGATCCTTGAAGAAAGCCTTGGCGCCCGGGCGCCACAGCGAGTTGGTGCCAGCCTGGGGCTGCACCGCCGCCGGCATCGGCATGCTGACCGGCGTGTAGCCGGGCTGCGCCGTCGGGTCCTTGATATTCGTCATCTTGGGCGGCTGGCCGACCTCCGAAAGGCGGTCCATGAAGCTGCCGCAGCCGGACAGGCCGAGGGCCGCCGAAGCGAGCAGGACGAAGCGAAGAGTGGTCTTCATGATGGCTTTCCTCAGTTGGCCATGGCGACGGGGCCGGTGATCGTCACGCGCACGCGATTGGTGCCGTCGACCACGCCTTCGACCGTCAGGTTCGAATGGGTGTTGGTGACGCGGATGGTGTCGCCCAGGGACCCTTGGTCGATCGAGCGGCCCTGGGCGGTCAGCGCCATCCCGTGAAAGTTCAGGACCAGGGTGACCAAGGCGCCGCGGTTGACCGCCAGCGGACGCTGCAGGTCGCCTTCGGAAACCGGCACATTGACGCGCAGCGGCACTTTGGCGGCCATGCCGACCAGGGCGCCGGCGTCGGTGATGGTGGCTGGACGCAGCTGGTCCTGGCGCATGCGGATCATCGTGATGTCCTGGGCCTGCACGGTCTCGCCGCGCGGCACGGCATGGGTCAGCACGGGGATTTCGGTGGTCGGATAGAGCCGGCCGGCAACCATCAGGCGGGCATCGCCGACGGCCATGGTGGCCGAGAAGCGGTTGGCGGCGCGGTCATAGAACAGGTCGCGCACGGCCAGTTTGGCGGACTGGTCGGTCGCCACCACCATCTGCTGGGTGCGGCTTTCCAGTTCGACCGTCGAATCGGCCGGCGCGCCGCGCTCTTCCAGGGCCTGCACCAGGGCGCCGACGATCTGGTCGTGCCCGATGGTGAGGCCGGTGCGCTCGATCACCGCTTCGTCGAACAGGTCGCGCGGCTTCCACGACACATTGTTGACCAGCGCCACATGGGCCAGCCAGTCGCTGTCCACGGTGATGTGGGTGCCGGGCGGCGGAGCGCGCAGAACCTGGGCGTCGGCCCGGTCGCCGACATTGTCGAACAGGTCGCCGAGGGTGACCATCGGTCCGTCCACCAGCACATGGCTGCGCAGCAGCGCGGCGCCGGCGGCGGCCGCACCGGCGCCGCTGACGCAGGCGCCGAGCACGAAGAGGGAGAGGACGAACCGCTTGATCATGATGTTACGCGCCCTTCAGCTGCGACGTGGTCTGCAGCATGGAGTCGGTGGTCTGGATCACCTTCGAGTTCATCTCATAAGCGCGCTGGGCGCTGATCAGATTGGTGATTTCCGAGACGACGTTGACGTTCGACTGTTCCAGGTAACCCTGCAGGATCGTGCCGAAACCGGGGCTGCCGGCGGTCGAGACGATCGGGTTGCCGGAGGACTGGGTCTGCAGGAAGATGTTGTTGCCTTCCGCTTCCAGGCCCGCCTCGTTGGGGAACGTCGCCAGGGTGAACTGGCCGGCGATGGTCGGGTTGGTCTGGCCGTCGATGGTGATCGAGACCTGGCCGGAATTGTTGATGGTCACGCCCACCGCATTGTTGGGAACGGTGATGCCGGGCAGCACCTGGTAGCCCTCGGCGGTGACGATCTGGCCCTGCGGCGACAGCTGGAACGAGCCGTCGCGGGTATAGCCGGTCTGGCCCGACGGCAGCAGCACCTGGAAGTAACCCTTGCCCTGGACGGCGAGGTCCAGCGAGTTGTTGGTCAGCTGCACCGGGCCCTGTTCGGTCACGCGATAGACCGAGGTGGTCTTCACACCGAGGCCGAGCTGGATGCCCGACGGGGTGATCGTGTTGTTGTCCGACGAGAAGGCGCCGACGCGCTGGACGTTCTGGTACAGCAGGTCGGTGAACTCGGGCAGACGCCGGTTATAGGCGGTGGTGTTGATGTTGGCGATGTTGTTCGAGATCACTTCCACGTTGGTCTGCTGTGCCTGCATACCGGTCGCGGCGATGTTCATGGCGCGCATGGTTCAGTACTCCACTTAAGCCGATTGCTGCTGGCTGCCGGACAGGATCGGCATCGCCTTGACGATGCGGTCCTGCTCGTTGTCCAGGATGTTCTGGATGCTCTGGTAGCTGCGCTGAACCTGGAGCATCGTGGTCATTTGCGAGATCGCCTCGACATTGCTGTCTTCCAGCATGCCTTGGGTCAGTTGCGGGCGAGTCACCGTATTGGCGGTCGCCGTGGTGATGTAGGTGCCGTCGCCGGACTTCTTCAGAGCCTGCTCATTGGCGAAATTGACGATGCGCATCTGCCCGATCTGGCCGTTTTCCGTGGAAACCGTGCCGTCATTGGCGATGTTGATCTGCGCCTCGTTGGGGGCGACGATGATCGGCGTGCCGTTGGCCTGCATGACGGGATAGCCCTCGCCCGACACGATCATGCCGTTCTCGTCGAGGCGGAAATGGCCGGCGCGGGTGTAGCGGGCGCCGCCGGGGCTGTCCAAAGTGAAATATCCGTTGCCGTGGATGGCGACGTCGAGCGGGGCGCCGGTCTTCTGCAGCGGGCCTTCCTTGGCGTCGCGCACGGTGCCCTCATCGCGGACAAACGACACCAGACGGCCGAACGGGGTGGTGTCCGACTTGGTCTTCACGCCGGCCTCGGCCACCATCATCTCCTCGGCCTTGAAGCCGACGGTGTTGAGGTTGGCCATGTTGTTGGCGATCACGTCCATCTGCTTCTGCAGGGCGTTCTGGCGTGACAGCGCGACGTAAGATGTGTTGTCCATTTTTGCTCTTCCCGAGTGGTTCGGTCGCCGGCAATCCGGTCGGGGCTTATAATGCAGTATCCGTGCCAACTGAGGAAAACCGCGGATTTCCTGGTTAATAAAGGGTGAATCCCCCCTCTGCCGGGCAGTTATTGCCCCATCACCCCGACGAGGGTATGTTTGCAACCGAATGGGGAGCCTGCTGCTTCAACCTGTTATTAACTCCGGGCGACTAAAGTCCCAGCAAGGCAGCGTGGCTGACGGGCGGACTCGGTTAAGAGGCCGCGCATGCGATCGGGGATAAGATGGCTGAAGATCTGGAAGAGGATTTTGACGAGACCGAAATCTCGGAAGACATGGACTCCGGCCATTCCGGCGGCGGGTCTTCCGGGGGCAGCAAGAAGAAGCTGATCTTCATCCTGGTGCCGGTGCTGCTGCTGGTCGGCGCCGCTGCCGGCGTCTATTTCCTCGGCCTGGCCGATCCTTTGCTCAAGATGTTCCACAAGGAAAAGCCGGCCGCGACGGCGCCGGCGGCGGAAGAGGGCAAGCCCGGCCAGCCGGCTCCGGCGGCGGTGTTCTACGACCTGCCCGAGATCCTGGTGAACCTCAACAGCGCCGGCCGCAAGCAGAACTTCCTGAAGATCCGGGTGAGCCTCGAGCTGGAAAGCCCGCTCGACGTGCCGAAGATCGAAAGCGTGATGCCCCGCATCATCGACAATTTCCAGGTTTACCTGCGTGAGCTGCGCATCGAGGATCTGCAAGGGTCCGCCGGTCTGCTGCGCCTGCGCGAGGAACTGCTGACCCGGGTGAATTCCTCGGTCAAGCCGGCCAAGGTCAACGACGTCCTGTTCAAGGAAATGCTGGTCCAGTGATGAGCGACGAAAACGTCATCGACGGCGGAGAAGGCCGCTCTTCGGAAGACGAAGAGGCGCTGATGCGCGAATGGGCCGCCATGTCCGGTGACGATGGCGGCGGCGATGGTGGCGGCGGCGGAGGGGGCGGCGACGGTGATGCCGCCGCGGCCGCCGAATGGGAGGCCATGCTCGGCGCCGACGATGGCGGCGGGGATATGGGCGGCGGTGGCGGCACGTCGGCCCGCGTGCTGAACCAGGACGAAATCGACAGCCTGCTGGGCTTCGACGATGGCGGCGGGCTCGGCGACGGCGACCGCTCGGGCATCCAGGCCATCCTCAATTCGGCGCTGGTGTCCTATGAACGCCTGCCGATGCTGGAAGTCGTGTTCGACCGTCTGGTCCGCATGATGTCCACCAGCATGCGCAATTTCACCTCGGACAATGTCGAAGTCTCGCTCGACAACATCCTGTCGCTGCGGTTCGGCGATTACCTGAACTCGATCCCGCTGCCTGCCATGCTGGGCGTGTTCAAGGCCGAGGAATGGGACAATTACGGTCTGCTGACCGTCGACAGCTCGCTGATCTACTCGATCGTCGACGTGCTGCTGGGCGGCCGCCGCGGCACCGCCGCGATGCGTATCGAAGGCCGTCCCTACACCACCATCGAGCGCAATCTCGTCGAACGCATGGTCCATGTGGTGCTGTCCGACCTGTCGGCCGCCTTCGACCCGCTGTCGCCGGTGACCTTCCGCTTCGACCGCCTGGAAACCAATCCGCGTTTCGCCGCCATTTCCCGCCCGTCCAACGCCGCGATCGTCGCCAAGCTCCGCATCGACATGGAAGACCGCGGCGGCCGCCTCGAACTGATGCTGCCCTACGCCACCCTCGAACCGGTGCGCGAGCTGCTGCTGCAGATGTTCATGGGCGAAAAGTTCGGCCGTGACTCGATCTGGGAAACCCACCTGGCCGAAGAGCTTTGGCTCACCGAACTCGAAATGGAGGCCGTTCTCGACGAGCAGATCATGCCGCTGCGTGATATCCTGCGTCTGCGCGTCGGCTCGAAGATCATGCTGAACGCCACCCCGGACAGCACCATCGAGCTGCGCTGCGGCGACGTCGCCATGTTCGGCGGCAAGATGGGCCGCAAGGGCAACCACATCGCCATCCGCGTCGAGGAGACGGTGAAAAAGGATACAGGGGGAGGGCAGTGATGGACGACAAGCTGAATCTGCTTCTCGACGTCATCATCATCGTCCTGCTCGCGGCGACCATCGTCTATGCGGTGATCCTGAATTCCCGCCTGGCCCAGCTGCGCGACAACCGCGACGACCTGGCTCGCCTGGTCGCTGCCTTCAACGATGCCACCGCGCGGGCCGAAAGCGGCATTCCGCGCCTGCGCCGCGCCGCGGAAGAGGCGGGCACCGCGCTGCAGGAGCGGGTCGAGAAGGCCCAGACCCTGCGCGACGATCTGGCTTTCATGATCGAGCGGGCCGACAGCATGGCCGGCAAGCTGGAAAATTCCGTGCGCCAGGCGCGCGAGGAAGTCCGCACTCCCGCCGCTTCCGCTCCTTCCATGCCGCAGGTGGCACCGGCCCGCGCGCCGCGCGGCAAAGGCGCGGCCAGCGCCGCCTCGATCGCCGAGCCGGCTCCGATGCCCGAGCCGGAGGAACCCGAATTCATCGAGAGCGCCGAGGATGAGCGCTCCGAGGCCGAGCGCGAATTGCTGCGCGCCCTGCAGGCGGTCCGCTGAGCATGCGCGCTCCCCGCCGTCACCAGACCAGCGCCAATACTGCCGCGCCGGCTCCCGCCAAGCCGGCGAAGAAGCCCGCCCGCAAGGCTACGCTGCCCAACCTCCGCCTGCTGCCGGTGATGATCTTCGTCGCCGTGCTGATGCTGTCGGTGCGCATCAACGATGTGTGGAAAGGCTTCTCGAGCCTGGGCTCCGCCACCATCGAGGTCAATCAGTCGGGCGCCCAGCAGCCTCCGCCTCCGGGTGGCCGCAAGCAGGGCCAGCGCACGCCGGCCGTCCCCGATAACGCGGCTCCGGCTGGCGGCACCAGCGGTGGCGGCGCCACGATGGCGAGCGCCAGCACCAATCCGTCCGCCGGATCGTCGGCTCCCGCCGCGCCGCCGGAAGAGGCCGGCGCCGGCGACGGCGAGCCGCCGACCTTCACCCAGAACGAGATCGACGTGCTGCAGAAGCTGTCGGTGCGCCGAGAAGCGCTGGACGCCCGTCAGAAAGACCTCGATCTGCGCGAGAATCTGGTCAAGGCCGCCGAGGCCCGCATCGACAAGAAGATCGCCGAGATGAAGGAGCTTCAGTCCAACATCGAAGGCATGCTGAAGCAGGTCGATCGTCAAGACGAAGAAAAACTCAAGAGTCTCGTAAAAATTTATGAAAACATGAAGCCCAAGGATGCGGCCAATATTCTGAGTACACTTGAGCTGCCGGTTCAGCTCGGCGTGCTCGGGCATATGAAGGAAGCCAAAGTGGCGCCCATTCTGTCGGCCATGGACCTCCAGCAGGCCAAGCTGGTGACCGATGCGATGGCGGCGCGCCGTGCGGCGAAGGCCGAGGGACAGAGCAACTGACCGGCGGAAAAAAGGGGTCGGGCAGGGTGCGGGAATCGCATCAAAAGACTTGATCCCATTTGATTTCCGGTCTTTAACTAGGGTGTGAAAAACACCGAACATTCTACCCGATTAGGCGCCCGCCAATTGGGTTAGTCATGGAGTGACGGATGGCTGTCGACAAGAATATGAACATTTTGATTGTTGATGATTACAAGACGATGTTGCGTATCATCCGCAATCTGTTGAGGCAGCTCGGCTTCGTCAACATCGAGGAGGCGACCGACGGCTCCATGGCGCTGCAGATGCTGCGCGGCGGCAATTTCGGTCTGGTGATCTCGGATTGGAACATGGAGCCGATGACCGGTCTCCAGCTGCTGCGCGAAGTGCGCGCCGACGCCAAGCTGAAGAGCACTCCCTTCATCATGGTGACGGCGGAGTCCAAGACCGAGAACGTCATCGCGGCGAAGGAAGCCGGCGTGTCGAACTATATCGTGAAGCCGTTCAACGCCGAGACCCTGCA
>JAJPHO010000037.1 GCA_021325215.1 Alphaproteobacteria bacterium
ATGCCGCAATTCCTCGAGCAGCGTTACGGCTCGTCCGTCCGCATGCTGATGGCGGTGTTCTGGCTGGGCGTCTATGTCTTCGTCAATCTGACCTCGATCCTGTGGCTGGGATCGCTGGCCATCAATGCGGTGGCCGGCATCGACCAGACCAGCGCCCTGGTCGCCATCGCGGTGTTCGCCCTTGCCTATCAGATCTATGGCGGGTTGAAGGCCGCCGCCATGACCGACATCGTCCAGGTGGCGCTGCTGGTGACCGGCGGGCTGCTGATCGTGTTCGTCGCCTTCATGAAGATCTCGGGCGGCGCCGGCGTGGTCGAGGGGATCGACATGGTCGCCGCGCAATTCCCCGACCGCTTCCACCTGATCCTGCCCAAGGACAATCCGCACTATGGCGACCTGCCCGGCGTGGCGGTGCTGTTCGGCGGCATGTGGATCATGAATCTCAGCTATTGGGGCTTCAACCAGTACATCATCCAGCGCGCCCTGGCCGCCAAGAGCATCGGCGCGGCCCAGACCGGCATCGCCTTCGCCGCCTATCTCAAGCTGATCATGCCGGTGATCGTGGTGCTGCCCGGCCTCGCCGCGCTGATCCTGGCGCCCGGCCTGCCGCGCCCCGACCAGGCCTATCCCGAGATCATGAAGCTGCTGCCGCCCGGCGTGCTCGGCCTGGTGTTCGCCTCATTGATCGCGGCGATCGTCGCGTCGCTGGCTTCGAAGATCAACAGCATCTCGACCATCTTCACGCTCGACGTCTACGCCCATGCCAGGAAGGGCTCTTCGGAGTCGCATCTGGTGCTGGTCGGACGCATCACCTCGGTCGCCGCCATGACCATCGGCGTGCTGGCGGCCAAGCCGCTGCTGGGAAATTTCGACCAGGCGTTCCAGTACATCCAGAAATTCACCGGCTTCTTCACCCCGGGCATCGTGGTGATCTTCCTGCTCGGCATGTTCTGGAAACGCGCCTCGGCCGCCAGCGCCATCACGGCGGCGGTCGGGTCTGTCGTGCTGTCGACGATCTTCAACCGGGCCTTCCCCGATCTGCCGTTCCTCGATTCGGTGGGATTGGTGTTCCTGATCACCCTGGGCGCGGCGATCCTGGTGTCGCTGGTCCGCCCCGCCCAGGAAGGGACGAACCTCGTCGTGCTGGACGATATCGACTATCGCACCCCGACCAGTTTCAACCTTGCCGCCTTCGGCATGATCTTCCTGGTCGCAGCCCTTTACATAACTTTGTGGTGAGGATTACCAGGCCGGCAGAATGGCGCCTTTGAACTTGGACTCCATGAAGTCGGCCACTTCCTTGGACTGATAGGCCTCGACCAGGGTCTTCAGGGCCGGACGATCCTTGTCCTTGGTCCGCGCGGCGACGAAATTGCCGTAGGGATTGCCGACGCGCGGTTCCTGCACGATGGAATCCTTGCGCGGATCGAGGCCGCCATTCAAAGCGTGGTTGGTGTTGACCACGGCCGCGGTGAAATCATCGAGCGAGCGCGGCAGCTGCGCGCCATCCAGCTCGATCAGCTTCAGCTTCTTCGGATTGGCGGTGATGTCGAGCAGCGACGGGTTCAAACCCTTGCCCGGCGCCAGCGTGATCAGGCCGTTGGCGGCCAGCAGGTTCAGCGCACGGCCGCCATTGGCCGGATCGTTGGGAATGCCGATCTTGGCACCCTGCGGCAGATCGTCCAGCTTATGGACCTTCTTGGAATAGAGACCGATCGGCTCGACGATGGTCCAGCCGATCGACACGATGTGATAGCCATGCGCCTGGATCTGCGCGTCGAGATAAGGCTGGGTCTGGAAGGCGTTGGCGTCCAGCTCGCCGGCGTCGAGCGCGGCGTTGGGCAGCACATAGTCCTGGAACACCACCAGCTGCACGTCGAGACCCTTGGTCTTGGCGACATTGACGGCAACCTGGGCGATGTCTTCCTCGGCACCGGCCATCACGCCCAGCTTGATCTTCTCGGCGGCGTGCGCACTCATCGCCAGGCCGGCGGCCAGGACGATCGCGAGGGTCCACTTCATATTCACTCTCCAGAGCTGTTATTCAGCGTGAAACTACAGCGGGCTATTTACCCCATTCATTCGATGAAGGCAAAGCCCGCCGCCGCGATCAGGCAGACGAACGCGGCCAGATGGTTCCATTTGAGGGATTCGCCGAGATAGAAGACCGAGAAGAAGCCGAACACCAGCAGGGTGATCACCTCCTGGGTGATCTTGAGCTGGGCCGCCGAATAGACCTCATGGCCGTATTTGTTGGCCGGCACCGCCAGGCAATATTCGAAAAAAGCGATGCCCCAGCTGATCGCCACCACTTTCCACAGCGTGGCCTGGGGGAATTTCAGCTGGCCGTACCAGGCAAAGGTCATGAAGACGTTCGACGCGACCAGCAGAACCGGAGCAAAATAGGCCCAACTCATTTACAGGGCCCTCAGGTGCCGGGCACGCCGTCGCGCGCCATTCGCTCGCCAAAGCTCGCTCATTTGGTGCGGTTCTTCAGATAACGGCGGTCCTTGACCACCGACAGAGCCACGCCGAACCGCTCCACCGTGATGATCTGCCGGCCTTCGAAGTGGCGCTGACAATTGCCCTGGGTGAAGGCGACGATGAAATCGGCCTCGTCCAGGCGCTTGGTGAATTCCATGTAATCGGGGAAGAAATAGGCGGCCGACAGGCGGTGTCCACACACCGCCACCTTGTAGACCTTGCTGATCGGCTTGTCGCCATATTCCATGGCGATGTAATCGGCCAGATCCTTGGTGGCCTCCAGCAGCGAATTGCCCCAGTAATCCAGCTCGTAGGCGCCTTCCGCGCCTTTGACGCCGCCGGTCAGCAGGTTGTAATAGACATATTCGTCGGGGTGCAGCTGGCACATCACCCAGATCTGCGCGACCATCACCCCGGCCAGGGCGCCGGCGAACAGCTTGCCCAGGCGGAAATCGAGGCCGCTCAGCCAGTCCCATAGCCAATCCAGCCCAAGCGCGGCCAGCACCGCCATCGGCGGCACGACGAACAGGAAATGGCGGATGCCGTTATAGGCGGTCGGCTGCTCGAACACGAAGAAAGCGACCGGGAAGAACGCGGCCAGGATGGTCAGCGCCATGCCGATATGGCGGCGGTCCGAGCGCGCCAGACCGACCAGCAGACGCGGCCCGGAATGCAGGCGCCGGCCCAGCCAGATCGCCCCGGCGATGCCGGACAGCACCAGCCCGACCAGCACCACCTCCGGCAGATTGACCAGCAGGTAATCCGGCAGGTAGTCGCGCGGCAGATGGCTGGCCTTGACCCACTCACCCGCCACCAGCGTATCGAGATTGATCGGATAGGCCGAGAACGCCAGCAGCGCCTTGATCGGATTAAGCGGATTCATCACGCCCCACGGCCAGCAGATCCCCATCACCGCATAGGCGATGACGAAGGCCGGCAGCAGCTTCAGCACGATGGTTCCGAGATGGCGGCCCAGTTCCTTCCAGCGCAGCCCGGCGCGCCATTCGCCCAGCAGCGACAGGAAGATGCCGGCCACCATATAGGGCCCGACCAGCAGCGCGCCGACGCGGATGCCGAGCGCCAAACCCAGCGCCAAGCCGAACTTCACCATGATCCGGCGCGGCAGATCGGGCAGCACCAGCAGGCAGCGGCACAGATAATAGAGCGTCCAGGCCATCGCCGCGGCGAAGGGCGCGTCCTTGGGATTGTTGAAGCTCTGGCCGTAGAAGGCCGGAGTCAGCAGCAGCATCATCAGCGCCAGCATGCCGACGCGCGGCCCGCCCAGCAGACGCCCGAGCCGCCATACGCCGGCAAGCCCGACCACGCCGACCAGACCGCCCAGCAGATGGCGGGTCTCATATTCACCCAGCGGCGAGATTTGGTTGATGAAGGCGGCGACCAGATCGAACAGGCCGCCATAGCGGTAGAGATCCAGATAGTCGAAGGCCGACTGGTCCTGGAAGAACGAGGTATAGAACGCCAGCAATTTAATGCCGTAAACGTTCTGCACCTCCTCGTCATTGGTGATGCCGTAATCCTGATAGGTCAGGCACACCATGACCGCCACCGCCAGCAAGGCGATGCGCGCGAGATCGTCGAAAACTAGCCCCCACCGACGATCGGAGCGGGTGCTCACTTGTTTGTACCCCTCATACGCCGGGCGCGGCTTCCAGCCGCTGGGCTACCGCGCCAAGCGATGTTGACTGTGTGACTACGGCCATCGGCAGCGCGGGCGTGCAGTCGCACGCCGGAAAACATCCGATCACGCACGACGTTCATGGGGGTCTTCCAGTGGCGGCAGCGCCAGATAGGCCAGGCGCTTGATCTCACGCCGGCCGCGGGTGACGTTGTCGAGGATGAACCCTGCCACCAGCGACAGGAAGGCCAGCACCATGATGCCGGTCGCCAGCAAGGCGGTCGGCAGACGCGGCACCAAGCCGGTTTCGGTGAATTCCACCACCACCGGCAGGCCGAGCGCGACACCGACCAGCGCCAGCACCAGGGCGATCAGGCTGAAGAACACCATCGGGCGCTCCTCGCGGAACAGCTGCAGGATCATCCACGAGATCCGGATGCCGTCGCGATAGGTGCTGAGCTTGCTGACCGAGCCTTCCGGCCGTGCGCCATAGGGCGTCTCGATCTCGGCGACCGGCAGGCGCAGGCTGAGCGCATGCACCGCCAGCTCCGTTTCGGTCTCGAAACCCGACGAGACGGCCGGGAAGGATTTGACGAAGCGGCGCGAGAAGACGCGATAGCCCGACAGCATGTCGTCGAAACGATCGCCGAAAATGTGCGAGACGGTGCCGGTCAGCAGCTTGTTGCCGAAATGATGCCCGGCGCGGAAAGCTTCCGCCGCCTGGGTGTTGAGGCGCGAGCCGATCACCATGTCGAGATGGCCGGTGACCAGGCGGTCGATCAGCTTCTGCGCGCTGCCGGCGTCATAGGTGGCGTCGCCATCGACCATGACATACACATCCGCCTCGATGTCGGCGAACATGCGGCGCACCACATTGCCCTTGCCCTGCAGAGGCTCGGAGCGAACCAGCGCGCCGGCGGCGCGGGCGACGTCGATCGTGCGGTCTTTCGAATTGTTGTCGTAGACATAGATGTCCGCATCCGGCAAAGCGGCGCGAAAATCGCGCACCACCATGGGGATGGCTTTCTCCTCGTTGTAACAAGGAATCAGGACGGCAACCTTCATGAAAACTCACAGCTCGAAAATTGGCACCGCAGGATGACGGCAGCGGTGACCGAGGTCAATTCATCTATGGTTTTTCATGAGGATATGGCGATTTTGAGGGCGATCAGAGCTGCGCCAGACGCCCGCCATCGACCGCAAGGCTCGCCCCCGTCACGAAAGACGCCTCCGCCGAGGCCAGAAAACGGATCGCCGCAGCCACTTCCTCCGGCTTGCCGACGTCCGCCGGATCGATCGTTTCGGCGCCGGATTTTATGTTGGGGTTGTCCCACAGCATCGCCGTGTCGACGGCGCCGGGCAGCACCGCGTTGCAGCGGATGCCCTTGGGCTTGCCCTCGATGGCGGCGGCCCGGGTCAGGGCCAGCATGCCGGCCTTGGCCGCCGCATAGGACGACACCATGGCCGTGGTCTGCACCGCATGCACGCTCGAGACATTGACGATCGCCGAACCGGGCTTCATGCGCCGGAAACCGTGCTTGGTGGAATAGCCCACGCTCAGCAGGTTCACCGCGATCACCTGCTGCCAATCCTGCTCGGTCAGCTCCTCGATCGGCTTGAAGATCATCATGCCGGCGATATTGACGATGACGTCGAGCCGGCCGAAGCGGTCGATCGCCGACTGGCAGGCCGCCTCGACATCCTTTTCCTTCGACACGTCGCAGCGGATCATGTCGCTGTCGGGCGCGTGCAAATCGGCCAGCACCAACGAGGCGCCCTCTTCCGCGAAGGCCTTGGCCACCGCCCGGCCGATGCCGCCGGCGGCGCCGGTGATCAGAACCGTGCGTTGGCTCACCATTCGCGCACCCCGCCATCGCTGCCGCGCCACACCGGGTTGCGCCAAGGCGGCGCGGTCTTGCTGGCTTCGCGCACCAGCTCCTCATTGATCTCGACGCCCAAGCCTGGCCCCGCCGGCGCGACGACCATGCCATCGGCGATGTCGAACACCGCCGGATTCTTCAGATAGGTCAGCAGGTCATGGCCGCCGGTGTTGTAATGGATGCCGAGCGACATTTCCTGGATGGCGAAGTTCGGCGTCGACACGCCGATCTGCAGACAGGCCGCCAGGGCGATCGGCCCGAGCGGACAATGTGGCGCCACCGCGGCGTCGTAAGCCTCGGCCATCGCGGCGATGCGCCGCACTTCCGAGATGCCGCCGGCATGGCTGAGATCGGGCTGGATGATGTCGACGGCGCCGGCCTCGAAGAAGGGCTTGAAGTCCCAGCGCGAATAGAGCCGCTCGCCCAGCGCGATCGGCAGGCAGGTCAGGCCGGCGATCTGCAGGATGCCTTCGACATTCTCGGACAATAGCGGCTCTTCGATGAACAGCGGGCGGGCCGGTTCGAGCAGGCGGATCAATTGCTTGGCCATCGGCTTGTGGACGCGGCCATGGAAATCGAGGCCGGCATCGAGGCCCAGCGCCTGGACCGCTTCCACCCGCTCCAGTACCTGGTCGAGGCGGCGCGGGCTGTCGAGCCAGCCGAGATCCTCGGTGGCGTTCATCTTGACCGATTTGAAGCCCTGGGCCAGGCGCACCTTGCCGGCCTCGACCACATCCTGCGGACGGTCGCCGCCGATCCAGGCATAGACCGGAACCGAGGTGCGAACCGCGCCGCCCAGCAGCTGCCAGACCGGCACGCCGAGCGCCTTGCCGCGAATGTCCCACAAAGCCTGGTCGAGCCCCGCCAGCGCCGACATCAGCACCGGTCCGCCGCGATAGAAACCCAGGCGGTAGATGGTCTGCCAGAGATCCTCGATCCGCGCCGCGTCGGCGCCCAGCGCCCGATCGCGCAGGGAGGCGAAGGCGCCTTCGACCGCTTCGTTATGACCTTCCAGACTGGCCTCCCCCCAGCCGACCAGCCCGTCATCGGTCTCGACCCGGACGAACATCCAGCGCGGCGGAACGCGGAAGGTTTCGATCTTGGCTATCTTCATCTCTGGTCCCTTCAAGAGGCGAGCCGAATGGCCGCCCCAAGAGATTAGAGGGGGCGCGCGAAGTCAGTCAACGTATTAATACTATTATTTACCCGCGGGATTTGCTTCCTGGTCGGAAAGCCAGGCGCCCTTGATGCCCAATTTGCCGGCGATGCCGCTCTCGATCAGCTCGATGACGTCGCGGATGATGGTCTGCATCAGCGCGAAAGCGCGCTCGGGGTCGCGCGCCACGATGGCATCCAGCACCGCCTCATGGGCGCCGATATCGGCCTCGTGCCCCTTGATCATGTTGGTGAAGCGGATCGAGATGCGCAGCGCCGTGTTCACCATCTCGTCGAGGCGGCGATAGAACGGATTGCCGGTCGCCTTGAGGATGGCGACATGGAAGGCGACGTCGGCGGAAACCGTATCGTCGTGGCCGCCCTCGGCATTCTTCATGCGCTGCAGCCCGTGGCGGATCTCGGCGATGCCCTCGGCGCTGGCGTTGCGGGCGGCGAGATAGGCGGCGTTGGGTTCGACGCCCAGACGCATTTCGGTGAAATGCAGCAGCAGTTTCAGCGAGAACTTACGCTCCAGATGCCAGCGCAGCACATCCGGATCGAACAGGTTCCACTGGCTTTCCGGCTCGACCGCGGTGCCCTGACGCGGGCGGGCGCGCAGCAAACCCTTGGCGGTCAGCATCTTCACCGCCTCGCGCGTGATCGAGTGGCTGCCGCCATAGATCTGGGACAGCTCGGACTCCGTCGGGAACTTGCGGTCGGAACTATATTCGCCGGACACGATCGATTGCCCCAGGGTCTCGACCAGGCCGTAGGTCAGGTTGGTCCCGCCTCTCACCTCTCTCACGCTTTCATACCTCGCTGGAAATTGCTTTTGACGCCCCGTCACTCCGCGCCTATTTATACTATAATTCGAGACAGAATGAAATAAACCTTGGCCATGCAGCACTTCCCGCACGAAATGCCGATCGTCGCCATCCTGCGCGGCATCCGTCCCGACGAGATCATCGAGGTTGCCGGCGCTCTCTACGACGCCGGAATCCGCGCCATCGAAGTGCCGCTCAACTCGCCCGATCCCTATGACAGCATATCCCGTTTATGCACTGAATTCGGGGAAAAATGCCTGTGCGGCGCCGGCACCGTGCTGATGCCCGATCAGGTCGATCTGGTGGCCAAGGCAGGCGGACGTCTGATCGTCTCGCCGGACAGCAATGCCGAGGTGATCCGCCGCGCGGTCGAGCTGGGCCTGGTCCCCGCCCCCGGCTTCGCCACGCCGACCGAGGCTTTCGCCGCCATCCGCGCCGGCGCCAAGATATTAAAGCTGTTTCCCGCCGCCGCGTACGGCACCGGCTATCTCAAAGCGCTGCGCGAAGTGCTGCCTGGGGACGTTTCGGTCCTGGCGGTCGGCGGCGTCGGACCGGCCGAGATGAAGGAATGGCTGGCGGCGGGCGCCGCAGGCTTCGGCGTCGGCGGCACGCTCTACAAACCCGGCCGTCCTGTGGCCGAGATCGCGGAACGTGCCGCCGCTCTGGTCGCCGCTTACCGCGCCGCCGTCTGAGACCCCAGCTGCGGGGTCAGGAACCGTTCGAGAGCCGCCAGCCAGGCTTGCCGCGCATCGTGCCGCTGCCGGTAATGGTCGGCATTGTCGAGATAGATGGCCTCGACAGGCTTGCCCGCATTCTTCAGCGCGGCTTCCATATAGCGTGAATTCTCGGGCTGCACGGTGAAGTCCTGATTGCCGTGCATCAGCAGCACCGGAATCTTGATTCTGTCGGCATGATGTACCGGCGAGGCCTCGTCCAGCCGGTCGTCATCTTCGCCCAACCGGTCCAGGCTGATTTCGTTATGAAGCCCGTTCTTGATGCCGCGATGCAGATTGACCAGATCGGTCACCGGCGCCCAGGCGGCGGCGCAGCGATACAGATCCGGTTCCTTGACCGCGCCTTCCAGCGCCGCATAGCCGCCATAGCTGCCGCCGACGATGCAGATGCGCTTGGGATCGGCGTATTTCTGCTCGATCAACCATTTGGTACCGTCGGTGACGTCGTCCTGCATGGCATAGCCCCATTGCTGGAACCCTTTGCGCTCGAAATCGGGCCCATAGCAGCTGGTGCCGCGGAATTGCGGCCGCAGCACGCCCCAGCCGTGGCTGGCCAGGAACTGGGACTCGTAATCGAAATCGTCGCCTTCGCAGACGAAGGGCCCGCCATGCGGCAGAACGACGAAAGAGATCGGGCCGCCCTTGTAGCCGACCGGCAAGGTCAGATAGGCGGGAATGTCCAGCCCGTCGCGCGCCGTGTAGTGCACTTCCTTGACCGGTGCCACGCGGTCTCCCGGAAAGTCGGGATATTCCTCGACCGCCGGCCACAGGCTGAGCGGCTTGGTGGTGCGGTCGAGCAGCCACCACACGCGGGGACGGTGCGGCTCGTACACCTCGAGTAAAGTGCGCAGCCCGTCGGCCGAACGGTCGACGATCCTGAGCTTGCGGCCCTGCACCGCCTTGGAAACCATCTTGTAGTCGGCCTGCCAGGCGGGATCGAGATAGCGGCCCGAGCCATCCTTGAGGCGATACCCCATCAGCACGCCTTCGCGCACATCGGCCGCCGTCGTCGGATCGGCCTCCTCGTCGACCAGTTGGTCGAAGCGGCCGGCGGCGGTATCGAAGCGCCACAGGCCCGATTTTCCATCCGGCCCGGCGTTGCTCATCACATAGAGCATCTGCGGATTGTCGGGCACAAAGGCGAGCGGCTCGAAGGTCTCGGTGCCATTGAAATTGTGCCGGTGGATTTCGCGCCAGGGCGCGGTGAGCGAAGCCCGGACATAAGCCACCGCGTCGAGCCCGGTCGTCCCGATGCCGATACGCGGAACCGAAGACTGATCCACCCGGTAATACCAGATCCGCTCGTCGCCATGATCGATCAGATGATGCCGGGCGGTTTCGAGATCGACCTCATGGAGCGCCGGGGCCAACCGGGTATTCCGATAGGGGATCTTATCGATGACAAGCTGGAGGATCTGCTTGGAATCCCGAGGCAGCATCGAGACGATATCGTCCTGAATCTGCGGATGGATCGTGCGCTTTTCGTTGATCGAGCCGGTGACGTTCTCTTCCTTCAGCTGGAAGCCGCCCGGCGGCTCGCCCACCATCCGGATATCGTCGCCGTCGCTGTTGAACGTCACCATGCGGGTGACGGCGGTCTCGGACGGCACCGAGTTGCGGAACAGGCGCTCGGTAGTCTTGATCACCCCCGCGACCAGATGGGTATTGTCCTTCCAGCGCACCCAGCGAACCTGCAGGTCGCCGGTCCGGATGATCTTGCTGTTCTTGCCGCCCTCCACGAGGGAATGGATATAAAGGACCTGGCTGCCCTCATAGGACGAGATCAGCGCGGCCTTGGTTCCATCCGGCGAAAGCCGCGCTGTGACCGCGGCGGGAATTTGCGCAAAAAGCTCGATTGGCGCTTGCTCGGCCGCAACGGCGCCCCCAAAAGCCAGCGCCATAGTGGCGCCGGCAATCCCCATACCCCGCATCAACCAGCTCCCCCAGGTTGTCAAATGCTGAACAAGCAATACTTTTTGTTGCAGCAGGTGACAAGAACCCGTTTCAGGGGGCCGGCTGTATCTCGACCGCCGAAACGATCGCCTGACCGGTCTTGGGCAGGAAGTCGAGCTTCAGTTCCTTGCCCTTTACATCGACGGTGAAACTGCGCTCGACCGCCTTCATCGATCCGCCGGCCGCGACGGCCACGTCGAAATCCTTCAGCTTGACCGCGCCGCCGGCCGCCACGTCGAAGATTCGCTTGTCGGACTTCGGATCGAAGAAACGCAGGGTCACCTGATAGCGGCCGGCCGGCACCGGTACCGCATAGGTGAATTTGCCCTCGCGGTAGGTCTCGAACAGGACCGCCTGCTCGCCCTCGCCCACCGCCGGAATTTCCGGATAGGGATTCTCCGGGCCGGGCTGCGGATGGCGGTCGACAGGCGCGCCGCCTGTCACGAAGGCATCCGAGCCGTAACGCTTGCCGCCGATCGTTCCGCCCGCCGAAGAGCCGGAGCGGATGTTGAACACACCCGGCTGCCCGGCATAGTGCCAGGTGATGGTGTCGCCGACCGGCTTGCCGGCGACTTGCGCGGTGGCGGTCAGGGTGGTGTCGCCCTGGCCGAGCGCGACATTGTGCCAGATGCACAGATGATCGGCACATTTCGCCTCGCCGAGATCCTTGCCGCCGACCGACAGGCGCACGGCGGGCGCGTTGCTGTAGGCCTCGACATCGGTCACGCCGTAAGCGCGGTCGGTATAGCGGCGGCCATTGAGGTGGACCACCGGCTTATCGCTCCATTGGGCCTGATAATAATAAAACACGTCCTTGCGGGTCTTGCGGTCGAACGAGACCAGGCCCTTGTCGTTGGTATCCAGCATGTCGCCTTCGTTGCGGGTGTCGCTGACGAAGTCGAACATGTTCCATACCCAGGTCGCCCACAGATAGGGCCGGGCTTTGAGCTGGCGGTACCAGATCTCATGCAGGCGGCTCTCATACTCCTCGGGATGGAAATGGCCCTTGGGGAACACCACGCCGGCCAGGGAATCGTCGCTGTGCTGGGACAGGGCGCCGCCGGCGCCGTATTCGCTGACCGACAGGGGAACGGCGGGATGTTCCTTGTGGTAATGATCGAGCACCGGGCCGAGATCCTGCGCGGTCTGATAATACCAGCCCTGATAGCGATTATAGCCGAACGCATCGGTGATGCCGGCCACCACTTCGGCTTCCTGATTCGCAACCCCGGTCCCCGGCTCGCAGCAATCGGCCATGGTGGTCGGGCGTGACGGGTCCAGTTTGTGGGCCAAAGCGTTGAGGTCGTTCAGCAGCGGCTTGGCATGCTCGCCCTCGCCCGGCTTGAGGGCGCGCAGATTGACCTCGTTGCCGATCGACCAGACGAACACCGAGGGGTGATTGAAGTTCTGCTTCACCAGCTCGCGCAGCTGGCTCTCGGCATTGGCGGTGAAGCCGGGCGGCGTGTCGGGTGTGCCCTTGGGCGCGGTGCGGTCGACCACCGGAATCTCGGCCCAGACCACCAGGCCGGCGCGGTCGGACAGGTCGTAAATGGTCTGGTCGTGCTGGTAATGGGCCAGGCGCAGGGTGTTGATGCCCAGATCCAGCATGATGTCCATGTCTTCACGCTGATCGTCGGCGCTGATCGCCCAGCCCTTGCCCGGACGGTCCTGATGGCGAGAGACGCCATGCAGGTCGACATGCTTGCCGTTGAGGAAGAAGCCCTTGTCCTTGTCGATCTTATAGGTGCGCACGCCCAAGGGCTGGCGCATCTCATCGAGCTTGGCGCCGTCGGCCGAGCTGACCGTCACCGCCACCTGATAGAGATACGGGTCTTTCTTGCCGTCCCACAGATGCGGCTTGTCGAGCGCCAGGGTGGCATGCGGCTCGATGGCCTGGCCCGGCTGCAGCGTGATCTTGTCGGCCTGGGCCGCCACTTCCGCGCCCGAAGCGTCGAGAATGGCGGTTTTCAGCGAAATTTCCTGCGCCTTCGCCGCATCGTTGCGGATGCGTTCAGTCACGGCGATGGTGGCGCTATTGCCCTCGATCGCGGTGGTCTGCGCATAAACGCCCGGCCCGCCATCGTCGAGCATGTCGACATGAACCGGATCGGTGGCGATCAGCGACACCGTGCGATAGAGACCGCCGAACATGAAGAAATCGCCCGACATCGGGGAAATCTCGGCGGTCGGGGAATTCGGCGCGTTGGGGCTGGAATTGTCGGTCCGCACCGCGATCAGATTGGCCTGGCCCTGCTTCAGCGCGTCGGTCACGTCGAAGCGGAAGCGGCCGAAGGCGCCCTTGTGATTGCCGATCTTCTGGCCGTTGACCCAGACGTCGGTGACGATGCTGGCGCCATCGAATTCGAGATAGAGGCGCTTGCCCGCCATCCCGGCCGGAGGAGTCACCGACAGACGGTACCAGCCGGCGCCGCGCTCGTGGTTGTAATCGGCCTGGCGCTGGGCGGTGCCACCCATATGGTTCCAGCTGTGCGGCAACGAGACCTGTGTCCAGGCATGGTCGTCGAAGGAAGCCGCCTCGGCGCCGTCCGCCGCGCCATAAGCGAAACGCCAGCCCTGGTCGAGCGGCAGCGAAATGCGGTCCGCCGCGGAGGCGGCACCCCCGCCCAGCACGAGAAAAGCCGTCACAGCGCCGATAAACTTCATGTTCGTCACTTCCCTGACATTTATTATTCAATTGACCTTACCATTCACCTCATCCGCCGCACAACTGGTCATGCCAATTCCGGCACTTGCCGGGCTTCGCCAGCCCTCCCTATAATGCGTTCATGTCCGACGATCTCTTCCAGCAGACCGCCCCCAAGCCAACCGGCTATTCCGCCAAAGACATCGAAGTCCTCGAGGGGCTGGAGCCGGTCCGGCGACGCCCCGGCATGTATATCGGCGGCACCGACGACAAGGCCCTCCATCATCTCGCTGCCGAAATCCTCGACAATGCGATGGACGAGGCCGTTGCCGGCCACGCCAGCTGGATCGAGTTCGAACTCCAGGAGGATGGCAGCGTCATCGTCAGGGATAACGGGCGCGGCATCCCCATCGATCCGCACCCGAAATTTCCCGACAAATCGGCGCTCGAAGTCATTTTCACCACCCTGCATTCGGGCGGCAAATTCGGCGGCGACGCTTATAAAGTTTCGGGCGGCCTGCACGGCGTCGGCTCGTCGGTGGTGAACGCGCTGTCCGATCGTTTGACTGTCGAAGTGGCGCGTGACCGCCAGCTTTGGACGCAAACCTATTCGCGCGGCGTGCCGCTCGGACCGCTGCAATTGGTCGGACCGGTTCAGAACCGGCGCGGCACGACGATCATCTTTCATCCCGACGCCGAAATCTTCGGCCCGCGTGCGCAGTTGCGGCCCGCGCCGCTCTATCGCCTGGCGCGCTCCAAGGCCTATCTGTTCCGCGGCGTCGAGATCCGCTGGTCCTGCGCGCCCGGCATGGTCAAGGAAGGTGACACCACGCCGGTCGAGGAAGTTCTCAAATTTCCCAATGGCTTGTCTGACTTTCTTGACAATATGCTGGATGGCCGCGAGGTGTTCGGCGGGCAGAAATTCTCTGGCCAGGGCAACTTCCCCGACGATATGGGATCGGTGGAATGGGCGGTCGCCTGGCCCGAGGATGAGGAAGGTTTCTGCAATTCCTACTGCAATACCATCCCCACTCCCGAAGGCGGCACCCACGAAGCCGGCCTGCGCTCGGCGCTGGTGCGCGGCCTGCGGCAATATGGCGAGATGGTCAATAACCGCAAGGCGGCCAACATCTCGGCGGAGGACCTGACCGGCGGCGCCTGCCTGCTGCTGTCCTGCTTCATCCGCGAACCGCAATTCCAGGGCCAGACCAAGGAAAAGCTGGCGTCGGCCGAGGCGACCCGTCTGGTCGAGAATGCGGTGAAGGATCATTTCGATCATTGGCTGTCGGCCGATCCCAACGCCGCCAAGGCGCTGCTGGAGCGCATGATCGAGCGCGCCGAGGACCGCGCGCGCCGCAAGCAGAACAAGGAATTGTCGCGCAAGAGCGCTACCAAGCGCCTGCGCCTGCCCGGCAAGCTGGCCGATTGTTCGCGCGGCATCGCCCAGGGCTCGGAACTGTTCCTGGTCGAGGGTGATTCGGCGGGCGGCTCGGCCAAGCAGGGCCGCAACCGCGAAACCCAGGCGATCCTGCCGCTGCGCGGCAAGATCCTCAACGTCGCCTCGGCGAGCATCGACAAGATGCGCGCCAACCAGGAAATCCGCGATCTGATCGAGGCTTTGGGCTGCGGCATCCGCGATTCGTTCGACGATGAAAAGCTGCGCTACGAGAAGGTCATCATCATGACCGACGCGGATGTCGACGGCGCGCACATCGCGTCGCTGCTGATGACGTTCTTCTATCAGGAGATGCCCGGGCTGCTCGAAAAGGGACATCTGTTCCTCGCCTGCCCGCCGCTCTACCGCCTGACCACCGGCCAGCACAGCGTCTATGCGCGCGACGACGCCCATAAGGACGAGCTGATGAAGAAGGCGCCGTTCGCCGGCAAGAAGGTCGAGATCAGCCGATTCAAAGGCCTGGGCGAGATGCCGCCGCATCAGCTCAAGGAAACCACCATGGACCCGAAGAGCCGCACCCTGCTGCGGGTGGTGGTGCCGCACGGCCATACCGAGGAAGATCTGGAAGAGAAGAAGGAAACCGCCCGCCTGGTCGAAAACCTGATGGGCAAGCGTCCCGAACTTCGCTTTCAGTTCATCCAGGAGCGCGCGCAGTTCGTGCAGGATTTGGACGTATAATGCAGCGCTGTGCGTAAGGAGTCAGCGGCTTCCCGCTGATTGAAATAGAGAGCCTCGTGATATATATTTTTGAGATATATCACGAGGCTCGAAAAACATGGACACCGCCAAACTCTTTTGGTCCGGCCGCTCGCAGGCGGTGCGTCTACCCAAGAACTTTCGTTTCGAGGGCGAGGAAGTCCGTATTCGCCGCCATGGCAGTTCCGTGATCCTCGAACCAATCGTGCAGGATTGGCGCTGGCTCGATGCCATCACAGGGCCGCTCGACGATGATTTCGTTACCGCTGCGACTGAAAAACAGGCCGAGCAGGACCGCCCGAATCTCGAATTCTTCAAATGAGATTCTTGTTGGATACCAACGCGGTCATCGCCCTGCTCAAGGGGCATTCAGGATTTCGAGAACGTCTGCTGGCTTTTGAGCCGCATGAGTTCGGGATCTCCTCGATCGTCATGCACGAGCTATTTTACGGCGCCTGCAAAAGCGCCAATGTCGACGCAAATCTAGCGCGGCTTGAGGGCTTGCGCTTCGAGGTCCTGGATTTCGGTCCGGAGGACGCAAGATGCGCGGGAGGCCTTCGCGCCGACCTCGCCAAGATGGGAACACCGATCGGCCCGCTGGATGTCCTGATCGCCGGTCAGGCATTGGCCCGCTCGTTGACGGTCATCACCCATAACCGACGGGAATTCGACCGAGTCGGCGGCCTGACGGTAGAAGACTGGCAGTAATCCGCCAGCGCCCGCCGGCGGATACTCCCGCGTCAGATCAGCAATAGCCAATGGGACCCGCCGGCGGGATGAGCGCCGGTGACCTGCACATCGCCCAGGAATTCAGCCGATTGGCTGAAATCGGCCAGAACGGCGGCATGCGCCGCCAGCTCCGCATTCGTATAAGCGGCCGTCCCGGGGGTCGCTCCGGCGAGCCGCGGATTGATCACATTCGCCTGATACCAGTCGACCGCCCCCGCTTCCGGCGCCCGGCCGAGCAGATTCTGGTAGGTGTCGACAATGAACTGCTGATCGCCGGCCGGCGTCTGGGCATAGGAATGGCTGGAGGTATATTCCGGCGACGAGAGGAAGCGCTCCGCATAGCCGAGAATGGTCTCGGTGCCGCTGGCGGCGAGATTTTCGTAATAGGCCAATCCCGGCACATCCGGCGTCCGCGCGAAAGCCGCGGCGTAGAGGCTGGCGATCTGGGCCGATGACACGCCGCCCGCCAAGGCCGGGGTCTGGCTGGCGAGGAACAGGGTGGCGTCGCTGAACTGCAGCGCCGTGATGCCGCTCATCGTGTCGGAGACTGCCCCGGAGCCGACGGTGAAATGCGTCCCGTCCCCCGCCGCCGTGAAGGTATAGGACGAGGCGGTGCCCGAGAATACCGCGACATCGCCATGTCCCGGCCGTCCAACCAGGCTCGTGCTGGTGTCGGAGGGCATCGACACGACCAGATAGATATTGCCGCTGATCTTGTCGAGCGCCTGGGCATCGGCGGACATTTGCGCCGGCGTCGCGGCGATCGGAACAAAACCAGTGTCGGTCACGCTGATCGAGGAGGCATCTCCCGCCGCGGTAATCGCCTGCAGCGTATCGAGAGCCGCCGAAATATTGGCCGCGCTGTCGGATATGGCTATCGGGGCGGTTACAGCGCCGGCCCGCCAGGCGGTAAGCGCGGAAGCGACCGAGCCGTCGAAGGCCCCGGCTATTTCGAACAGGGTCCCCGCGCTCTGAGTTCCTCCATTGATCGTTCCATAGAGGTTGCCGTCCGCTCCGATCACCAAGCTGGAGGGGACCGAGCCGTCACCGCCCGAGAAGCTATGCAGCGTCGTGAGGGTGCCGGCATATCCCCCGCCGCTGGTGGCGAGTTCCCAGACGCTTCCGCCACCGGCCGAGCCGTTGAGCGCCGACACCCCGAACAGGTTGCCTGCTTTGTCGATCACCAGATCGACGGGCGAACCGCCGTCGGCGCTTCCGGCGAAACTGTACAGCGTCTGGACGGTCGCCGCGTAGCCGGTCGAGGTCTTGGCCAGTTCGAATATGCTGCCGGCTCCATTGGCGCCGCCGGCCGCTGTTATCCCGAAGATGTCGCCTTGAGCATCCAGGACGATTTTGGGCGACAGGCCGATGCCGTCGGGAAGAACGGCCAGATTGGTCACGCTCGACGCATAGCCCGACGAGGTCTTGACCAGCTCGAAGAGGGTGCCGCCGACCGGGCTGCTGCCCTGAAACAGCGTTCCGAACAGGTTGCCATTGCCGTCCATGACCAGGTGGCCGGCCGGCGAGTCCGCGTAGGGTCCGGCGCCGGCGGCCGGCAAGGTCGCCAGCACCGTCGGACTGGCGGCATAACCATTGGCGGTTTTCGCCAATTCGAAGATCGCGCCGCCGCCGGTCCCCGCGGGACTGGTCTCGGTTTCCCCGAACAGATTGCCGTTGGCATCCATGACCAACCCCGGTTGGGGCGTCACCAGCGGCGAGGCGGTCGTGCTGAAACTCGTCAAGGTCGATGCGCTGTAGCCCGAGGCGGATTTCGCCAGTTCGAACAGGGCGCCGCCGCCCTTGTTCAAAATGTCGATCTTCGAGGCGTCGCCGATCAGGTCACCGGCGCTGTCCAGCAGCAATGGTCCGCCCGCGTTATAGGTCAAGTTGCCCAAAAGCTTCAGGGAACTCGATCCTCCCGAACTCCCCTGAGGCAGCTCATAGACCGAAAAACTGCTGTTGCCGGCTATGAGGGTGGGGATCTCGAAAAAAACGTCGCCGGCAGCATCGACCACCACACTCGTTGCGCCCCCGGTCTGGATTTCGATCCCATTGTTGTAGAAATCGAGCAACTTGTAATAAGTCAAAGGCGTGACTCCCTGAAACAATTCAACCATTACGATAGCCGATTGTTTGATCGGGTCAACCGCCCGACGATCGAAGACTGGCAGTCGTCATCGGGATGGCCTGCGACGTGGTGCTGACTCTTACCGGAATCCCCGTCCGCTCCCTGCCCGCCTGCTCGACCTCGCGCCAGTTGATCTGCACTTTGTGGCCGGCGGCGGCTTTGGTGACGATGTCTTTCAGATGGGCGGGCTGCTCGTCCTTGACCGGCATGCTGACATCCAGCGCTTCGGCCTGTTCCTTGTTGGGATAGACGGCGAGATAGAGATCGTTTCCGACCCAGGCGGTCATCACCTCCTGGTCGATGATCCGCACCGGGGTTCCCACCTTGATGCGCGGGAACAGCTTCTCGATGTCTTCGGGATAGAGATGGACGCAGCCATGGCTGACGTTACGGCCGACGCCGTAGGGCTTGTTGGTGCCGTGAATCAGGAAGGACGAGCCGCCCATCTGCATCGCGTAATCGCCCAGGGGATTGTCCGGCCCCGGCGGCACATTGGCCGGCAGGTCCGGGTCTTCGACGCGGATCGATTTCGGCACATGCCAGACCGGATGCACTTCCTTGCGGGTAATCCTGGTCATGCCCAGAGGCGGCGCATGGCCTTCCACCCCGACGCCGATCGGATAGGTCTCGACCGTGTTCTCGTCCGGGAAATAATAAAGCCTGTGCTGCACCAGATTGATCACGATGCCCTTGCGCGGGCCATCGGGCAGCAGGTAGCGGGCCGGCAACGTCACCGTCTGGCCGGGCGGCGGCACCCAGGGGTCCATGCCGCGGTTGGCGGTGATCAGCTGGGTGTAGCCGAGATCGTAATCGCGGGCGACGTCGAGCAGCGTATCCGTGTCGCGCACGATATAGGTCGCCATGCCGCCGATCGCGCGGTCCGACTGCGAGATTTTGTAGGAATTGGGCGCCTTCTCAGGTTCGACGAGGGCGCCCTGCCCGGGTGCCGGCGGAAGCGGCGGGGCGTGCTGCTCGGTCTCGGCACAGGCACCGAGCAGCAGAAAGATCAGAGCGGCGGACAGGCCGGATGCGGATAGATTGCGCGCCATTCGGCCTGCCCCCTATCAATAAGTTCTGCTTATTACGAGCCGGACGACTTGCGCAGGCTCTTATTGAACATCTGGTCCACTTTCTGGCTGAGCGCCTGAGTGTCCTGATCCGCCTTGTCGGCCTTGGCCGCGGCGGTCTGCGCCGCCTGGTTCGCCTGCTGCGCCGCCATGTTGGCCTGCTGGGCCGACTGGCTGGCCTGCTGCGCGGCCTGCATCGCCTGGTTGGCCTGCTGCTGCGCGGCGTTGGCCGAGTCCTGGGCCTTCTTGACGTCCTCGTTGGAAGCGCAAGCGGTCATAAGAAGCGGCAGCGCGATACAAATGGCAAGAGTGGACGACTTGGAAAATTTGTTCATTGTTTCCTCCATGCAATCAAGTAAAAGCCGTCTAATCGCAGCCTCAACCGGAAGATGCAATACTGTTAGGAGGATGATATTGCTCAGAATCGTTGCGGAATTGTTGTGACCGAACTGTGATTAGAAAAACCTAACCGACTGTGACCTTTTAGTGAACTGTCCCCATCATGGCGCGAGCCTCGTTGCGCAGTTCGGTCAGTACCGTGCGCAGCAGCAGACAGGCCAGCACGCAGCAGGCGCCGCCGGCCGCGACCACCGGCGGGGCGCCCCAGCGCTCGGCCAGCCAGCCGAACAGCAGTGATCCGAACGGGCTGATGCCGACCAGCACCATGGTATAGACCGCCATCACGCGGCCGCGATAGTCGTCACTGACCATCGATTGGATCAGCATGTTGCATGAACTGAGCGACGTGATCATCGCGAAGCCGATGACCACCATCAGCGCCAGCGATCCCGCATAGACACGGCAAAAGGCGAAACCGATCAGTCCCGCGCCGAACAGCAATCCGGCATAGACGATGCGATGAGCCGTCCCGGTCATGCTTTTGCGCGCCGCCAGCACCAAAGCGGCGATCAGGGCGCCGAGGCCGTTGGCCCCCAGCAGCATGCCGTTGGCGGTGGCGCCGCCCGCCAGGATCTTGTCGGCGAAGATCGGAACCAGGGTGGCGTAAGGCAGGCCGGTGAAGCTGACGACACCCATGGTCAGGAACAGAATGCGCAATGGCCGGGTGCGAAACGAATAGGACAGCCCCTCGCCCGCCTCGGCCAGGATCGAGGCCTTGGACGGCGTGATGATGCGCGGCTGCAGGCTTATCGCCGCCAATGCGGCCAGCACCGCCAGAAAGCTCGCCGTATTCAAGGTGAAGCACCAGGCCTCGCCCACCGCCGCCACCAGCAGTCCCGCCGTCGCCGGCCCGACCAGCCGCGCCGCATTGAACACCGAGGAATTCAGCGCGATGGCATTGGGCAGATCCTCCTTACCGACCATTTCGACGGCGAAAGACTGCCGTACCGGCAGATCGAGCGCCGCGAAGATTCCCTGGCTGACGGCCAGAATCTCGACCCAGCGCACCGACACCGCATCGGTAAAGGTCAGCACGGCCAGGATCGCCGCCTGGATCATAAGTCCGCTCTGCGTCACCAGCAGCAACTTGCGGCGATCGTAACGATCGGCCAGCGCACCGGCCACCGGCGTCAGGAAGAACATCGGAATCTGCTCGGCGAAGGTGATTTCGCCCAGCGCCTGGGCCGAGCCTGTCAGGCGGTAGACCAGCCAGGACTGGGCCACCGCCTGCATCCAGGTGCCGATCAGCGAAACCAGCTGGCCGAAGAAATAGAGACGGTAATTGCGGTGGCGGAACGCGCGGAGGAAGGACGGCGTCATTTCGTCCAGTTTTTCAGCCGCCGCGCCGCCTCGATCATGTCCTCGGTGGCTCCGGCGAAAGAAAAGCGCATGAAATGCCGCCCTTCCAGCGGATCGAAGTCGATGCCGGGCGTCGCCGCCACGCCGGTCTCGGCCAGCATGCGGGTGCAGAATTCCTGCGAATCCGCCGTCCAATGGGCAATGTCGGCATAGATGTAAAAAGCGCCGTCGGCCGGCGCCATTTCCTTGAAGCCGATCGACGGCAGCTCGTTCAGCAGGATGTCGCGGTTGCGGGCGTAGCGCGCCACATTGGCATCCAGCTCCTCCTCGCAATCGAACGAAGCCAGCGCGGCATGCTGCGACACCGACGGCGGGGCGATGAACAGGTTCTGCGCCAGGCATTCGACGGCGCGCACCATATCCTCGGGCACCACCAGCCAGCCCAGCCGCCAGCCGGTCATCGAGTAATATTTCGAGAAGCTGTTGACCACGATGGCGCCCGGTCGGTCGGCGGCGCTGGCCACCGCCATGCCATAGGTGACGCCGTGATAGATCTCGTCCGAGATCAGGCGGATACCCTGTTCGAAGCACCAGTCGGCCACCGCATGCAGGGCCGGCTTGCCGAGCATGCTGCCGGTCGGGTTGGACGGGCTGGCCAGGATCAGGCCGTCGAGGCCTTCAGCATGCGCCTTCAGCACCTCGATAGTGGTCTGGTAATGGCTCGACGGCCCGACCGGAATCAGCACCGGCTCGACCCCGAGCGCGGTCAGGATGTTGCGATAGGCCGGATAGCTGGGCGCGGCGACGCCCACACGATCCCCCGCCTCGAAGGCGGTCAGAAAGGCCAGCAGGAAGGCGCCCGAGGAACCGGTCGCCACCACCACACGTTCAGGAGACACGCTAATGCCGTAATCGGCGCTATAATGGCGGGCGATGCGTTCGCGCAGCGGGTCTATGCCGAGGGCCAGCGTGTAACCCAAAGGCTCGCGCGCCATGGCGGCCGCCGCAGCCTCGATGGCTTTGCGCGGCGCGCCGGTGGAGGGCTGGCCGACTTCGAGATGAAGAACGTCGCCATGGGTGATCTGGCGGGCATTGGCCGCGCGCATTACATCCATGACAATAAACGGCGGAACGATGCCCCGCCGGGCGACCTTGAGTGTCATTTGAATATCTGCTTAGGTTGAGGACGGTTCGGAGAGGTTATCGTGCAGTTTAAACGCATCACGGGTCTGGTCAGTTCGGCGGCTTTTGTCGTTTCTCTCACCATCCTCGCCCCCCGCGAGGCCTATGCGCAACAACTTGAATTCATCCGTGACGCGGAAATCGAGAATACGCTGCGGCAATATGCCAATCCGCTGTTCGCCCAGGCCGGCGTCGACCCCAACGCGGTCGAGATCCATCTGGTCAAGGACCAGTCGCTGAACGCCTTCGTCGCCGAGGGCCTCAATCTCTTCATCAATACCGGCACCATCATCCAGGCCGACGATCCGGGCCAGCTGATGGGCGTCATCGCCCATGAATGCGGCCATATCGCCGGCGGCCATCTGGTGCGCGGCGAGGAAGCCATGAGCAACGCCATGACCACCGGCCTCGCCGCCATGGTGCTCGGCGCCGCCGCCGCCATCGCCGCCGGACGCCAGGACCGTTCCGCCTATGAAAAGGGCGTGCCGGGCGCCTACACCAACACCGGCGCGCTGCTGCCCGCGACCCTCGGCGCCGCCGGCGAAGTCGCCTACAAGACCTACGCCTCCTTCTCGCGCACCATCGAGGGCTCGGCGGACACCGCCGGCCTGCAATTCCTCGATAATCTGCACATGTCGGCGCGCGGCCTGCTGGCCTTCTTCGAAAAGCTGGAAGGCGAAGAGCTGCTGGTCACCACGCGCCAGGACCCTTACGTCCGCACCCACCCGCTGACCTCCGACCGTGTGGACCAGGTCCGCAACCATGTCGAGCATTCGCCCTGGTCGGACGTGCCGCCGCCGCCGGAATTCGTGGAACCCCACCAGCGCATGCGGGCCAAGCTGGCCGCCTTCCTCAATCCGCCGATGTCGACGCTCTATAAATACAAGGAAAGCGACACCAGCGTTCCGGCCCGCTATGCCCGCGCCATCGCTTATTACCGCATCCCCGACCTCGACCATGCCTTGCCGCTGATCGACGGGCTGATCGCGGAACGCCCGAACGACCCCTATTTCCACGAGCTGCGCGGCCAGATCCTCTATGAGAACGGCCGCCCGATGGAGGCCATTCCGGAATACAAGGCCGCCGTCAAAGTGCTGCCCGAGAATGCGCTGCTGCACCAGGAGCTGGGCCAGGTCGAGGTCGAATCCGAGGACCCGGCCCAGCTGGCCGACGCCAAGGAGCAGCTCAATGCCGCGATCCGTAAGGAACCGGACGATCCGGGCACCTGGCGTCTGCTGGCGGTCGCCTATGGCCGCGACGGCGACGAGCCGATGGCAGCGGCCGGCATGGCCGAATATGCCCTGCTGGTCGGGCGTTATTCCGAGGCGCTGTTCCAGGCCAACAAGGCGCTGAAGGGCCTGAAGCATGGCACGCCGATCGCGATCCGCATGGAGGACGTGCGCGCCCAGGCCGAGCAGCACCAGGACAAACCGAGAAACCGCTAGCCGAGTGCCATTTCCTGGCCCATGATGCGGCCCGATTTTCCTTCCCTTTGAGGCTTGTCCCCAATGAAGTTCTCGTTCTCCCGCCTGTTCCCCGCGCTGCTCGCGGCTGCCCTGATCGCGGCTCCCGCCGCGCATGCCCAGGACGATCTCACTCCCAAGCAGCAGGAAGCGGTGAAGAAGCTGGTCCATGACTACATCATGGAAAACCCCGGCATCATCGCCGACGCCATCGAGGCGCTGCGCGCGAAGGAAGACCTCGCCGCCGAGGCCGCCGCCAAGAAGACCCTGGCCGACCGCAAGGACGAAGTCTTCAGCGATGCCGACGCTCCGGTGCTGGGCAATCCCAAGGGCGACGTGACCGTCGTCGAATTCTTCGATTATCGCTGCCCCTATTGCAAGGCGATGGCCGACCAGGTCGCCGACGTGATCAAGGCCGACGGCAAGACCAAGCTGGTGATGAAGGAATTCCCGGTGCTGGGTCCGGAATCGGTGACCGCCTCGCGCGCCGCCCTGGCCGCCGTCTCGCAGAAGAAGTACGACGAATTCCACCATGCCCTGATGCGCCTCAAGGAGCCGCTGACCGACAAGGTGTTGATGAAGACCGCCGCCGAAGTCGGCCTCAATGTCGACAAGCTGAAGAAGGACATGGACGATCAGAAGATCGACACCATCCTGAAGAACAATCTGAAACTGGCGCACGACCTCAACATCGACGCCACCCCGACCTTCATCGTCGGCGACCAGATCATCCCCGGCGCCGTCCCGGCCCAGAGCCTCAAGCAGCTGATCGAACAGACCCGCAAGGGCAAGAGCTGATCACGGAGAACCCGATCCGGCGGTCGTGACGGCCGCCGGTTTCAGCGTGGCACCCAGCAGCTTCTCCAGCCCGCCCAGCCAGGCCTGACGGTCAGCGCTGTGGCTCATGCGGCTGTCGCCCTCTTCCAGATAGACCGTCTCCACCGATTTTCCCGCGCGCTTCAGCGCCCGTTCCATCTCCTCGGTGTGCTCCACCAGGATGCGCACATCCTTGCGGCCATGGATCATCAGCACCGGCACCTTGATCTGGTCGGCATGCTCGACCGGTGACAGATCGTCGGCGTCCTGGTCGTCATTCTTCACGCGCGGCCGGTTGACGTCGCGGAACGTGAAGTGGTGCATGCGCTGCACGAAGCGTTCCAGATCGGCGATGGCGCCATAGGTGACGACGCAGGAATAGAGCGACGGCTCCTTGATCGCGCCCATCAGCGCGCCATAGCCGCCATAGCCGATGCCGGCGATGCAGACACGGCCGGCATCGGCATGCTTGCCCTGGATCAGCCAGCGCGTGCCGTCGGCGACGTCGTCCTGCATCAGCCCGCCCCATTGCTGATATCCCGCCTGCTCGAAATCGGTGCCATAGCCCGACGAGCCGCGGAATTGCGGCTGGAACACGCCATAGCCGCGGCTGACCAGGAACTGCACCGTCCAATTGAAATCGCGCGAATCGTGGCGGGTCGGGCCGTCATGCACCAGCACGACGAAGGGAACCGCCCCCTGGGTGCCGCGCGGCACGGTGATGAAGGCGGGAATCGTTCTGCCGTCGCGGGCCGTGTAGGTTACATGGCGGGTTTCGGCGATGCTCTCGGCCTCCAGGCCGGGATAGGCCTCGCTCCACGGATGCAGCTCGGGTTTATCGCCGTGGCGGTCCAGCACCCAGAAAGTATGCGGTGCGCTGGGCGCCGGCTCCACCTCGATCAGATCGCGCTTACCGTCGGCGCTGCGGTCGCCGATCATCACCACCGGCGCCTTCAGCGCATGTTTGACCGACAGCCAGTCATGCTGCCAGGCCGGATCGATATAACGGTCCGACTCCGCGACGCAGGGGGCGCGGAAACCGATCACCTGGTTGTCGTGGCCGAACGAGACGGCATCGCAATCCGGACTGGCGGCGAGAACGTCGCCCAGCGCATGCTTTTCGAGATCATATTCCCGCGCCTCCAGATGCCCGCTCGCGCCGTCGGTGAGCACATAGAGAATGGCGGGACGGTCCTTGGAGAACCCGACCGGCGTAAAGCGGTGCCCTTCATTGACGTCACCCTCGTCGATGGTCGTCCAGTCGTCGCCCTTATGCAGGCGGGCGATGACCTTGCGATGTGTCTCCGACCCGCCCAGGCTCTCTCTCTTGATCGCGGTCGCGGCGCGCACCTCGCCGGCCGCGTCGGCAACCCAGGAGACGACGTTCGCCTCGCGCAGCACGGTGTGGGCGGCGCCGGAATGGATGTCGACGCTGACGACTTCGGGATGGGCCCAATCGTTCTCGGGCGTCACCGCCAACAGAACTTTCTCGGGATTTTCCGGCTCCAGGCTGATCAGCCGGTCCTGGAATTGCGGCGCGCGGTTCGTCACGCGGCCATAGACCCTGGCGCCGACCGGCAGATCCTTGTTCAACTGGGCCCATTTCGGATTGCCGCCGTCGGCATCGATGAACACCAGCCGGGTGAAATCGACCTCGTCCCTGTTGACGAACCATCCCGAGGTTCTGATGCTGGCCAGCAGCCGCGTGTCGGACTTCCAGTGGAACCAGACCGGCTGGGTATCCGGACCGGTCGGCAGCACGAGGGTCTCCGACCCGTTGACCTTGCGCGTCACCAGCGCCGGCAGATCATTGACCGGCGAAACCATGGCGACCGACATGCCGTCCGGCGACAAGCGCGGGTCCTGAATGAGGGGGAGAGCGGCGTAGGCCTTGAGGGGGGCCGGATCGGCCAGAGCGGGAGCAGCCGCCAGAAACAGGGCGGCGAAACCGACATAGCAACCCTTGATCATACCATCCCCCGGGTTATGCAACCTGACGGACAGTATGATACCGGCCCCCTCCTTTGACCAGAGGAGGCCGGTTACATTTTATTTCAGATGTAATAAGCCTTCAGCGGCGCGAAGCCGTTGAAATTCACCGCCGAATAGCTGGTGGTGTAGGCGCCGGTCGACAGGATGCGGATCTTGTCGCCGACCTTCAGCGACATCGGCATCTTGTATTGCTGCTTCTCATAGAGAATGTCGGCGGAGTCGCAGGTCGGGCCAGCCAGGATGACCACGCCCTTCTCGGCGCCTTCGACGTCGCCCGGCACCTGCAGGCGGTACTTGATCGCCTCGTCCATGGTCTCGGCCAGGCCGCCGAACTTGCCGATATCGAGATAGACCCAACGGGCTTCCTCGTCATAGGACTTGCGCGAGATCAGCACCACCTCGGTCTCGAGGATGCCGGAATCGCCGACCAGGGAACGGCCCGGCTCGACGATCATCAGCGGCAGGTCATTGCCGAAATGCGTGGTCATGGCGTTCATGATGGCGTTGGAATATTCATCCACCGACGCCACTTCGTCGCGGTAATGGGCCGGCAGGCCGCCGCCCAGATTGATCATCTTCAGCTCGATGCCGGCGGCGTTCAGCTCGGAGAACAGCATCGCGGTTTTACCAATCGCGATGTCCCACTGATCCATGCGGGTCTGCTGCGAACCGACATGGAACGAGATGCCATAGGGCTCCAGTCCCATTTCCTTGGCGCGGATCAGCAGGTCGCGGGCCATCTCGGCCTCGCAGCCGAACTTGCGCGACAGCGGCCATTCGGCGCCTTCGCAGGTCATCAGCAGGCGGCAGAATACCTTGGCGCCGGGGGCGACGCGGGCCAGCTTTTCCAGCTCGGCGTCGCTGTCGAAGGCGAACAGCTCGATGCCCTGTTCATGGGCCCAAGCGATGTCGCGCTCTTTCTTGATGGTGTTGCCGAACGAGATGCGGTCGGGCGAAACACCCGCGGCCAGCACCGACTCGATTTCGGGGCGGCTGGCGGTATCGAAGCACGAGCCAAGCTCGGCGAGCATGGCGATCACTTCCTTGGCCGGGTTCGCCTTGACGGCGTAGAACACCTTGGCGGTCGGCAGATAGCGATTCAGCGCGGCGTAATTCTCGGCGATCACATCGAGATCGATGATCACGCAGGGGGTCGCGGGCTGCTGGTCGGCAAGGAACTGATAAATCTTCGCGGTCATCGCATTTTCTACTCGCAAGGTGTGGAGATGAAGGTGATCAGGCTCGCGGCCAGCCGGGCGCGAGATAGGGAAGTCAAACCAAACCGAAAATATCGAAACGGTCGGGCTTACTTCAGATCGAAGATGTAGAGAGTCGGCGACGGAACAGTCCCTGAGGAATGTCCTTCAAAGAAACCGCCTGCATGACTGGGCAAGCAAGAAACAAACACCATGGTCTTTCCTCCGGAACGCCTTTCCATCGGCATACAGCAGAAGAACGCCTTGACGTCGTTGCTTAACCAAACCAGGGCCAGAGGCACGTGCGCGGTACGTCTGAAAACGGTATTTACGCTTTTTTTCGGCGATGAAAAGTAAAAAATGGCTTATGCCGTTTTTATTTTTTTCTACTCAACGAAATCAATGGCTTAGCGAGCCGTCTGGTAGGGCTCCAACCAGTCGGCACACTAGGATCACAGATGAATTGCGAGGGTCAGATCAACCCGGCCAAAGGCGAGGACGGCGAGGCGTACATCTTCTTGGGCATGCGGCCGGCCAGATAGGCCAGGCGGCCGGACTCGACGGCCAAGCCCATCGCGCGGGCCATGGTGATCGGGTCCTTGGCCAAAGCGATGGCGGTGTTCATCAGCACGCCGTCGCAGCCCAGCTCCATGGCGATCGCGGCGTCGGACGCGGTGCCGACGCCGGCATCGACCAGCACCGGCACCTTGGCGTTCTCGATGATCATGCGGATATTGACCGGGTTCTGGATGCCCAGGCCCGAGCCGATCGGCGCGCCCAGCGGCATGATGGCGCAGCAGCCGATATCCTCCAGGCGCTTGGCCATGATCGGGTCGTCGGTGCAATAGACCATCACCTCGAAGCCGTCCTTGATCAGCATCTCGGCGGCCTTCAGCGTCTCGACCATATCCGGGTAAAGGCTCTTCTGTTCGCCCAGCACTTCCAGCTTGACCAGGCTCCAGCCGCCCGCCTCGCGCGCCAGGCGCAAGGTGCGCACGGCGTCTTCGCCGGTGTAGCAGCCGGCGGTGTTGGGCAGATAGGTGTATTTCTTGGGATCGATGTAATCGACCAGCATCGGCTGGTTCGGATCGCTCACATTGACACGGCGCACCGCGACGGTGACGATCTCGGCGCCGGACGCCTTGAGCGCGGCGGCGTTTTCCTCGAAATCCTTATAGCGGCCGGTGCCGACGATCAGGCGCGACTTGAAGCGCCGCCCGGCCACGGTCCAGCCGTTATCCTGCAGTTCCGCGCCGTCGGGCGCGCCGCCACCGATGAAATGAACGATCTCCAGCCGGTCGCCCGCGCCGATCTGAACCGAGCCGTAGGTCGAGCGCGGCACGATCTCGAGATTGCGTTCGACCGCAACCTTCTTCGGATCGATCTTCAGATCCTGCAGCAGGGTTTCGAGGCTGACGGCGGCGGCGAGAACGCGCGGCTCGCCATTGATCGTTACTTCCATGATGGGACGTCCGGAACCGTTGACATTGCTTTGGCCGGAGTATGGTCCCTGCCCCGCGGCCTTGCAACCCGGCGAGGCTGGAAGGAGCCTTGCCGAAAATTCATGCGTCAGCGGGTGAGCGAGGAGTCCGCTTTGGCCGAGACGATGGCCGCGTCGAGATCGGCCTGGGCCCGGGCGATGTAGCCTTCGGCGCGCAGCTGGCGCAGCACCGCGGCCAGGGACGGCACCAGCATGGCCCGCCGCTTATTGACGAAATGATAGGCGACGAAGTGGGTCAGCACCGGGCTCGCCTCGGCCAGGCCGGTGATCCCGGCCTGCTGCGCCTCGATCCAGGCGGCGCGCGGCAGGACGGCATAATCGCAGCGCCCCGCCTTGAGCATATGGAAGACCTGCTCGGTCTCTTCGGCCAGCGATACCCGGACGCCCGGAAGGACGCTCAATTTATCTTCGACCAGCAGAATGCCCATGCGGGCGCAGATCGAATGGCCGCGCAGATCGTCCCAGCCATGGGCCAGCAATGCGGGATTTCCCGCTGTGAAGGCGACGATATCGTGTTCGAGCAAGGGTTCCGGCACGCGGATCAGCTCGGAGAAGCGTTGTTCCAGCTCTGCCGCGCGCATCACTTCGCCGTCGCTGTCGCCGGCTTCGCTCTCGCGGATCGAGCGCCGCGCCGGCAGCCGCGATTCGTGAACCTGATAGCCGATACGGCGATACATCTCGACGACGATGTCCGAACCGGCCGCCGCCAGCGCCTCGTGGCTGGGATAATTGAGCGTGACCACCTGAGGTTCGGCGGCCTCGGACGCGAAGGGGAAGAGAACCACGGTCAGAAGGGCGGCGAAACGCGATCGGAAAGCCAGGATGAAGCTCCGCGGCAGGGGCGCATAGTCTAGCACGAGCAAGATTGCGCATCGAACCCTTCATGTTATTAAAAAGGGATCGAACCGCACATTGGACAAAGGGGGACCAATGCGTTTCATCGTCCCGGCGCTCGCCGGCTTCCTGATGCTGTCCGTTTCCGCGTATGCGGAAAATCCGACGCCCGGCACCGTGTTCCGGGACTGCCCCGACTGCCCGGAAATGGTCGTGCTGCCTCATGGCACCTTCCTGATGGGCTCGACCGAGCATGACCGCGAGGAGCCGGTGCACCCTGTCACGATCGCTTATCCCCTGGCGATCGGCCGCTTCAAGGTGACCTTTGCCGAATGGGATGCCTGCGCGGCGGCCGGCGGGTGCCCGGGCGACCCGCCCAACGACAATGGCTGGGGCCGGGGCAACCGCCCGGTGATGAATGTCAGCTGGAACGACGCCCAGCGCTACGTCACCTGGCTGGCCGCCAAAACCGGCAAGCCCTATCGCCTGCAGAGCGAGGCGGAATACGAATATGCCGGCCGCGCCGGCTCGATCACCCGCTTCTGGTGGGGCGAGACGCCGGACAGCAACAGGGCCGCCTGCGATGGCTGCGGCAGCGGCTGGGACAATGTCAGGACGGCGCCGGAAGGAGCCTTTCCCGCCAATGGCTTCGGAGTGTTCGACACCGCCGGCAATCTGTCGGAATGGGTGGAGGATCGCTGGAACCCGTCTTTCGACGGCGCGCCCGCTGACGGCAGCGCCTGGGAAACCGGCGATCCGCGCCGGCGGGTCTTCCGCGGCGGCTCCTGGTTCAATTATCCGCGCATGATAACGTCGTCCTACCGCAACGGCGACGCGCCGACGGTGGCCAACGTCAAAATAGGCTTCCGTGTGGCGCTGACGCTTGTAGGAAACTAGTGTTCCGACAGCAAGATTGCGCATAGATACCTTCGTGCTATAACCACGCCCATGAAAAGGCGAACCGAGTCCCTGACCGCATGACCCTGCCCGTTCTCATCCTCAACGGCCCCAACCTGAACTTGCTGGGGTTCCGCGAGCCGGAGGTCTATGGTCACGACACCCTGGCCGACGTCGAGGCGCTCTGCCGCTCGCACGCCGCCGGGCTGGGGCTCTCGGTCGATTGCCGGCAAAGCAATCACGAAGGCCAGCTCATCGATTGGGTGCATGAGGCGCGGACCGCGTTCTCGGGCATCATCATCAATCCCGGCGCCTACAGCCACACCTCGATCGCGCTTCTGGACGCGCTCAAGGCCGTGCAGAAGCCGGTGGCCGAGGTTCACCTGTCCAACATTCATCAGCGGGAGACCTTCCGCCATCATTCCTATGTGTCACAAGCGGCCAAAGGGGTGATTTGCGGGTTAGGCATCCAGGGCTATAGTGCGGCGCTCGACGCCATGAGCCGCTGGCTGTCTCCTTCCGCCCAACGAACGACGAAAGAAATATAATGGCCAAGACTTCCTTCGATAGCGAGCTGGTGCGCTCGCTGGCATCTCTGCTCGACGAAACCAACCTCAGCGAGATCGAGTATGAGAACGAAGGCACGCGCATCCGCGTCGCCCGCCAGATCACCTATGGCGCCGCCGTTGCGGCTCCGATGATGGCCGCGCCCGCCGCCGCCCCGGCCGCCGCTGCCGCTCCCGTCGCCGCGCCCGCCGCCGATCCGGCCAGCCATCCCGGCGCCCTGAAGTCGCCGATGGTCGGCGTCGCCTATCTGGCGCCCGAGCCCGGCAAGCCGAATTTCGTCGCCGTCGGCGATGCGGTCGCCGTCGGCCAGACCATCCTGCTGATCGAGGCGATGAAGACCTACAATCCGATCCGCGCCGCCAAGGCCGGCAAGATCACCGCCATCCTGATCGAAGACGGCTCGCCGGTCGAATATGGCGAACCGCTGGTCATCATCGAATAATGTTCAAGAAAGTCCTCATCGCCAATCGCGGCGAGATCGCCCTTCG
>JAJPHO010000083.1 GCA_021325215.1 Alphaproteobacteria bacterium
CGAAGGCCTTCATGACCCCATCCCTCACCGCCGAGCCGTCAGTTCTGTTGGAAAAAGTTTCCTTCACACTGGCCGGGCCGGCAGGCCAGGTCAATATCCTGACCGACATCGATCTCAGCGTATCTGCGGGCGAAACCTTGGGTGTGGTCGGGCCGTCCGGGTCCGGCAAATCGAGCCTCCTGATGGTGATGGCCGGGCTGGAACGCGCCAGCGCCGGGCGGGTGCGGGTGGCCGGCACCGATTTCGCCGGCCTGTCCGAGGACAAGCTGGCCCGCTTCCGCCGCGAAAATATGGGGATCGTGTTCCAGGCTTTCCACCTGATGGGCACCCTCACCGCGCTGGAAAATGTCGCCATCCCGCTCGAACTGGCCGGCCGCGCCGATCCGCTCGGCCAGGCCGCGCGCCAGCTGGAGCGCGTCGGGCTGGGCCATCGCCTGGGCCATTATCCCGGGCAATTGTCGGGCGGCGAGCAGCAGCGCGTGGCGCTGGCCCGCGCTTTCGCGATGCGGCCGAGAATCCTTCTGGCCGACGAGCCGACCGGCAATCTCGACCAGTCGACCGGGCGCAGGATCATCGATCTGCTGTTCGAGCTGCATCGCGAGGAAAAGAATTCCCTGGTGCTGATCACCCATGACCCATCTTTGGCCGAACGCTGCGACCGGGTCGTGCGGATCGAGGACGGGCGCATTCACGCGGACCAGATGGTGCCGGCGTGACTTCCCTCAAATTGGCCTGGCGCGGCCTGCGCGGCGGCCGGTCGGGCTGGTTCACCATCGTCGCCTGCCTGATGCTGGGCGTCGGGGCCATCGCCGCCTCGCTGTCGCTCGACGATTCCCTGCGCCGGGCCTTGTCCGACGATGCGCGGGCTCTGCTGGGTGGCGATGCCGAGCTGCGCCTGACCTATCGGGCTCCCTCCGCCGAGGAAACCTTGTTCCTGCAGGGCTTCGGCGATTTGTCGCAATCGGCCGAAATGCGGGTGATGGCGCGCAAGAGCGAGGATGGCCGCCAGACCCTGGCCGAGCTGAAGACCATCGACAGCGCCTATCCCTTGTTCGGCAAGGTCGATCTGGCGCCGGCGCAAACCCTGGCCCAGGCCACCGCCAAGGACGGGGGCAGCTGGGGTGCCGCCGCCGAGCAGGATCTGCTCGACCGGCTGGGCCTCAAGCTGGGCGATCATTTCACCGTCGGATCGGCCGAGTTCGTGCTGCGCGCCGTGATCACCCGGGAACCGGACCGCGCCGGGGCCAATTTCTCGCTGGGGCCGCGTCTGTTGGTCGCCGACGGCGCGCTGGACGCGACCGGCCTGATCCAGCCGGGCAGCCTGGTGCATCATCTGGTGCTGGTGAAGTTGAGGCCGGGCGAGGCTGTTCCCGCTTTCCGCCAGGCGCTCGATGCCCATTACCAGCCGGCGCCCTGGCTGTTCCGCGACGCCTCCGAGGCGACGCCGTCGCTGAAGCGGCTGCTCGACCGCACCACCTTGTTTTTGACCCTGGTCGGGCTGACCAGCCTGCTGGTCGGCGGCATCGGCATCGCCGACGGCACCACCGCCTTCGTCGACCGGCGCATCGCCGACATCGCCAAGCTGAAATGCCTGGGCGCTTCGACCGCCACCATCCTGGCCAGCCACGTGATCCAATTCGCCTTGCTGGCGTCGATCGGGCTGGTGCTCGGCCTGGCGCTGGGGGCGACCGCGCCCTGGCTGGTGACCGCGACCCTGGGCGACCGGCTGCCGGTCGAGGCCCATCTCGGCGTGTCGTTCCTGCCGCTGGCCAAGGCGGCGGCTTTCGGCGTGTTGGCCTGCATCACCTTCGCCACCCGGCCTTTGGCGCGCGCCGCCGCGGTGCCGGGCGCCCAGCTGCTGCGCGACCGCGTGGCGCCGGCCGAAATTCGTTTCGGCTTCGCACCGCGTTTGCTGGTGGCGGCTTCCGCCCTGGCATTGGCCGGTTTCACCATCCTGATCAGCGCGGACCGCAAGCTGGCGATCGGGTTCGTCGTCGGCGGCGCCGTCGCTTTCGGCCTGTTCGCGCTGGGTGGAAAGCTGGTGGTGGAGCTGGCGCGGCTGGCTTCGAAACGGCCGATGGCCGGCAAGCTGCCGCTCCGCCTCGCTCTGTCGAGCCTGCATCGGCCCGGCGCGCTGACCGAGGGCGTGGTGCTGTCGCTCGGATTGGGCCTGTCGCTGCTGGTCGGGCTGACCTTGATCGAAGTGGCGCTGTCGCGTCAGATCGACGAACAGATTCCCGCCAAGGCGCCGGCTTTCTTCTTCGTCGACATCCAGCCGGACCAGGCCGATCTGTTCGACAGGACCGCCCGGGATGCCGGCGCGACCGATATCACCCGCGCGGTGATGATCCGCGGCCGCATCACCCGCATCAAGGATATGCCGGTCGGCCAGGCCAAAATCGGCGAAGACGCCGCCTGGGCGGTCAAGGGCGATCGCGGCCTGACCACGGCGGAAGCTCCGCCCGCCGACGCCAATATCGTCGCCGGCGATTGGTGGCCGAAGGATTATGACGGGCCGCCGCTGGTCTCGCTCGACGCCAACATCGCCAAAGGGTTCGGCGTCGGTATCGGCGATTCGATCACCATCGATGTGCTGGGCCGCGAGATTCCGCTGAAGATCGCCTCGCTGCGGCGGATCGACTGGGCCAGTCTCGGCATGAACTTCACCTTCGTGCTGTCGCCCAACGCCTTGGCCGGCGCGCCGACCAGCGAGATCGCCACCGTCCATGTGCCGCCGGAGCGCGAGGCGGCGGTCGAGCGGGCGGTCAGCGATGCCCTGCCGACCATCTCGGTGATCCGCATTTCCGACGCCCTGGCTCAGCTGCGCCGGGTGGTCGACGGTATCGGCATCGCCATCCGCGCCGCGGCGGCGGTCGCTCTGGTGGCGGGCGGGCTGGTGCTGGCCGCCGCCATCTCGGCCGGCCAGCGCCGCCGGGTCGCCGAGGCGGTCCTGCTCAAGGTGCTGGGCGCGGCGCGCGCCGACCTGCTGCGCGCCGTACTGTGGGAATTCGCCATTCTCGGCGGGTCCGCCGGTATCGTCGCGGCGGGCGTCGGCTGCCTGATCGCCTGGGGCGTGCTGACCAAGGTGCTGCATATGGAGGCGGCTTTGGTGGCGCTGCCGGTGTTGCTGACCCTGGGCTTGGGCATCGCCGCGGTGGCGCTGGCCGGTTTGGCCGGCACCTTCCGGGCATTGCAGGCGCGTCCCGCCCCCTATCTGCGGGCGGAATGATCGTTCAAGGCTGCGGAATGCCGCCATCGAGGATGTATTTCCACGATCCGTCCGGCTGCTTGCGCCAGACGGTGAGATAGCGGCTGTGGCTTTCCTTGCCATGGTCGGTGATGGTGGCGTGCCCCATCGTATAGCCGAGATCGCCGCCCGCCGAGATCACCGCCTCGTCCGGTTCCCAGGCGATCCGCAGGTCGGGCGGGAAGCGCTTGCCCAATTGCTCCGGCGTCGTATGCGGCTGGGCCGAGTTGAGGATGGTGACGTCCGGGGCGGCGAAGGCCTGGAACGCCGCGTTCGGCCCCTGCTTCGCCGACAGGGCGGCGAAGGCGCGGTCGGCCTCCTTCAAAACATCGGAAGGATCGGCGGCAAATACGGGTGCGGCGATGACGATCGTCGACAAGAGCAGGCGTTTCATGGACCTCTCCTTGATTATCCGCGGCTTCGTCCGATATCTTGAGCGTGTAAATTCACCCTCTCGCTACTGGGATTTGTCACATGGCATGGGAAACTGAACGCAACGCGTGGGCCGGGGCACAAGCCTCTTACGAGGTCGACGCCGGCCTGCGTCAATACATGCTCCGAGTCTACAATTACATGGCCTCGGGCGTCGCCTTGACCGGCCTGATCGCTGCTTTGGTCGCCAATACCCCGGCTCTGACCCAGCTGTTCTTCCAGGTCGGCTATCGCGGCCATCTGGGCATGACCGGCCTGGGCTGGATCGCCACCCTGGCGCCGCTCGGCATCGTGCTGGCCTTCTCGTTCGGCCTTGCGCGGATGAGCGCGGCGACGGCGCAGACGCTTTACTGGGTCTATGCGGCGCTGATGGGCGTCTCGATGGCCAGCATCTTTTTCGTCTATACCGGCACCAGCATCGCCCGCGTGTTCTTCATCACCGCGGCATCCTTCGCCGGTCTCAGCCTCTATGGCTACACGACCAAGAAGAACCTGTCGGCCTTCGGCAGCTTCCTGATCATGGGCTTGATCGGCATTCTGATCGCCGGTCTGGTCAACATCTTCCTGCAGAGCTCCGCGCTCTATTTCGTGATCTCGGCGGCGGGCGTGCTGATTTTCGCCGGCCTGACCGCTTACGACACGCAGAAGATCAAGGATATGTACTGGTCGGGCGACGGCCACGAAGTGGCCAGCAAGAAGGCCGTGATGGGCGCGTTCTCGCTCTATCTCGACTTCATCAACCTGTTCATCATGCTGCTGCGCTTCTTCGGCGACCGCCGCGACTAAGAGGTACAGCGTTGAAAACGGAAAGGGCGGCTCTCGGGCCGCCCTTTTTGTTTAGTCGTCGCCGTTCCTGAGCAGCGCCATTGCCTGGTTCAGCTGGCTCATGCGCTGATGGTCGCCATGGTCGCTGTCCGGATGGTGAATGGTGGCCAGCAGGCGGAACTTGGCGCGCACCGTCCTGCTGTCCGGCTTGGCGCCGGGCGAGAAGCCCAGCACATGCAAAGCGTCGCTGCGCGAGCGCACGCCATCGGGCAAAGGATCGAAGGCCAGGGTCGAAATGATGGCCCGCAGACGGTCCAGCTCATCGGCCTCGGGCTCCGCCTCGGCGAGGGGAATCACCGGCACGGGAGGGGGTTCCGGCACCGATCGTTGCAGCGGGGCCGAGGGGTCGGAAAGGTTCACCGCCAGCCTGCCTTCCGAAAGCGCCAGGGCCAGGCCGAGGGCGCGGCGGATGAAGGGGATGGTATGGCCGGGCGGCATGCGCACCTGCAGCCGGGGCTTGCGCCGCCAGGGTCGTCCCTCAGCCGGACCGGATTTCAGAATGACCGTTTCGCGGTCGTGGCTGGGCGGTTCGCCGGGGTCGGGGAACTGCTCGACGCCCGCGGCCGGGACCACCAGCAGGACCGAGCGGGCGAGGTCGCCGACATTGACCTGACGGGACTCCGCCAGCGCCTCGACCGCCTCGCGGAAGGTGCTGGAACAGGGGACGGTGTAGGAGTGCTTCAGCGGGACCGGCATGAGCTCATCGGCGGGAGAAACGGACGAATAACGTAACGAATAATCGGTTGGTTCGCCTGTTCTAACTACAAAAGTATGTCGATGAGGTTAAACCTACGGAGGACGAGACCCGGCGGCCCGAAACGGGTAAAAAAAGGGCCGGTGGAAAACCACCGGCCTGAGCTTAGGGAGGAAACGTCCAAGAAAGGTACTGAATGACAAGTCATTCGGTACGGACACGACTATGCCACCGAAGCTTGCTGCGGTGCAACATCAGATGCCCTGTCCGGCTTGCATGGCTGGCATGAGAGGAGTGAGAGCAACCATGTTTCCACAGCGTATTCTCCGTTTCGCCGCGCCGCTGGCCGCGATCCTGGCCCTGACCGCCTGCGGCGACGGCGGCGAGCCTTCGCAGCAGGACATCCAGGCGGCGCTGGGCGCTTCGAAGGAACTGCCGGCCGATCCCTCGATCCAGGTCGAGAAGATGCGCTGCGCCCCGGCCCCCGGCGACAAGCAGGCCTTCCTCTGCCGCTACCGCTTTCCGCCGGCCGATCCCATCGACGGCATCTTCAAGAAGGATGGCGCCGCCTGGCGCCATGTCGGCGACGCGCCGGCCAAGCAATAAACAAAAGGGCCGGTTTCTGGGGGGACCGGCCCTTTCGTACTGTTCGCCATCGCCACCGCGCCGGTAAAGAATCTGGCCCGATCCTGCAATCAGCTTGTCGAAGCGATCGAAAACAAAAGGGGCCAGCCCGTCGTCCGAGCCAGCCCCTTCGTATTGGATGGTGCCGAAACGCGGATTTGAACCGCGGACCTACTGATTACGAATCAGTTGCTCTACCACTGAGCTATTTCGGCGCCGAGGGCCGGAAGCTAACGGTTTCGGGAAAAAATCGCAAGAGTTCGAATCGGCGGCCGGATTCTGCTGGAAATTAAATAGTTAGCTTGCTAGATAATTGCCGTCATGACCCAGGATCGCCGCAGGAACGAGCGGGAGATGATCTCGCTGCTCACCATCGTCAGCCGCTCTTATCGCAAGGTGGTGAATCGTATTCTGGCGGCGCACGGCCTGTCGGATTCGCAGGCTTTGCCGATCCTGCTGCTGGGCCGGCTCGGCGACGGGGTGCGCACCGGCGTGCTGGCCGAGCATGTCGGCGTCGAGGTGCCCTCGCTGATCCGTCAGATCGATCAGCTATGCGCCGCCGGGCTGGTGGAGCGGCGCGACGATCCCGCCGACGGGCGCGCCAAGACCCTGCACCTGACCGAGGCTGGCCGGGCCCAGGCCGCGGTGATCGAGACTCTGTTCCTGGATGTCAGGAAGCGGATGTTGTGGCATATCAACGATGAAGATTTAACCGCGATGCTGTCGGCGCTGCGCGAGTTCGACGCGGCGCTGGCCGCCGAGACCGCCGAGAAGGGGTAAGGGGGAATGTCCATTCTGGACCATGTGCCCAAGCTGGACCGTGTCGCGGTCCTGTTCTCGATCAACTGCTTCGCGGCGGCCGCCCTGGCGCTGGCGATCGGTTTCGGCCTCGATCTGCCGCGTCCCTATTGGGCGGTGCTGACCGTCTATATCACCAGCCAGCCTCTGGCCGGCGGCGTGCGCTCGAAGGCGATCTTCCGCCTGATCGGAACCTTCACGGGCGCCCTGTTCACCGTTTTCGTGCTGCCGCCTCTGGTCAACGAGCCCTGGCTGCTGATCACCGCGCTGGGCGTCTGGGTCGGCGGCTGCCTGGGCGTCTCGCTGCTCGACCGCAGCCCACGCGCCTATATGCTGATGCTGGCCGGCTATACGGCCACCCTGATCGGTTTCCCGACCGTCGATCATCCAGGGCAGATTTTCGATGTCGCCGTGTCGCGCGTCGAGGAGATCTCGCTCGGCATCGTCTGCGCCACCATCACCCACAGCCTGTTCTTCCCGCGTCCGGTCGGCGCCGTGCTGAAACTGCGCCTGGCCGCCTGGCTCAAGGATGCCGACGCCTGGGCGCTGAGCATCCTGCGCCCCAATGAGGGCGAGACGGTCTCCGACCGGCGGCATCTGGCGGTGGCGGCCACCGAGATCCACATGCTGTCCCTGCTGCTGCCGTTCGACACCTCGGCGCTGCGCGATACGGTGGATACGGTGCGGGCCATCCATCACCGTTTCCTCACCCTGATCCCGGTGCTGTCGGGCGTCGAGGACCGCCTCCAGGCCTTGCGCGCGCAAGGCGGCGGCATAGACGGCCCGACCCGCGAGGCGATGGCGGCCGTGGTCGGGTGGATAGAGGGCGGCGCCGATTACCAGGCGTCGCGGTCGCTGCATCGCCGGATCGAAGAGTGGAAATCGCTCAATCATGGCGCCGATTGGGCGGCATTGCTGCGTCTCAGCCTGTTCAGCCGAATGCAGGATCTGCTGATCGATCTGGGCGAAGGCCATCTGCTGCATAACGCGCTGCATGCTCCGCCCGGACCCCTGCCGGCCGAATTGTCGGAGCCTTTGTCGAAGCGGACACGCAAGCGTCTGCACAGCGATGTCGGGCTGGCCGCCTTGTCGGGCCTGTCGGCCTTTCTCACCATCGTGATCGTCTGCGCCCTGTGGATCGGCACCGGCTGGCCGGACGGCACCTCGGCGGCGGCGCTGGCCGGCGTCTATTGCGCCCTGTTCGCCGCGCTCGACGATCCCGCGCCGGCGATCAAGGGATTCGGCATAATGTTCGCTGTCGGCATTCCGCTCGCCGCGGTGTTTCAATTCGCCGTCCTGCCTGGCATCGACGGACTGCCGTTGCTGCTGTTTTTCATCGCGCCGGTGTTCCTGGTCGGCGGATATCTGGTACCCGGGCGCAAAACCGGCGGTCCCGCCACGGCCTTCAATATCGCCTTCGCCAGCGCGTTGGCCCTGCAGGAAACCTACACGGCGGACTTCGCCGCTTTCGTGAATTCCAATGCGGCGATCTATGTCTCGCTGTTCATCGCCGTGCTGGTCACCCGCGCCATCCGGTCGATCAGCGTCGATACCGCAGCGCACCGCCTGCTGCTGCGCACCTGGAAGCAATTGGCGGCCTTGGCCCGCAATCCGGGGGTGGTGGATTCCACCGAACTGGCCGCCGAGATGGTCGATCGCCTCGGCCTGCTGGCGCCCAAGCTGGCGGCGACGCAATCCTCCAGCGTCAGCGGCAAGGATGTCCTGACCGATCTGCGCGTCGGCATGAACATCGCCCTGGTCCAGCGATACCGCGCCAGCCTGCCGCCCGAACAGGGCGCGCGGCTGAGCGATCTTTTGCAGCGGGTCGGCGCCCATTTCGCGTCTCTGACCGAAAAGCGCGAGCCGCTGCCCGCTTCTGCCATTCTGCCCGCTTTGGATTCCTGCCTGCGCGCCGCCCTCACTGCGTCCGCCGCCGGCCAGGAGCGGCAGGACGGCATCGCCGCCCTGGTCGGGCTGCGCCGCAATCTCTTCCCCGAGGCTCCCGCTTTTGCAGAGGCCGTGTAATGACCAATGAAATCGACATCGCCGGTATCTTTCTCTCCACGATGGTGCCGACGGCCATCGCCTCCCTGTTCCTCACCTGGTGCGTGCGCAAGCTGCTGGGCGGGGCCGGGGTCTATCATTACATCTGGCATCCCGCTTTGTTCGATGCCGCGCTTTTCCTCATTCTGTGGGCGGTCGTCATCGCCCTGCCCGTGAAGGTCTGACCATGCCGAACTTCAAGCCTTTCCTTCAATCCGCCGTTCGTGTCGGCATCACGCTGGTCGTCGTCGCCGTCGGTGTATTCGCCGGCCGCAAGGTGTGGCTGCATTATCAGACCGAGCCCTGGACCCGCGACGGGCGGGTTCGCGCCGACGTGGTCGAGATCGCCCCCGACGTCACCGGCCTGGTGACCTCGGTCTCGGTCGTGCACGATCAGACGGTCAAGCGCGGCCAGCTGCTGTTCACCATCGACCGCGACCGCTATGAACTGGCGTTGCGCCAGGCCGATGCGGCGATCACGACCGCCGAAGCCACCATCGGGGTGCAGAAGGCCAACATCACGGTGCAGAAGGCCAACATCGCCAGCCATCGCGCCGCCCTGGCGGAAGCGCAGCGCGAGGCGGCGCGTAACGACACTCTGGCTTCGCTTGTTTCACGTGAAGTCACCGAGCAGAGCCATACCAAGGTGACCGAGGAACAGGCGGCGGTCGCCCAGAGCGAAGCCGCCGTCGCCCAGGCCGAAGCGGCTGTCACCCAGGCCGAGGCCGCTTCGGGCCAGGCCCAGGCGGCGCGCGCCGTCGCCGCGCTGAATCTCGACCGTACCGAGGTGAAGGCGCCGACCGACGGCTATCTGTCCGACGTCACCGTGCGGGTCGGCGATTATGTCGCGCCGGGCAAGGGGGTGATGGCGCTGGTTGACGCCGCCTCGGTGCGCGTCGAGGGTTATTTCGAGGAAACCAAGATGCCCCGCCTGCATGTCGGCCAGGCGGTCGAAGTCCATCTGATGGGCGAGGATACTCTGCTGCACGGCCATATCCAGAGCATCTCGCCGGCCATCGAGGACCGCGAACGCGGTCCCTCGGCCTCGATGCTGCCCAACGTCAACCCGACCTTCAGCTGGGTGCGCCTGGCCCAGCGCATCCCGGTGCGCATCGCCCTCGACAAGGTGCCGGCCGGCATCCGCCTGATCGCCGGCCGCACCGCCAGCGTGACCGCCTTGACGGAGGCGGAGGGCAGCAAATGAAGCGGCTCCTCCCCCTCGCCGCCGCGCTGGGCCTGACCGCCTGCACGCTCGGACCCGACTACCATCTGCCCGAGGAAGCGGCGGTCAATGCGCCGCACGCCCAGGGCAGCTTCACCGCGGCGACCTCCGAGGCGGTGTCCAACAGCGCGGTGCCCGATGGCTGGTGGAAGCTCTATGACGATCCCCGCCTCAACGCGCTGGAACAGGAGGCGCTGGCCGCCAATACGGATCTGCGCGTCGCGGCGGCTAACTTGGCCAGGGCCAGTGCGGCGTTCCGCGAGGTCGATGGCCGCCGCGAGGTGGTCGGCGACGCTTCGTTCGCGGCGGTGCGGAGCCAGCTGTCCGGCGAATCCTATCTGGTGCCCGAACAGCTGCCCAGCGCCTGGCTGGGCGATGGCGCCGTCAATATCGGCTATCAGCTCGATCTGTTCGGCCGGCTGAAGCGCGCCTCCGAAGCGGCCCAGGCCGATGCCGAGGCGGTCGCCGCCGCCCAGGACCTGGCCCGCATCACGATCGCCGCCGAAGTGACCCGCGCTTATGTCGATGCCTGTTCGGCCGGCTATGAATTGGCCGTGGCCCAGCGCCAGGTCGAGCTGCAGCAGCGCTCGAACGACGTGACCTCGCGCCTGACCGATGCCGGGCGAAGCTCGAAGATCGACGTGACGCGGGGCGAAGCCCAGTTGGAACAGGTCAAGTCGGCGCTGCCGGGATTGCGCGGCCGCCGCCAGGTCGCGCTCTATCGCCTGGCGGTGCTGACCGGCAAGCCGCCGGCCGATTACCCCAAGGACCTCGATGGCTGCACCGAGCTGCCGCGCATCCATCGGCCGATCCCGGTCGGCGACGGCGCCGCCCTGCTGAAGCGCCGCCCCGATATCCGCCAGGCGGAGCGCGGCCTGGCTGCGGCCACCGCGCGGATCGGCGTCGCCACCGCCGCGCTCTATCCCGACATCTCGCTGGGCGGCAGCGTCGGCGCCATCGGCAACATCACCGATCTCGGCATGCCGGCGGCCCAGACCTGGTCGATCGGCTCGCTCATCTCCTGGACCTTCCCGCTGGAGAGCGAACAGGCTCGGGTCGAGGAGGCCGATGCCGCGGCCAAGGCGGCGCTGGCCCATTTCGACGGGGTGGTGCTGAACGCGCTGCGCGAGACCGAAAGTAGCCTGACCGTCTATCAGCGCGATCTCGAGCGCAACGCCATCCTGCGCGCGGCGCGCGACAAGGCGGCGGAGGCTTCGGCCGAAGCCGATGCGCTCTATAAGGGCGGGCGCACGCCCTATCTGACGGGATTGTTGGCGCAGCAGACCCTGACCAGCTCGGAACAGGCGCTGGCCGCTTCCGACAGCCAGATCTCGCTCGATCAGGTCACTTTGTTTCTGGCTCTGGGTGGAGGCTGGCCGCAGGAGTAACCGGCTCCGGCGCATCCCAGGCCAGGCTGTCGATCGTCCGGCAGGACGGACACTCCAGCGACCATGTCGCGGCATGTCCGCCGCAGGTCCCGCACAGCCAGTCGGGATCGGGGTCGGGCACCCGCACCAGCCAGGCCTGGGCGGCGGTCTGGTTCTTATATTCTTCCAGCTCCAGGCGCGACAGCAGGCCGAGCAGCCCGGCGGTCGGGCGGATCTCGGCGGCGGCCAGCAGATGTTTGCGGGCCTGGCCCCATAATTTGGCCGCCAAGGCGGTCTCGCCTAGGATGCGCTGGGTCGCCCAGGCGTCCGGCTGCAAGGCGGCGAACTTTTCCAGCCGGCGCAATTTCTGCAGCGGCGCCTCGTCGGGCACCAGATTGGCGTAGGCCGAGGCGATCTCCGGCAGCGGCTCGATCTTCCAACTCTTTTCCAGCACGGTGGCGGCCTGACGCAGCAGATCCTGCGCCGCCTGCAGACGGGCCAGGCGCAGCGCCGCATCGGCCAGGGTGGGATCGGCCGACAAGGCCTGCTTGGCAAACGCGATGGCGTCATTGGCGTCGCCGTCGCGCTCGGCGCGGCGCGCCCGCTCGTTCAGCACCAGCCCGCGCCGCCGCGCCGTCTGCTCGCGGTTCAGGGCTTTGCGCTTGCCCGCATCGGTGAGCAGATCCTGCGCTTCGGCCAGCTGGCCGGTTTCCATCAGCAGATTGAACAGCAATTCGGCCAAGGCTCCGTCGCCCGGCGCCAGGGTCCGCGCCTCGCGGGCCAGGACCAGGGCCTGGTCGTGCTTGTTCTGGTCGAGCGCCAGTTCCAGCAGGCCGCGCACGCCCATCAGCGCGGTTTCCGGACGCTCGCGCATCGCCTCGTAATGGAGGCGCTCGGCGCTCTCATCGCCGGTCAGCTGGGCGGTCTGGGCCGACAGGACCCGGGTCAAGGAGGGATCGGCGAGCAGTTTCTCGGCCCGTGCGGCCATCTTGCTGGCCTGCTTGGCATGGCCGGCGGCGGCGGCGGCCAATCCGTCGGACAGGGCCTGATAGCCGCGGTGCTGTTTGCTGGCCCGGCGCCTAGCGCTGAAATCGGCTGGGAAGCGGGCGATGGCGGCGATCAGGCGCAGCAGATAGAACAGCGCGCCGGCGATCAGCAACAGGAACAGCAGCAGCACCGGCACGCTGGTCGACAGATGCCAGGACAGCCAGTCGATCTCGACCGAACCGGGATGATCGGCCAGCCACACGGCGCCAGTCACCAGCAGCGCCAGCAGGACTCCATACCCGATCAGTCTCACCACAATCACTCTCCGCAATCACTCTTCGGCGAGCAGCGCCAGCAGTGCGGCCTGGTCCGGCCGCTCCGCCACCGCCACGCCGCGCCAGGGCAGCGGCGCCAGTGCCTCGGCCACCGCGCCGCTCAAAGCCAGCGCCTTGACCGGGCGCAGGCTTTCGCCCAGGGCGCGTTTGGCGGCAAGCCTAACAAAGGTGGTGGCGGTGCGGGGAGAGAAAAACAGGGCGACGGACAGCTGCCCGCCGGCCAGGGCTTCGCGCAGGGCGGAGGAGAAGTCCTCGGCCGGTTCGGCGTCGTAGAGCACTGCCTTTTCGACGGTAAAGCCTTTGGCCGCCAAGGCGCCGCCCAAGTCTCCGGCCAGGTGCGAGGCGGCGACATGCAGCAGCGGACCCGCGGCCGGATCGGCGCGGCCGGCCACCAGATCGGCCAGTGTGGCGACGTCGCCGGCGGCGCTTTCCACCGTGACAAATCCAAGCTCGCGGGCCTCGCGGGCCGAGGCGTCGCCCACCGCCCAGACCGGCAGGTCGCGCCAGCGAGCGAGACGGGCCAAAGCACGCACGCCATTGGCGCTGGTGGCCAGCACACCCTGATAGCCGTGCCCAGGCGGGGTTTCGTCGCGATAGCGGATGGTCAGCATGGGCTCGACCAGCGGATCGAACCCTCGGGATGTCAGGGCTTCGACCAGACCTTGGGAATCGGCCAGCGGCCGGGTGACCAAGGCGCCCCTCACGACGCGTCCATTACGACACTGGGGCCAGGAAGCCCGGTCCGGCCAGATCGAGCAGGGACTGGCCGGCCTGGCGGCCGATCGTCTCGGCCGACGAGACGATGCCCGAGGCGATCACGTCATGGGCCTCTTTCCCGTCCGGCCGCAGGATCATGCCGGTCAGGGTCAGCCTTTCGCCGTCCAGCTCGGCCAGGCCGGCGATCGGGGTGCGGCAGGAACCGTCGAGAATGGCCAGGAAGGCGCGCTCGGCGGTGACGCGGATGCGGGTCGGCAGATGATCCAGAGCGGCTAAGATGGCTAAGGCGCGTTCGTCATCGGCGCGGCAGGTGATGCCGATGGCGCCCTGGGCCACCGCCGGCAGCATTTCCTCGACCGACAGCGGCACAGCCTCGACCGGCATCAGCTTCAGCCGGTTGAGTCCGGCCATCGCCAGCAAAGTGGCGTCGACCTGGCCCTCGGCCAGCTTGCGCAGGCGGGTCTGCACATTACCGCGGAAGGGAATCACCGTCAGATCGGGCCGGCGGCGCAGGATCTGCGCGGCGCGGCGCAGGCTGGCCGAGCCGACCACGGCGCCTTCCGGCAGCTCGGCCAGGCTGCGGCCCTTCGACGAGATCAGCACGTCGCGCACATCCTCGCGCGGCAGCAGCGCCGCCAGGGTCAGCCCGTCGGGCAGATAAGTCGGCACGTCCTTCATAGAATGGACGGCGATGTCGACCCGGCCCTCCAGCTGCGCCTCGTCGATCTCCTTGGTGAACAGGCCTTTGCCGCCGATGGCGGAAAGCGGCCGGTCCTGGATCTTGTCGCCGGTGGTGTGGATGATCTCGATGGCGATGGCGCCGGCCAGTTCGGGAAAGGCCTCTTCCAGGCGCAGGCGTGTTTCTTCCGCCTGGGCCAGGGCCAGCGGGCTGCCGCGCGTTCCGATACGCAATGAAGGAATTCCAGTCATTGGGAGGTTTTATAACGTGATGACGCGAGCGTCATCACGTTTCGGCGGGGTAGCCTCCCTCCGGTCCATTCCACACGTCGGCTATGCCGACGTGTGGAACCTTGGGACCTACGCCCCCGCACCCCCGGGGTGTCCGCTCCGCGTTCCCTCCGGTCCGTTCGCTGCGCTCCTCCGAGCGGGATGTAGATTTTCAATTATATAAATGTCATCCCGCTCTGGGCGCTGGATCGGCGGATTGAAAGGGGGTATCGAAAGGCCATCATGTTGGCTCTTGGCATCGAAAGCAGCTGCGACGAGACCGCCGCGGCCCTGGTCCGCGACGACGGCACCATCCTGGCGGACTGCGTATTGTCGCAATTCGAGGATCACCGCGCCTATGGCGGCGTGGTGCCCGAGATCGCCGCGCGCGCCCATCTCGATCATATCGACCGGCTGATCGAAGCGGCTTTGACCCAGGCGAACGTGACCCTGGACCAGGTCGATTTGATCGCCGCCACCGGCGGTCCCGGCCTGATCGGCGGGGTGATCGTCGGCGTCACCACCGGCAAAGCGCTGGCGCTGGCGGCCGGCAAGCCGTTCCTGGCGGTCAATCACCTTGAAGGCCATGCCTTGTCGGCACGCCTGGCGCCCGGCCTGGAGTTTCCCTATCTGCTGCTGCTGGTGTCGGGCGGCCATTGCCAGCTTCTGGCGGTCGAAGGCGTCGGGCGCTATCACCGTCTCGGCGCCACCATCGACGATGCGGCGGGCGAGGCCTTCGACAAGGTCGCCAAGCTGATGGGCCTCGGCTATCCGGGCGGTCCGGCAGTGGAAAAGGCGGCCAAGGGCGGCGATCCGGCGCGGTTCGCCCTGCCCCGTCCGATGAAGGGCCGGCCCGGCTGCGATTTCTCCTTCTCCGGCCTCAAGAACGCGGTGCGCCTGGCCTGGACGGCTTTGGAATCACCCACCGACCAGGACCGCGCCGATCTGGCCGCCGCCTTCCAGACCGCCGTGGCGGAGTCGATGGCGGACCGGGTCAAGAATGCGCTGACCGAGTTCCAGGCCCGTTATCCCGGTCCGGCCAAGCTGGTGCTGGCCGGCGGCGTCGCCGCCAATCAGGCTCTGCGCGAGCGGCTTTCCACCCTGGCCGCCAAGAAGGGCGCCGAGCTGGTGGCCCCGCCGATGAAGCTGTGTACCGACAATGCGGCGATGATCGCCTGGGCCGGACTGGAACGCTGGAAGATCGATCAGACCGCGGATTCCCTCGATTTCGCGCCCCGTCCGCGCTGGCCGCTCGACCCCTCGGCGGTCAAGCTTCCCGGGGCCGGCGTGAAGGCTTAGTAAAAAACCGACTAGACGGTTTGTAAATTAGAGAGTAGGGTCTCGGCATCGTCATCCGAGGATTCGAGCCATGCCCTATGATCCATACTCAGACCAGACAAGGTGGCCGTTGGGCGATCTGGTCAGTGCTGGAATGATGCTGGCCGGCCTGGTCCTGCTGGGGACGTGCTTGCTCTTCACCTGACCGGAGATCCCCCATGTCCGTTACCTTCCCGCTGCGGCCGCTTGCCGCCGGCGCCGCCCTTCTCTTGCTCGCCGCTTGCTCCAGCCCCGATCCGGTCGCCTATGGCGGCCTGGCTTCGTCGTCCTATCTCAAGCCCAATCGCGAGACCGACGCCAGGCGCCTTCCCTTCGCCTATTCCAGCAATCCCGACTGGCACCGTTATTCGAAGGTGCTGATCGAGCCGGTCGCGGTCTATGCCGGGGCCGACAACCAGCTGGGCGATCTGTCCGCCGAAGACCGGGTCGAGTTGGCCGGCTATATGCAGAGCCAATTCTCGGCGGCGCTGGCCAACCGCTTCCGCCTGGCCGCCGGCCCCGGCCCGGAGACACTGCGCATCCGCATCACCCTGACCGGTGTGGCGACCAATTCGGCAGTGATCAGCACCTTCGCCCGCCTCGACCTGGCCGGCGGCCTCTATAACAGCGTGCAGGCCGTGCGCGGCCATGAAGGCATGATGATGGGCAGCGTCTCCTACGCCGTCGAAATCTACGACGGCGGCACCGACCGCCTGCTGGAGGCTTTCATCGCCAAGCAATATCCCGGTGCCTACAACATCGGCGCCACCTTCGGCTCGCTGGCGGCGGCCCGGACCGGCGTGGACAAGGGCGCCGAGGCCCTGGCGGAGCATCTCGAGTAACCCTATGATCCCCAGGATGGATAACAACTCTCGATCGGAACGGACCCGGAAGCTGGTCATAGAATCGGCCCTGGCCATCATCGCGCGGGATGGGCCGAACCGCCTGACTCTCGATGCCATCGCCAAGGAAGGCGGCATCAGCAAGGGCGGGGTCATGCACCAATTCCCCAACAAGGAGGCGGTGCTCCGGGCCCTGCTCGATCATCAGCGGGAGCATTTCCACGGCACTCGCGAACATTATCTGGGGGAGCATGCCGCCGAGCATTCCCACCCCCAGCTGGCCGGACATATCGCCGGAGCGCGCCAGGCGGCGACGGAATCCAACTCCGTCGCCCTCGCCATCATGGCAGCGATGGCCCAGGAGCCTGGCCTGCTGGCGTCGGTGCGCGAGCGGGATGTCGACCATCTCGCCGCGATCCGGGCCGAGGCCGCCGATCCCGACCTCGCCACCCTGCGCTGGGAGGCTGCGCGCGGCATCGTACTCTCCCATCTGCTGGGAATGTCGCCGCTCTCCGCCGAAGACCGCGAAAGGCTGTTCGCCCGTCTGCTCGACGACCGCCAGTGGGAAGCGATTAGCGACCATTGACAAGGGGGGGGCCTGCCCGCAGGCTGTCGCCGGTTTGCGCCGCAACAGGGAGAGCCGTACGGTGGATCTGCACGTTCCGGAAGGACCGATCCGGTCGATCAAGGACTTCCTGCTTCACATCGTCATCGTCACGATCGGCATTCTGATCGCGCTCGGCCTCGAACAACTGGTCGAAGCCCATCACCGCGCCCATCTGGCGCATGACGCGGTCGAGGGCTTCCGCCGCGAACTGACCAGCGACAGCGCCGACATCAAGGAGGTCGTCGACTCCAATGCCGCCGTCCGCGCCAAGATCGACGAGTGGATCGCCGACCTGACCTCGGCGTCGCCGCACGAAATGGACAAATATCCAGGCGTCCATTTCAACATCCTGTCGACCGCCAGCTGGGACACGGCGATGGCTACCCAGGCGCTGAGCGAGCTTCCTTACGAGCGGGCGCATCTTTATGCGGCCGCCTACGCTTCCCTGCACATCTTCATCGACGTGCAGCGCCGCGGCCTGTCCGACTGGCAGGATGTGCAGGTGTTCGGCAAGAACCCCGCACTCATGACCCCGGACCAGCGCCGCACCCTGATCGAGCGTCTGCACCGCTATGAAAGCGATCTCCAGGTGATCGAAAACGCCGGCGGCAATGTGCTGGAGACCGGCCAGGCCGCCCTGGGAGAAAAGCCCCATGCATGACGAGGATTCCCTGCATCACCACTCCCGCACGCCGCTGACAATCAGCGCGCTGGCGGCGCTGGGCGTGGTGTTCGGCGATATCGGCACCTCGCCGCTCTACGCCATGCAGGCCTCGCTCGCCGCGCTGGGCGGCAAGCACGCCGAGCCGTCGGGCGTGATCGGCATCATCAGCCTGATCCTGTGGGCGCTGATGCTGGTGGTGTCGGTGAAATATGTCGCCATCGTGATGAATGCCGACAATGACGGCGAGGGCGGCATCCTGGCCCTGGTGGCGCTGGTCGCCGGCAAGCATCACTACGGCAAGATGTCGATCCTGGTGCTGATCGGCGTGGTGGGTGCCGCGCTGCTCTATGGCGACGGCGTGATCACCCCGGCCATCTCGGTGCTGTCCGCCATCGAAGGCGTGAAGGGGGTGGAGCCCAAGCTGGCGCCCTGGGTGGTGCCGATCACCCTGGTGATCCTGTTTGGCCTGTTCGCCCTGCAAAGCCGCGGCACCGGCGGTCTGGGCAAACTGTTCGGGCCGGTGATGGCGGCGTGGTTCCTGGTGATCGCCGGTCTCGGCGTGCGCGGCATCATTGCCGATCCCGAGATCCTCAAGGCGCTCAATCCGCTGGTGGCGGCGCGGTTTCTCGGGGAAGAGCCGAGCCGCGCCTTCGCCGTGTTCGGCCTGATCTTCCTGGCCCTGACCGGCGCCGAGGCGCTTTATGCCGATATGGGCCATTTCGGGCCCAAGCCGATCCGGCTGGCCTGGTTCGTCCTGGTGTTCCCGGCCTTGATCCTCAATTATCTCGGCCAGGGCGGCTGGGTGCTGGCCCATCCCGACGATGCCGACAATCCTTTCTACAATCTGGTGCCGGGCGGCTTCCTGCTGCCGATGGTCTGCCTCGCCGCCATCGCCACGGTGATCGCCAGCCAGGCTTTGATCTCCGGCGTGTTCTCGCTGACCCATCAGGCCATCGCGCTGCGGCTGATGCCGCGCATGGAAGTCCGGCCGACGTCGGCGAAATCCTCGGGCCAGATCTATGTGCCCTTCGTCAATTGGGCCCTGATGGTGATGACCATCCTGGTGGTGATCGGCTTCAAGAGCTCCGACGCTTTGGCAAACGCGTACGGCGTCGCGGTGGCCGCCACCATGCTGGCCACCACCGTGCTGCTCTACCGTGTGATCACCGCCGAATGGCAATGGCCGTCCGGCGCCGCCTATCTGCTGATCGGCATATTCGCCCTGGTCGATGCCTGCTTCCTGGCCGCCAACGCCAGCAAGTTCATCGAGGGCGGCTGGCTGCCCATCGCGCTGGGCACCCTGGTGGCCGGCTGCATGATCTGCTGGCGTATCGGCAATCTGACGGCGCAGCGCCGCCTGGCTGAGGATTCCATGCCGATGGAGGAATTCATCGCCGGGCTCGGCCAGATGGTTTCGGCCCGGGTGCCCGGCACCGCGGTGTTCCTGACCCGCGTCGCCGACCGCGCCTCGCCGATGCTGCTGCATTATGTGCGGCATACCCGCACGCTGCATGAGAATGTCGTGCTGCTGACGGTCGATTTGTCCAAGCAGCCGCGTGTGCCGGCCTCGCAGCGCATCGCCCTGGTCGAGATCGGGCCGGGCCTCTACCGCCTGATCGTCTCGGTGGGCTTCATGCAGCGCATCGACGTGGTGACCGCTCTGCGCGGCTGCGTGAAACTGGGCTTCACCTTCTGCGAGGATGTGCATTATTTCATCGCTCACGAGGGGCTGGTGCGCCGCTCGTCCCAGCCGCGGCTGCCGGCGCCGGTCTGGGTGATCTATCATTTCCTGCACCAGATGGGGCTGCGCGCCGCCGATTACCTGCATCTGCCGGCCAAGCGGGTGATGGAAGTCGGCTTCCGGCTCGAATTGTAACGGAGAGCACAGGTGATCAAGAGTATCGGCGTCGTCGGAGCCGGCGCCTGGGGAACGGCGCTGGCCGCCACCGCCCGGCGGGCGGGCCGCGACGTGACCCTGTGGGCGCGCGAGGAAGAGGTCGTCGCCTCGATCAATCAATCGGGCCGCAATGCCCTGTTCCTGCCCGACATCCTGTTGGACGGCGTGCGCGCCACCGGCGATCTGGCCGCGATGGCGGACCAGGACGCGCTGCTGCTGGTGGTGCCGTCGCAATTTCTCTCCGCCATCTGCCGCCAGCTGAAGCCGCATCTGCGCGCTCACACGCCGGTGGTGCTGTGCGCCAAGGGTGTCGAGCTGTCGACCGGCCGCCTGATGAGCGAGCTGATCGAGCAGGAACTGCCCGGCTCGCCGCTGGCGGTGCTGTCCGGCCCGACCTTCGCCATCGAGGTGGCGCGCGGCCTGCCGACCGCCATCACTTTGGCGTCCTCCGACGCCGCTTTGGCGCAGAGCTTGGCCGCCGCCCTCGGTGGGCCGATGTTCCGCCCCTATGTCACCGACGATGTGGTCGGCACCGAGATGGGCGGCGCGGTCAAGAATGTGCTGGCCATTGCCTGCGGCGTGGTGGAAGGGCGCGGCCTCGGCCAGAACGCCCGTGCCGCCTTGATCACCCGCGGCCTGGCCGAGATGGTGCGCCTGGCCGTGGCCAAGGGCGCGCGTCAGACTACCTGCATGGGGCTGTCGGGCCTGGGCGACCTGATGCTGACCGCCTCCTCGACCCAGTCGCGCAATTATTCGCTGGGCGTGGCGCTGGGGCAGGGCCGTGCCCTGGCCGACATCCTGGCCGAGCGCCGCTCGGTGGCGGAAGGTGTGGACAGCGCGAAATCGGTGACGGCGCTGGCGGAGAGCTTAGGCATCGACATGCCGATCTGCCGCGCGGTGGCCGGGCTGGTCACCGGCCGCGCCACCATCGACGATGTGATCGCCGGCCTGCTGTCCCGTCCGTTCGGCAGCGAACTCGGCTACGATAAGGGAGAACAAAGAGAATGACGGCTTACTGGCTGGTCAAGTCAGAACCCGCGGCCTGGTCGTGGGACGACCAGGTGCGCGACGGCACCACCCATTGGCACGGCGTGCGCAACTACCAGGCCTCGAACAATCTCAAGGCCATGAAACTGGGCGACCTCGCCTTCTTCTATCATTCGGTCACCGGCAAGGAGATCGTCGGCGTGGTCGAGGTGGTGAAGCTCTATTACCCCGATCCGTCCGATCCGAAGGGCATCTTCGGCATGGTCGACGTCAAGGCGGTCAAGCCGTTCGCCACGCCGGTGACGCTCGAGCAGATCAAACATGACGACCAGCTCAACCATCTCGCCTTGATCCGGCAATCGCGCCTGTCGGTGATGCCGATCGATGTCGAGGCCTGGAAGCGCATCTGCGCTTTGGGGGGAATTACCGCCTGATTTGCGAAACAGCCCAGCCCCGCGCGATAAGCGGGGCTGGGCCGCTTGAGCGAAATCAAGGAATCGCTGATACTGCCAGGCAATAATAATAAGAAAAACATGCCCTTCAGGAGACGTCGCCGTGACCCAATCCGAACATCCCCATCTCTACCCGGTCCCCACCGCCCTGGCCAAGGAAGCGCAGATCGATGCCGCGACCTACAAGGCCTGGTATGAGCGCTCGATCGACGACCCCGAGGGGTTCTGGGGCGAGCATGGCAAGCGGATCGACTGGATCAAGCCCTTCACCAAGGTCAAGGACAGCTCGTTCGGCGAGGATCTCCATATCAAATGGTTCCATGACGGCACCCTGAACGTCGCCGCCAACTGCCTCGACCGCCAGCTGGAAAAGCGCGGTGACAAGGTGGCGATCCTGTGGGAGGGCGACAATCCGGCCGAATCCCGCGCCATCACCTATCGCCAGCTGCATGAAGAAGTCTGCCGCTTCGCCAATGCGCTGACCGCGCTCGGCGCCAAGAAGGGCGACCGCATCACCATCTATATGCCGATGATCCCCGAGGCCGCGGTGGCGATGCTCGCCTGCGCCCGGATCGGCGCCATCCATTCGGTGGTGTTCGGCGGCTTCTCGCCGGACAGTCTGGCCAACCGCCTGCAGGATTGCGGCAGCACCCTGCTGATCACCGCCGACGAGGGTGTGCGCGGCGGCAAGAACGTTCCCTTGAAGGCCAATGCCGACAAGGCGCTGGACACCAGCCCGAGCGTGTCCAATGTCGTGGTGGTGCGCCGGACCGGCGGCCAGATCGCCTTCAAGGAGGGCCGCGATCACTGGTATCACGACCTCGTCGCCAAGGCGTCGCCCGAGCACAAGCCGGTCGAAATGAACGCCGAGGACCCGCTGTTCATCCTCTACACCTCGGGCTCGACCGGAAAGCCCAAGGGCGTGCTGCACACGTCGGGCGGCTATCTGGTGTGGGCGTCGATGACGCACCAATACACCTTCGACCTGCGCGAAGACGACATCTACTGGTGCACCGCCGATGTCGGCTGGGTCACCGGCCACAGCTATATCGTCTATGGCCCACTGGCCAACGGCGCCACCAGCCTGATGTTCGAGGGCGTGCCGAACTATCCGGACGTCTCGCGCTTCTGGCAGGTGGTCGACAAGCACAAGGTCAGCATCTTCTATACCGCCCCGACCGCGATCCGCGCCTTGATGCGCGACGGCGACGCGCCGGTCAAGAAGACCAGCCGCAAGAGCTTGCGCCTGCTGGGGTCGGTCGGCGAACCGATCAATCCCGAGGCCTGGTACTGGTACCACACCGTGATCGGCGACGGCCGCTGCCCGATCGTCGACACCTGGTGGCAGACCGAGACCGGCGGTTTCATGATCACCCCGCTGCCGGGCGCCACGGATCTGAAGCCCGGTTCGGCCACCAGGCCGTTCTTCGGCGTCAAGCCGGTGATGGTCGATAATGACGGCAACCCGTTGCACGGCGCGGTCGAGGGAAATCTCTGCATCGGCGATTCCTGGCCGGGCATGATGCGCACGGTCTATGGCGACCATGACCGCTTCTACCAGACCTATTTCAGCTCCTATAAGGGCTATTACTTCACCGGCGACGGCGCCCGCCGCGACGAGGACGGCTATTACTGGATCACCGGCCGCGTCGACGACGTGATCAACGTCTCGGGCCACCGCATGGGCACCGCCGAGGTGGAATCCGCGCTTGTTTCACATGAAGCAGTCGCCGAGGCCGCCGTGGTCGGCTATCCGCACGACCTCAAGGGCCAGGGCATCTATGCCTATGTAACCCTGGTCTCCGGCCTGGAGCCGACCGAAGAGCTGCGCAAGACCCTGGTCGCCTGGGTCCGCCGCGAAATCGGCCCGATCGCCACGCCGGACCTGATCCAGTGGGCGCCCGGCCTGCCCAAGACCCGCTCGGGCAAGATCATGCGCCGCATCCTGCGCAAGATCGCCGCCAACGAGCATGATGGCCTGGGCGACACCTCGACCCTGGCCGATCCGGCGGTGGTCGACGATCTCGTCAAGAACCGCATGAATCGTTGAACCGTTAGAAAACCTAACTTTTGCCCGAAAAACGTCTCAATCCGGCGGGAATGATGAAGGACTTTCCCGGAACAAGGGAAAGTCCTTTTCTTCTAGCCGGTGGGGCGAAAATGCATCTGAACAGGAATACGGGTCTGGCGGTCGCCCTGATCGCCCTGACGACATTAGGCTTGAGCGCCTGCGGTTCCGACAGCGACGCCAAGGGCGGGCAGCAGTCGGTGATGGATGTCGATGGCAGCCGGATGCCTCGGCCACCCCAAGCGATCGACAAGAACCCTCTCGATGACGGCGTTCTGCATGTCTGGCCGCAGGATGTGGCGGACCGGGTGTTCTTCGACACCGACAAATCCTCGGTCAAGCCGGAAGGCCGCAGCCTGCTGGCCACCTGGATCACCTTCCTCAAGGCCCATCCGAAAGACCAGCTGCTGATCGAGGGTCATTCCGACGAACGCGGCACCCGCGAATATAATCTGGCGCTGGGTGACCGCCGCGCCGCCGCCATCAAGGAATTCCTCGTGGCGGGCGGCATCCAGCAAGAGCGGATCAAGACCATCTCCTATGGCAAGGAGCGTCCGGCCACCCTCGGCTCGAACGAGGCGGCCTATGCCCAGAACCGCCGCGCCGTGGGTGTGCTGCAGTAATCACGATTGCTTGCTGCGGGCGATGGCGTAGTCGGCGAGGTCGGTCAGCAACCGGCCTTCGCCGTCGGGCGCCACGCCCAGATTTTCATGCGGGACGCCGAAGCGATTGATCCAGAATGTCTCCAGCCCGAAGGATTTGGCGCCCGCATAGTCCCAGCCGCCGAAGGCCGCGAACAGCACGCGCGAGCGCGGCAGCTTGAAGGCCTGTTCCGCCATGGCATAGGCGCGCGGGTCGGGTTTGTAGGCCCGAACCCGGTCGGTGCTCAACCGATCTTCGAACAGATGGGCGATGCCGGCGGCTTCGTCGCTGGCCTTCAGCATGACTTCGGTCAGGTTCGACAGATAGGCCAGGCGCAGCCCGGCATCCTTCATGCGGGTCAGGGCCTGGGCGGAATCCGGCCAGATGGTCATGCGCGAAAAGACCCCGACCATGGCCTCGATCGCCTCGGGCCGGGCGTCCAATTCCTTCGCGGTCAGGGCGAAGCGCAGGGATTCCTCGGCAAGCTGCCGGAAATCGGCATAGCGGCGGTTGAGGGTGCGCAGCCAGCAATAATCGAAGATCTTGATCTTCCACAGCGCGGCCAGGTCCTTGCCCTTGCCGGGAAACCAGGTCTCGGCGGCGGTGTCCAGGCTGCGCGCATCGAAGATGGTAAAGGCATCGAAGCCGATGGCCTCGATTCGGCCGGTCTCGGCTGCCAGTGAGGGGGACCCCAGCAGGGCGGCGCCGGCTGCTGCGGTGGTGGCGGTGAGGAAGGAGCGTCTCGTCTGCATGATGGGACGAGCCTAAGCCTTGGTAAAAACAGCAGGAAGCCGGGTTATTCGGCAGGCAGCTTTCCAGAAAATGGAAGGGCGCTCAGATCTTGCCGAGCAACATGTCGCCTTCGCGGAAGAACAATTCGGCGATTTCCTCGGCAACCGCCCGGATGCGGGGCTTGTCGGCCAGATCCTTGCGCATCAGCATCCATACTTCGCGGCGCGGCGTTTCCGCCTCGATCGGGGCGGGCTGCAGCTCGGCATCGTCGATGGCCAGGTAATGCGGCAGCAGCGCGATGCCGAAGCCGGCGCGGGCGGCAGCCGCCTGCGAGGTCTGGCTGTTGCTGCGAAAGGCGACGCGCTGGCCGGGGAATTCCCGCTTCATCCAGGCAGCCTCCATGACGAAGTCGCTTTCGGGATCGAAGCCGACGAACAGCAGCGGCGCGCCTTCGGCCAGTTCGGCCAGATAAGTGGGCGAGGCATAGAAGCCATAGCCGACCAGTCCGATCTTGCGGCCGACCAGGGCGCTGTCCTTGGGCTGGCCCAGGCGGATGGCGATGTCGGCCTCGCGCCGGGCCAGGCTGACCAGGCGGGATTCGCCCAGCATCTCGATATCCGTGCTGGGCAGGCGCTGGCGGAGTTCGCCCAGACGGTCGACCAGGAAGCCGTCGGCCAGCACGCGGGCGGCGGTCAGGCGCACCAGCCCGCCCTCCTCGACCTGCAGCGGCAGGGACAGCAGCGACAATACCGCCTCATCCATGCGGGTCAGCTGGTCGAGCACCATCTGGCCGGTGTCGGTCAGGCGATAGCCCTCCTTGCGGCGGTCGAACAGCAGCTGTCCGATCGCCGCCTGCAGCCGCTCGATGCGGCGCGACACGGTGGCATGGTTGACCCCCAGCGCCCGCGCGGCGGCGGACAGGCTGCCATGACGGGCCAGGGCCAGGGCGAACCGCAGATCCTCCCAATCGAGCTCCATGGTCCGCGGCGGAACATCTGTGCGTTTTTTCTCAGACATTGCGATATTTTAGCGAATTTTCGCTCAATCTTCCAGATGAGAGAATGGGGTATCCCAAGTGAGGAGAACCCCGAATGCCCTCTTTCGTTTCCAGCCTTCTCAGCCTGTCCGGCGCCTCGCTGGACCCCGCGCCGCTCGACCGGGCGGCGGTGATCGTGATCGACGCGCAGAGGGAGTATGTGACCGGCCGCCTGCCGCTGGCCGATGTCGGCCCCGCCTTGGCCGAGATCGCCGCGCTGCTCGAGCTGGCGCGCAGCCGCGCCGTTCCGGTGATCCATGTCGCCCATGTCGCGGCGCCGGGCCGGCCGCTGTTCGATTCGGATGGCCCATTCGTTTCCTTCTCGCCGGAAGCGGCGCCGCGCGATGGCGAAGCAGTGGTGAAGAAAAGCCTGCCGAATGGCTTTGCCGGCACCGATCTGGCCGACATGCTGCGCGCGACCGGCCGCAAGGAGCTGATCCTGGCCGGCTTCATGACCCACAATTGCCTCTATGCGACGGCGATGTCCGCTCTCGACCATGGTTATCGCAACACCATCGTCGGCGCGGCGACCGGAACCCGCGATCTCGGCGACGTTCCGGCGGCGGTCGTGCAGCAGGCGGCTCTGGCGGGACTCGCCGATCGCGCGGCGATCATCGTGCCGCGCGTCGCAGACCTGGCTTAGGCGGCGGTCAGGCCGGCGCGAATTTCGGCGAACAAGGCGTCGACCGAGCGTTCGATCAGGCGATAGACCCCCACGAAGCTGCGGTCGTCGTAATAGGGATCGGGCACTTCGCCGGTTTCGCCCAGCCAGCTCGGCAGCAGGCGGATTTGCGCGCGCGGCGGTTCGGGGCGCAGGGCCAGCAGCTGGCGATGATGCGATGTCTCCATCACCGCGATGATGTCGAACTCGTCGAGATCGGAGATCCGTACTTTTCGGGCCCGCAGATCGTCGATTCCGACACCGAATTGATGCGCCGTGGCGATCGAGCGCGGGTCCGGCGGATCTCCCGCGTGATAGCCATGCGTGCCGGCGGAATCGCATGAGATGCGGTCCGTCAGCCCGGCTTCGCGGATACGGGCCCGCATGATGCCGTCGGCGGTGGGAGACCGGCAGATGTTTCCGGTGCAGACGAACAGCAGCTTGACCAAGGACGAGCCCTCTCCCGACAATGAGACGGGGCCAATAAGAGAGGCAAAGGTGCGCGGAGGCAACATAGTGATTTTGACGGGCGCGGGAATCTCCAAGGAATCCGGGCTCGATACCTTCCGCGACGCCGAGGGGATCTGGGCCAAGGTCCGGCTGGAGGATGTCGCTACGCCCGAAGCCTTCCACCGCGATCCGGGGATGGTGCACGAATTCTACAATGCCCGGCGTGCCCAGCTGCGCCAGGCGAACGTGGTGCCCAACGCCGCTCATCTCGCCTTGGCCCGCCTCGAACGGGAATGGCCGGGCGAGGTCACCCTGATCACCCAGAATGTCGATGATCTGCATGACCGCGCCGGCAGCCAGTCGCTGATCCATATGCATGGCCAGCTGACCAAGGCGCGGTGCCCCACCTGCAACCTGGTCTCGCCCTGGCCGGGAGCGCTGACCATCGCCAGTCAATGCCCCGGCTGCCATTTCGAGGGGCTGCGCCCGCACATCGTCTGGTTCGGCGAGGTGCCGATGGGCCTGCGCCGCATCTATACCGCCCTCGACGAAGCGTCCTTGTTCGTGTCGATCGGCACGTCCGGCAGCGTCTATCCGGCGGCCGGCCTCGTCGCTTATGCGCTGGAGAAGGGCGTCGAGCGGACGGTCGAGCTCAATCTCGAACCGTCGGACGGGTCGCGCCTGTTCGACGAGCGGCGCTATGGTCCGGCCACCGAAGTGGTGCCGGCCTGGGTCGACGCCTTGCTCGCCTAACCCCGCCAGCGCAGCAGGATTTCCGCGCGGTCTTCCGAGACGATGCCCGCAAGCGCGCTGACTTCTTCGAAGCCGGCCCGGGCGTAGAAGCGGCGGGCCGGTTGGTGGAAGTCGCTGACGGTGACCCACAGATTGCGCCCCGCTTCGGCCTTGCAACGATCGAGGATGAGGCTGCCGAGTCCCTTGCCCTGACTCTGCGGCAGCAGGGCCAGCATCTCGATCAGCGGGCCGCGCAGCCAGGGTTTGCGCAGGGTCAGGACCCCGCAGAAGCGGCCATCCATTTCTACAGCGTAACGAATCAGCGAGGAATCCGGCCGGGTCAGATAAGCGGCCAGGGTCTCGGCGCGGTAGCCCAGCGTCAGATAGGGATCGAAACCGGCGCAGGCGGTGGCGATGGTTTCAGCCTCTTTGGCCGAAAGGCCGCGCCAGATCATGACAGCGCCTCGGCCAACGTCGTGAAGCGATAGCCGCGCTTCCGCAGCTCCGCGACGATATGCGGCAAGGCTTCGGCGGTATGCCAGCCGCGTCCATTGATGTGGAAAATCAAAATGTCACCCGGTCTGGTCTGCGACAGCACCCACTCTTCGAGATGGGCGGCGGTGACCTCCTTGGCGGGGTCTCCGCTGGGAAAGCGCCAATGGACGACGCGATAGCCGAGCTGTTCGGCGAGGGCGACGCCGCGATCGTCATGATTGCCGGCGGGAAAGCGGAAGAAGCGGGTGTGGCGTCCGGTGATGCCGGCCAGCAGCTCGTCATTATCGGCGATCTGATGGCGGATCTGCTCGTCGGTCATCCGCTCCATGTGATTGTCATGGTCGAGCGAATGGTTCTCCAGCTCGACGAAATCGTGGGCGGCCAGATCCTTCAGGGCGTCCTGATTGTGCCGGGCGAAACGGCCGGTGACGAAGAGTGTGAAAGGGATCTTCTCGCCGAGCAGATAATCGGCGATGCCGCGGTCGAGAAAGGCCGGAGTCTTGCTCTCGCAGGCATCGAAGGTCAGGGCGACGACTTTGTCCGTCGTCGGCAGGCGCGTGACGATCTCCGCGTGCGCCGGCAGCGCAAGCAGGATCGCCAGAGCGCTAGAAATCCAGATTCGCATAATGCGCGGGCGGCGGAATACCGGGCAGGCTGTCGGTCAGCAGCGGGCGGACCGACGGGCGCGACTTCATGCGCGCATACCAATCCTTGGCGGCGGGATACTGGTCCCACGGCACGTCGCCGACATAATCGACGGCGGACAGATGGGCGCAGGCGACGATGTCGGCCATCGAGAATTCGTCGCCAGCCAGCCAGCGGCGCTGCTCGGCCAGGGCGCCGAGATACTCCAGATGCGCCCCGATCGCGCTCAAACCGGCGCGGATCGCTTTGGAATCCGGGCTCGATCCGCCCATCTGGCGCTTGAACACCTTCTCGCCGACCAGATTGACGGTGACCTCGTCGTTGAATTTGCCGTCGAACCAGCCGATCAGGCGGCGCACCTCGGCGCGCGGGCGGACCTGCAGGCCGATCAGCAGCGGATCGCCGAAGGCTTCGTCGAGATATTCGGCAATGGCGGTGTGGTCGGCGATCGGCGTGCCATCGGGTTCGACCAGCAGCGGCGGGCGGCCGGCGGGATCGAGCAGCATATAGTCCGGGCGCGGCGCCCAGGGATGTTCGACCACCATCTCGAAGGCCAGCTTCTTCTCGCCCAGGATGATGCGGATCTTGCGGGAAAAGGGACAAACCCAGGAATGGTACAAGGTGCGCATGGATTGGTTGTAGCCGAGCCCCGATAACCTTTCAAAAAATTCTTTGGTTAATCCGTGAGATATCACCACATAGGGATTGCGTCCGGGGGCGCATCCACTTGTTCAGGGAGCATTGATTATGAAACGCGGAATTCTGGCTGGTGTCGCGGCTTTAGCCTTGGCTTTGCCGGCGCTGGCGGCTTTGCCCGAGGGCAGCAAGGCTCCGGACTTCTCGGCCACCGCTTCGATCGGCGGCAAGCAGTTCGAGTTCAAACTGGCCGAAGCGCTGAAAAAGGGGCCGGTGGTGCTGTATTTCTACCCCGCCGCCTTCACCCCGGGCTGCACCGTCGAGGCCCATAACTTCGCCGATGCCACCGACGAATTCGCCAAAAACGGCGCGACCGTGATCGGCGTCTCGCATGACGACATCGCCACCCTCGACAAATTCTCGACCAGCGAGTGCCGGTCGAAATTCGCCGTGGCGGCGGACCCGGACCAGAAGATCACCAAAGCCTATGATTCGGTGCTGGCCAAGAAGCCGGAATATGCCGATCGCACCTCTTATGTGATCGCGCCGGACGGCAAGATCCTGCTGGCCTACACCAACCTCAACCCCGACCAGCACGTCGCCTTGACGATGAAGGCGGTCGAGGAGTGGAAAAAGAGTCACTAAATAAGCCCTCAAGGTAGAACGATTCTTGAGGGAATCGTTCCATCATTCGGAGCGGGGAGTCGCATCTTTGATCGGCTCCCCGCTTTCCACTTTCAGCGGCACCACGCCCGCCCATACCGGCAGATCATAATCCGCGGCGTCGTCGACCGGCGGGCCGGTGCGCAGTTTGGCCGAGACCTCGACCAGCTCCATCGCCATCACCGCCGTCTGTTTCAGCTCGATTTCGTTGGGCCAGCGCACTTCATCCCAGCGGCCGGGATGGATCTTATCCATCATCGCCTGATAGGCGGCCATCAGCTCTTCGGGGTCGGTGACCTCTTCGAAATGCCCGACCGCCATCACCGAGCGGTAATTGACCGAATGGTGGAAGGCCGAGCGGGCCAGCACCCAGCCATCCATCAGGGTCACAGCCACGGCGGCCTCGGCCCCGTCGCGCATCGCCTTGAACAGGCCGTTCTTGCTGTTGCCATGGATGTAGAGCCGGTTGCCGCTGCGCCAGTGCAGCGTGGGCAGCACGCGCGGGCGTCCATCGACCACCAGCGAGACGTGGCACAGGGCCGCCTCGTCGAGAATGGCGTGAACGGTCTCATGGTCATAGGCGCCGCGCTTGGCGAGGCGTTTGACGCGGGTGGTCCCGGTGACGTCGTAGGCGGTGCTCATCATCTCTTGTCCGATTGGGGTGGCAGGCGCAGGATGGCGCCGCAATGGCTCTTCTAAAAGAGCCAATTCAGAGATTTCAGAGGAGCCACTTTGACGCCGCTGGCCGATCTTCTCGCCCCCTGCCTCGATGAAGACCCGGCGGTTCCGCTCTATCGCCGGCTCTATCTGGCCCTGCGTGAGGCGATTCTGGCCGGCCGGGTGCGCCAGCGCCTGCCCTCGACCCGCCGCCTCGCCCAGGATCTCGGCATCTCGCGCAACAGCGTCGCGACCGCCTTCGAGCTGCTGCAGGCCGAAGGCTATCTGGCCGGCCGCATCGGATCGGGTTCCTATGTCGCCGATCACCTGCCCGACCAGGCGCCCGCCGCAGTCCCCTCCGCCCCCGCTGAACCGCCGGCGCCGCGCCGCCTGGCGCGCCGCGTCGCCGCCTTGCCGGAAGAGCCGCGCGACTCGTCGCGGGCGGAGCCCTTCGCCGTCGCGCCGGCGATCTGGGCCGATTTTCCCTGGCCGGTATGGAGCCGCCTGCTCGCCCGGCCTTGGCGGCATCCCACCCCCGCCCTTGCCGCCTCGCTCGACCGGGCCGGCTTTCCCGCCTTGCGCCGCGCCGTGGCCGAACTGCTGGGCGCCAGCCGGGCGATGAGCTGTTCGCCCGATCAGGTGCTGATCACCGGCGGCTCGCAGCAAGCGCTCGATATCGCCTGCCGCCTGCTGGTCGATCCCGGCGAGCGGGTGATGGTGGAAGACCCCGGTTTTCACGGCGCCGACGCCGCCATCATCGCCGCGGGCGGCATAGCTGTGCCGCAGCCGGTCGATGGCGAAGGGCTGCTGGTGCCGGACAGCCTCGACGGTATCCGCGCCGTGCAGGTCACGCCGTCGCGCAATTTTCCGCTCGGCAGCATCCTGTCGCTGCCGCGCCGCCTCGCCTTGCTGCAGGCCGCTTCGGCGGCGGATTGCTGGATCATCGAGGATGATTTCGACGCTGAATTCCGCCATGCCGGGCGGCCGCTCGCTTCGCTGTTCGGCCTCGACCGCGACCGGCGCGTGCTCTATGCCGGCACGTTCAGCCGGACCCTGTTCCCGGCTGCCCGGCTCGGCTATCTGGTGGTGCCCGAGGCCCTGATCGAGCCGGCCCGGCAGGTGCGGGACGCCGCCGATGGCGGCATGGGGACCACGGTTCAGGCTGCCTTGGCAGCGTTCATCGCTGAAGGCCATTACGGCGCCCATCTGCGCCGCCAGCGCCTCAAGCTGGCTGCCGGGCGGCGGGTGCTGACGGCGTTGCTGTCCGAACGGCTGGGCGATGTATTGGAGATCGTTCCGGCCGATGGCGGGCTGAGTCTGACGGCCTTGTTCCGCACGCCGGCGGAGGATCGTGTCGCGGTCGAGGCGCTGGCGCGGATCGGCATCGCGGCGCGGCCGCTCTCCTCCTTCTATCGCGCCGGGCCGGCGCGTCACGGGCTGGTGCTGGGTTTCGCCGGTTGGAGCGAAGCGGAGATGGCGTCCGCCATCGGCCGCATGGCGGCGGATACAGCATGGAGGGGGATCGGCTGATCGCCCCCAGCGGGGTGTCACCGGGGGGGGGTGGATGTTGACGCCGCCAGGGGCGACCAGCCGAATTTTGGGGAAAATTTTCCCGTTCTCTATCACCATGATGCGCAAAGGACCGGTTTTATTCCCGCTGCCGGCGGAAATTTCGCCATGCAGGAATAGGCCGGCGGGGCGGGGCGTCTCATCCTGATGCCGCTCAAGGTGAGGATTGCCGCAGATGAGGTCCGTTTCCCGTTTCGCCCTTCCCCTGCTGACACTGCTGGCCTGCGCTTCCTGCACGGCGGTCAAGGTGGTGACCCACACCACCAGCGCCGATCCGATCGACGCCCCGGCCGGCCTCTATCATCTGGACGCGCATCATTGGAGCGTAACCTTCGATGTCGACCATTTCGGCTATTCGCGCTTCGTGATGCGGTTCGACCGGATGAATGCCGATCTCGACTTCCATCCCGACAATCCGACGGCCTCGAAAGTCACCGCCCACATCGCCGCCGCCAGCCTCGATACCAACGATGCCGAGCTGGACGATATGGTGCGCGGTTCCGAGCTGCTGGAAGCCGACCGCTTCCCCGAGATCACCTTCGTCAGCAAGCAATTGCGCGTCACCGGCAAGAATACCGGCGAGATGGACGGGGATCTGACCATCCATGGCCAGACCCAGCCGGTCACCCTGGCCGTCACCTTCAATGGCGGGGCGCCCAATCCGCTGACCGACAAACACACGCTGGGCTTCTCGGCGACCGGCCATTTCAACCGCTCGGCCTTCGGGCTGGGCCGCTGGTATCCAGCGGTCGGGCGCGAGATCCAGCTGCGCATCGAGGCTGAGTTCGAGAGCAGCTAGATCTTAAAAAACATACTGAATAGAAGCCGCGATCTTGTCCCAGTCGGACAGCGGATGGCCGAGATAGCCGGGGATCGGCACATTGTCCCGGCCGAAATAATGGGTGCCGGTCAGGCTGGCGGTCCAGCCCTGGTCGAAAGTGGCGGCGACGCCCAGGCTCATATCGCCGGTGCCGCGGTTCATGTCCGGCAGCACCGACGAATTGCCGGCGAAATTCCAGCCGAAGCCCAGCGGCACCGACAGATCCACGCGCGGCAGCACCTGATAGAACTTCGCCGTCAGCACCGTGCGCAGCGCCGCGGCGTCGCGCGTGCGGCCGGGGGCGAGCTGGCCCGGATTGGCGGTGATCGACAGCAGCCGGTTGGCGGCCAGCTCGGTGGTCCAGTCGGCGCCGCCCGGCAGCAGCGCGACAGGCTCGATCGGCAGGGTTGCCGAGACCTGGCCATGCAGCGTGTCGCCGCGTGGCCCGACGTCCGCGCTGTCCAGCGGCGATGGATCGAGGAAGATGCCGCCTTGCACCAGCTGGGTGTGCCGGCGCGCGGAAACTTCACCGGCCATCGTGGCGTCGCCCAAAGGTCCGGTGAAACTGGCGCCGATCAGGCCGGCAGCTTGGGCATAGCGCAGCGAATAGGTATGGACCCCGCGCACATAGAAAAGGTCTGGGGTCTTGGCGTCGAACTGCAGGGCATAGAGGCCGAGATCCCATTCGTCGCGCCGCAGCTTGAGCCCCAGGCCGAACTGGTCGGTGCCGCCGGGCGTGGGGTCGCCGGCGCGGGTGTAATAGATCGGGCCATATTCCGGATTATAGATGGAGATGCGCGACAGGTGGTCGTTGCCCAGCACGTCGCCGGCAGACGCATAGGCATCCTGCGGATCGACCCGGTTGCGCCGCCATTCGAACTGCTGATAGGCCAACAGGGTTATGTCGCCGCCGACCTGCCAGCTCAGCGAGGTCTGGCCGACCGGCAGGAAATGGGTGGCGGCATAGCCCGTCGTATCGTTGGCGGTGGAATCGACCGGCGCCTGGGCGCCGGCGATGCCGTTGCCGGCGAAATAGAGGCTTTCCCCCCAGATCACCGATTGCCGGCCGATGGCGGCGGTCAGCGGCTTGCCGAACAGGTCGAAGGTGCCATGGACATAGGCCTCGGACAGGTCGATGAAGGAGGAGGCCGGCTCGACCGCGTCCTTGCGCGCTTCCAGGCTGGCGCGCAGGCCATAATCGTTGCGCGACCAGTCGAGTTCCGACAGAAAATCGGCGCGCCCTTGCGTAAAATCAGCGCCATAGCCACAGTTGAGGCCGCCCGAACAATTATCGTCGGCCAGTGGAGGGACCCAGTTGAACTGGTATGAAGTGCTCAGCCGGACCGTGTTGGTCCAGCGCAGATCGTCGGCTTTCACCAGAACGGGCAGCAGGGCCGTCCCGAGCAGGATCAAAGTCTTGGCTTTCATCGCCTGTCTGTCTAACACCGCCGCCGCCGCCGTTCTACCGAAGGACGCCGAGGCGCTGAAATCGGCGCTGACCCCGACCGGCGCCGAACGCGCCGGCAATGAAGACGGCAGCATTCCCGCCTGGACCGGCGCGGTGACGCCGCCGCCCGCCGACGAAAAGCCGATCCTGGTGATCACTGCCGAGAATTGGCGGCATTACGAGCAGCGCCTGCCCGAGGGGCAGAAGGCGCTGTTCGCCAAATATCCGGACTACCGGATGGAAATCTATCCGACCCACCGCACCGCCGCCCTGCCCGAGGCGGTCTATCGCAATATCTTCGCCAACGCCACCCGCGCCAAGGCTGCCAAGGACGGCATCGCCGAGGGCATCGAGGGGGCGGCCGGCGGCGTTCCCTTCCCGATTCCGCAGAACGGCACCGAGGCGGTGTGGAACCATCTGCTGGCCTTCTGGGGTCCGGCGCGCGAAGACCGCGTGCGCAATTACATCGTCGCCGCCGACGGTGCGCTGACCCTGACCAACCAATATCGCGAGATCGTCGATTTTCCCTATTACGCGCCGGGCGTCACGCCGGACAGCGTGGGGGATTATTACTATAAGCGCCGCGAGATCAGCGACGGTCCGCCCGCTTTGGCCGGACGCGGCTATCTGCTGTGGCAGCCGCTGGATGCGTCGCGCACGCCGGTGCAGGCTTGGCAATATCTGCCGCGCGAGCACCGGGTGCGCAAATCGCCTTTGCTGTCGCACGACACGCCGACGCCGGACGGCGCCGGCATCGAGAGCTTCGACGATTATTACGTCTTCTCCGGCACGCCCGACCGCTATGCCTTCACCCTGGTCGGCAAGACCGAGATGTATGTTCCCTACAACAATAACCGCTTCTATCAGCGGCCGGTCTCCGGCCTGGCCGGGCCCCGGCATATGGCGGGCGACGCGCTGCGCTACGAATTGCACCGTGTGTGGGTGGTCGATGGCGTGCTGGCCGCGGGTCAGCACCATCTGGTGTCGCATCGCCGGCTCTATCTCGACGAGGACAGCTGGTTCGCCGTCTATTCCGACGGCTGGGACGCCGATGGGCGCCTGTGGAAGTTCAGCCACGGCACCATGCCGCTGATGGCCGATCTGCCGGCTGTGGTGCTGGGGTCGCAGGTCACTTACGACCTGCAGGCCGGCGGCTATTTCATCGGGTTCACGTTCAATGAGGAGCCGGCCGGTTTCAAGCCGACCGCGCCCCATGACGCAAGCGTCTTTACGCCGGAGGCCCTCGCCTCTCAAGCCGCCATTACAAATTGAGATCGGCATAGCTGGACGAGGCGACCTTCAGCATTTCCTTCGCGGTCATCTCGCCCACCATCGCCACGGCCAGCTCGGCATTCTGCCAGACGCAGACCTCGGCCTTGCCTTCCTGGTGCAGGTCGAAACGGTCCTGTCCCAGCGAGTGACGCAGATAGATGGTGAACAGCTTGCCGGCGGCGTCGACATAGCTCAGTTGCGCCGCCTGGCCATAAAGGGTCACGGCGGTCAGGGTGAAGCCCGAGCGGCCCAGATCGGGAACCTTGACCGGCACCGACAAGGCGGCGCTGACCACGGCATCGCGCTGATCGGCATCGGCCAGCGCGACCTGGCGAGTGACCGCGCCGCCGCCGGAGCGGGCGGCCAGGGCCTCCTTGACCACCACGTCGCCGTTCCACAGGCCGGGGCCGAACCAGACGGCCAGGGCCAAGCCGGCGGCCAGCGCCAGGGCGGCCCCGAACTGGGTGGTGCGCTGGCGGGAGCGGTGGCGGCGGAAGGGATCACGCAGGCGATCGGGGATCGACTGGTCGGCCAGCGGGCCGTAGGTGTGCTTCAGCAGCAATTTGTCGGCGCGCAGACGGGCGACCTCGCGCGCCAGGGCCGGCGAGTCGGCGATCTTCGTGGCGAAGGCGGTCATCGCCTCGCGGTCGAGAGCACCGTCGACGAACGCCTGTAAATCTTCCTGCGGGGTCAGTTCTGGCTCCATGCCTTTTCCAAACTCATAGAGCAAGGGGATCTTGCTGTCGATTATACGCTTCCTGCGGGGGATTTATTCCAGGAACTTATGGAATAATCGTCGAAGGTCCGTCGTCATAACCGGCATCGACTGCCTCCGGGGGATTTTTAAGCTTATGTGGATGACGGCGCGCAAGGCCTTCACCGCCAAGGACGAAAAGCTGATCGAGCCGTTCATCGGACCGCTCCGCCGTTTCGCCATGGGCCTTTGCCATGACCCCCATCTGGCCGACGATCTGGTGCAGGATACGCTGGAACGCGCCATCAGCCGTTGGCATTTAAGAAACGAGGACGGTAATCTCAAGGCCTGGCTGTTCACCATCCTGCACAATGAATTCATCGATGGACGCCGCCGCATCGCGCGCCGCGGCACCAATGCCTCGATCGACGATCTGGTAATCGAGCCGCAGGTCCTGGCCGACCAGGAGGATAATATCCGCGTCAAGGACGTGATGGCCGCCATCGACCGCCTGGCCGAGGACCATCGCGCCCTGATCCTGCTGATCGGCGTCGAAGAGCTTTCCTACGAGGAATGCGCCAAGGTGCTGAACATCCCGATTGGCACCGTGATGTCCCGCCTGTCGCGGGCGCGCGCCAAACTGCGGCAGCACCTGGAGGAAGGCCACCAGGGCGCCGAGATCACCTATCTGAAGCGGTGACGGGCGATCAGGGCGGTTAAGCCCTGATCTTCTCCTGTTCCGGCAGAGTGACCGGATTTTCCAGGCGCGACAGCATTTCCTTCGGCACGATCTGCCAGAAGCGGTCCTTCTCGCGCTCCCAGTTCAAGAGAATCTCTTGGGCATGGGCCGACTGGGTCAGCTCGACATGGGCCTCGATAAGGTCCTTGAGCACGCCTTCCCAATGGTCGGTCTCGACGCGCTGGGCGATCACGCTGTCGGCGTTGAGGCGGTGGTGGAACTCGTCGTCGGCGTCATGCACGAACGCCATTCCGCCCGTCATGCCGGCGGCGAAGTTGGCGCCGACCGGGCCGAGGATCACCGCGGTGCCGCCGGTCATGTACTCGCAGCCGTTCGAGCCGCAGCCCTCGACCACCACTTCGGCGCCGGAATTGCGGACGGCGAAGCGTTCGCCGGCCTGGCCCGCCGCGAACAGCTGACCGGCGGTGGCGCCGTAGAGCACCGTATTGCCGATGATGGTGTTGGCCTCGGTGCGCAGCGGGCTGGAAACCGCGGGGCGCACGGTGATCATGCCGCCCGACAGGCCCTTGCCGACATAATCGTTGGCGTCGCCGAACACTTCCAGCTTCAGGCCCTGCACGGCGAAGGCGCCGAGCGACTGGCCGGCCGAACCGCGCAGGCGCACGGTGATGTGGCCGGGCTGCAGGCCCTTCATGCCGTAGCGCTTGGTGATGTGGTAGCTCAGTTTGGTGCCGACCGCCCGGTGCGTGTTGCGCACCTGATAGGTCAGCTGCATCTTCTCGCCCTCTTCCAGGGCGGGGCGGGCATCCTCGATCATCTGGGCGTCCAGGGTCTCGGGCACCTCGTTGCGCAGGCCTTCGGCGCAGAAGCGCGGGAAGCCGCCCGAATCGGCCTGAGCCAGCAGCGGGTTGAGGTCCAAGTCATCCAGATGCGCCGAACCGCGGCTGACCTGCTGCAGCAGATCGGTGCGGCCGATGATGTCCTCGATCTTGCGGACACCGAGCGAGGCCAGGATTTCGCGGACCTCTTCGGCGATGAAGCTGAACAGGTTCACCACCTTTTCCGGCGTGCCGGTGAATTTCTTGCGCAGCTCGGAATCCTGGGTGCAGACGCCGACCGGGCAGGTGTTGGAATGGCACTGGCGCACCATGATGCAGCCCATGGCGACGAGGGACGCCGTGCCGATGTTGAATTCCTCGGCGCCCAGCATGGCGGCGATCACCACGTCGCGGCCCGATTTGATGCCGCCGTCGGTACGAAGACGCACGCGGTGACGCAGGCGGTTGAGGGTCAGCACCTGATTGGCTTCCGACAGGCCCATTTCGAAGGGCAGGCCGGCATATTTGATCGAGGTCTGCGGGGCGGCGCCGGTGCCGCCGACATGGCCGGAGATCAGGATGACGTCCGCCTTGGCTTTGGCCACGCCGGCCGCGATGGTGCCGATGCCCGAGCGGGCGACCAGCTTCACGCAGACTTTGGCGGTCGGGTTGATCTGCTTGAGGTCATAGATCAGCTGAGCCAGATCCTCGATCGAATAGATGTCGTGATGCGGCGGCGGGCTGATCAGCGACACGCCGGGGGTGGCGTGGCGCAGCTTGGCGATTTCCAGGGTGACCTTGAAGCCGGGCAGCTGACCGCCCTCGCCGGGCTTGGCGCCCTGGGCCACCTTGATCTCGATCTCGCGGCAATGGGTCAGATATTCCGCCGTGACGCCGAAGCGGCCGCTGGCAATCTGTTTCACCGCCGAATTGGCGTTGTCGCCGTTCGGCGCCGGCTTGTAGCGGGCCGGGTCCTCGCCGCCCTCGCCCGATACCGACTTGGCGCCGATGCGGTTCATAGCGATGTTCAGCGTGCCGTGCGCTTCCGGCGACAGCGCGCCGAGCGACATGCCGGGGGTCAGGAAACGCTTGCGGATCTCGGTGATCTGTTCGACCTCGTCGACCGAGATCGGCGCGCCGGCCGGCTTCAGCTCCAGCAGGTCGCGGAGAGAAATCGGCGGCAGCTTGCGCAGCCCTTCCGAAAAGCGCTTGTAGGTGGTGTAGCTGTCATTGCTGACGGCGGTCTGCAGGATATGGATCAGCTTGCCGTCATGGCCATGCGCCTCGCCGCCGGCCCGGTAGCGATAGAAGCTGCCGACCTTCATCGCTTCCAGCGGCCCGTCATAGGCGCGGCGATGCATGTCGATGACCTTGTGCTGCACGCCGGTCAGGCCGAGGCCGGACAGGCGCGAGCTCATGCCGGGGAAGAATTCGGCGACCAATGACCGCGACAATCCGACCGTCTCGAAGCAATAGCCGCCGCGATAGGAGGAGATCACCGAGATCCCCATCTTCGACATGACCTTCAACAGGCCCTGATTGATCGATTGCTTGTAGCGGCCGATGCAGGCCTCCAGCGACAGGCCGTCGAACAGGCCGCGGCGATGGCGTTCGGCGATGGCTTCCTGGGCCAGATAGGCGTTGACGGTGGTGGCGCCGACGCCGATCAGCACGGCGAAATAATGCACGTCGAGGCACTCGCCGGCCCGCACGTTCAGCGAGGTGAAGGTTCTGAGCTGCTGGCGCACCAGATGGGTGTGCACGGCGCCGGTGGCGAGGATCATCGGGATCGGCGCCTTGGCCGCTTCGGTCGCCTCGTCGGACAGGATCACATGGGTGCAGCCGCCGCGCACCGCATCCTCGGATTGGCGCTGGATGCGTTTGATGGCGTCGGACAGGGCGAAGTCGCCGCCTTCGGGGTCGAAGGTGCAGTCGATCTCGGCGGCGGTGGGGCCCATATAGGCGCGCATGGCCAGGAATTCCGCGGTGGTCAGCACCGGGCTGTCCAGCTGCAGCATCTCGCACTGGCCTTCCTCTTCATCGAGGATGTTGCCGAGATTGCCGAGGCGGGTTTTCAGGCTCATCACGCCGACTTCACGCAAGCTGTCGATCGGCGGATTGGTGACCTGGGCGAAATTCTGCCGGAAGAAATGATGCAGGCCGCGATAATGGTCGGACAGCACCGCCAGCGGCGTGTCGTCGCCCATCGAGCCGACGGCTTCCTTGCCCTCTTCGGCCATCGGCTGAAGGATCAGCTCCATATCCTCCAGCGACAGGTCGAAACCGGCCTGGCGGCGGGCCAGCTGTTCGGCCGACATCGAGCTGGGTTCGGCCCGGTCGCGGATCAGGCTGTCGAGCTGGGTGGTCTTCTTCAGCCACTGCTCGTAGGGCTTCCTGGCCGACAGCATGTCCTTCAGCTCGCGGTCCTTGAAGAAGCGGCCGGCCTTGAGGTCGACGGCGATCATCTCGCCCGGGCCGACGCGGCCTTTTTCCACCACGGCGCTTTCGGCGACGCGGACCATGCCGGTCTCGGAGCCGACGATCAGCATGCAGTCGGCGGTGACGGTGTAGCGCATCGGACGCAGGCCGTTGCGGTCCATGCCGGCGACCACCCAGCGTCCGTCGGCCGCACAAACCGCCGCAGGGCCGTCCCACGGCTCCATCACGCTGTTGCAATAGCCGAAGAAGGCCTTGTGCGCCTCGGGCATGGTGGCGTTGCTGGTCAGGCTTTCCGGGATCAGCATCGATTTGACCATCGGCGCGTCGCGCCCGGCCCGCACCAGCAGCTCGAACACATTGTCGAGCGCGGCGGAATCCGAGCCGCCCGACTGCACCACCGGCTTGAGGTCGGCGATATGGTCGTCGAGCAATTCATGGGCGAGGCGCGTCTCGTGCGACTTCATCCAATTGATGTTGCCGCCCAGCGTGTTGATCTCGCCATTGTGGGCCAGCATGCGGAAGGGCTGGGCCAGGCGCCAGGTCGGGAAGGTGTTGGTCGAATAGCGCTGGTGATAGATGGCGAAGGACGAGGTGAAGCGCTCATCCAGCAGATCGGGATAGAACACCGACACCTGCTC
>JAJPHO010000158.1 GCA_021325215.1 Alphaproteobacteria bacterium
AGCGCCATCAGCGCGAAGCCGAACAGGATCGAGAACAGCAGGATCTGCAGGATGTCGCCCTTGGCGAAGGCGCCGACCACGCTGTCGGGGATGATGTTGAGGAAGAAGTCGACGGCCCGCATCTCCGAGGCCGCCTTGACATATTTGTCGACCGCCGCCGCGTCGACATTGCCGGTGAAGCCTGTGCCCGGCTCGATGATGTTGCCGATGATCAGGCCGACCGCCAGCGCCAGGGTCGAGACGATCTCGAAATAGATGATGGCCTTGAGGCCGACGCGGCCGACCTTCTTGGCGTCGGTGATATGGGCGATGCCGGAGGTGACCGTGCAGAAGATGATCGGTCCGATCACCATCTTGATCAGCTTGATGAAGCCCTGGCCGAGCGCGTCGAACCAGGGGTTGACGGCGAATTCCGGCCAGACGCCGCCGATCACGGCGCCGAGGAAGATGGCGAACAGGACCTGGACGTAGAGCACGCGATAGAAGGGTTTCTTCTGCGCGACGACTCCGGTGACTGCGCCGGACGTGCCCACCATGACTTTCCTCCGATGACTTTTTGAATTTTCTGGAATAATGCCCGCTGCGCCTATTTACCCGCAACAGAGCCATGAACGATAGAAACGACGCGATAATGTATCAGAACCAGATCGCCGGGCAACGCCAGAACCCGCTCGCCGTCCTCCGCCAATCCCTGTTCCTCGCCGTTTTCGCGGTTCTGCCCGTGGTCGGGCTGGTGTCCGGGCCGGCCTATGCGCCGCTGCTGTTCGGTCTTGCCGGCCTGTCCACCCTGCTGTGGGCGGCGGAGAGCCGGCGCTGGCCGGCGCTCGACCGGCCGGTGACGGTCATCGCATTGGTATTCCTGCTGATTTGCGCGGTCGGATGGCTCGACACCTTCTCGCCGCGGCTGACGCAGACGCGGCTGGTGCAGATGCTGGGGATTACCGCCGGTTCGCTGCTGCTGCTCGCTCTGCCGGTCGGGGCGCGCCAGGCCGGCCGCCTGTTCCAGGTGCTGTTCTGGGCGGTTTCGCTGGGTGTCGCCGTCCTGGTGCTCGACACCGTGCTGGGGTATCCGCTGCAACATGCCCTGGGCGGCCCGGCCGAGAATATCGGCACCAAATATAATCGCGGCATCATTGCCCTGGTGATCCTCTGCTGGCCGCTGTCCGCCAACCTGATGGCGCGCGGTCATCGGCTCAAGGCCGGGCTGCTGCTCGCCCTCGTCGCGGCGGGCAGCTTGGCCGGGCTGAGCGCCACCGGCCTCGCGGCGCTGCTGGCCGGGATGGTCGTCTGGCTGGCGGCCTGGCTCGCGCCGCGCTTCGCCTCGTTCGCGCTGGGGGCCGGGATGAGCGGCTTGGCGCTGGCGCTGCCGGTGCTGATGCGCCTGGCTTCCGGCCGGCGCGGGGAATTGGCTTCGAGGGTCAAATCCTCGGGCATCCATCGCCTGGAGATCTGGGACTATATGTCGGCGCGCATCCTCGAGCGTCCGATCGAGGGATGGGGGTTGGGTGCCGCCAAGGTGGTGCCCATTCATGCCCAGGAGCTGGCGACCTATCTCTATGCCGACGCCACCGGCATTTATCCGCACAATCAGTGGATAGAATTGTGGCTGGAAACCGGGCTGCCCGGCGTGCTGGCGGCGCTGGCGCTGGTGCTGCTGACCTTGCGGCGGCTGCATGGGCGGTGGCGGCCTTACGGGCTTGCCGCCGTGGCGGCGGCGCTGACCGCCTCGCTGCTCAATTTCGAGATCACCACCGACAGCTGGTGGGCTGGCCTGGCGGCCGCCGCATTGCTGTTCCGCCTGTTACCGGCAGAAGGAGAGGCATGACCGGATTCTTCGCGACCTTCGCCCATCCGGGCGCACAGCTGCAGCAGCCTTTCGATGTGGCGGTGGTCATGCCGACCATCATCCGCCCCGAGATCGTCCAGGCGCTGCATTCGGTCTTCGCCCAGAAATTCCCCGGGCGGATACAGATCCTGATCGGGATCGACGTGCCGAAAGGCGATCCCGCCATCATCGAAGCGGCTTGCGCCGCGCTCCCCGCCCATTGCGTGGTACAGCTTTTCCATCCCGGTTATTCGACTTCGGCGCGTCATGGCGGATTGGGCGATGCCTGGGATGGCGGCGCTCTGCGCACCGTGCTCAGCTATCTGGCCAATAGCCGTCTGGTGGCCTATCTCGACGACGATAATTGGTGGGAGCCGGACCATCTGATCTCTCTGGCCGAAGCGATCCGGGGCCGGGATTACGCCTATGCGCCGCGCTGGTTCGTCCATCCCCATACCGGGCGCATCGTCGCCCACGACCAGTGGGAATCGGTGGGGCCGGGCAAGGGGGTCTATGCCGAGATGTTCGGCGGTTTCATCGATCCCAATTGCCTGATGATCAACAAAATCCGATGCGCCGACGTGCTGCCGCTCTGGACCAAGCCCCTGCGCGGCGACCCCAAGGCGATGAGCGCCGACCGCACGGTGTTCGACGCCCTGGCCAGGCATTTCCAGGGCGCCGGCACCGACCGTCCGACCGTGCATTACCGGCTGGACCCCGATGACGAGATGCATCGCGACCGCATGAGCGTGATGGCGGAGGCTTACGCCGCGGCTGGGCGATAGGCTTACTTGAACCGCAGAGGCGCAGAAGCGCTGAGGCAACTCGATGGTGAGGCGCCTGCGGCAACGAGCCGATGAGCAGATGCCACAGGCGTTTTGAACCGGACAGCCCCTCTGCGTCTCTGCGCCTTGTATGTCTGAAGCGTTGATCTTGGCATATTGATCGACCGGCAGGGAGCCCGATTGTGCCCAGGGTTTAGCCCGTCGCAGAGCATGGAGCCCCTGCC
>JAJPHO010000062.1 GCA_021325215.1 Alphaproteobacteria bacterium
CACACTGCCACGGCCTGAACGGTTTCGGCAACATCGTGCACCCGGAGAATTTTTACGCCGCGATCGAGCCCCGCCAGTGCCGCCGCGAGCGATCCACCCAAGCGGCGGTCGGCCGGTTCCTGGCGCGATAAAGCGCCGATGAAGCTCTTGCGCGACACGCCGAGCAGAACCGGCACGCCAAGGTTTTGCAGGCCGTCCAAAGTGGCGAGAAGCTGGACATTATGCTCGACGCTCTTGCCGAAGCCGATGCCGGGATCGACGCATAGCTTGTGCTTGGGGATGCCGGCGGCCAGACAGGCTTCGAGGCGGGCGGCGAGGTAATCATGCACCTCGCGCGGAGCGTTCTCGTAATGAGGCGCCGCCTGCATGTCGGCGGGCTGCCCGCGCATATGCATCAGCACCACCGCGGCGCCGCTGCGCGCGGCAACCGCCAGGGAATCCGGATCGCCTTCGAGGGCGGAAATGTCGTTGATGATGGCGGCTCCCGCTTCGACCGCCGCCTTCATCACGGCGGCGTGGCGGGTATCGATCGAAACGCAGATCCCCTCCTCCGCCAAAGCGCGGATGACGGGAATGGTGCGGGAGATCTCTTCTTCGGGAGAGACGGCGGCGGCGCCGGGCCGGGTCGATTCGCCGCCAATATCGATGATGGCCGCACCGTCGGCAACCAGACGGCGGGCATGGGCGATGGCGGCCTCGACACCGAGATATCTGCCGCCATCTGAAAAACTATCCGGCGTGACGTTGACGATCCCCATTACCTGGGGAAGGTCGAGCGTCACGCCGGCAAAAATACTCGGCATAATCACACGAGCTGTCAGGCGCCGGGTTGCGGCTCCGCGCCGGCACCGAAGCCGGGCTGGATGCCGGTGGTCGGCACCGACGAGCGGCGGGGCGGCGTCTGCGGCGCGTTGCCGCTGTCGCCCGAGCCGGTGTCGCGCTGGATCGGCTCGCCGCGCAGCAGCTGGCGGATCTCGTCGCCGGACAGGGTTTCGTACTCCAGCAGCCCCTTGGCCACGATGTGCAGCTCGTCGTTGAAGTTGGTCAGGGTCTGGCGGGCCCTGTCATAGCCGGACTCGACGATCAGACGGATTTCCTCGTCGATGGACTGGCTGGTGCTCTCGGAGACGTTCTTGTGGGTCGTCACCGAATGGCCGAGGAAGACTTCCTGGTCGTTCTCGCCATAGGAGAGCGGCCCCAGTTTCTCGCTCATGCCCCATTCCGTCACCATGCGGCGCGCCATGTCGGTGTCCATCTTGATGTCGGACGAAGCGCCGGTGGTGACCTTCTCCTTGCCGAAGATCAGCTCTTCGGCGATACGGCCGCCCATGGCCACCGCGAGGTCGGCCTTGAGCTTGGCCTTCGAGATCGAGATACGGTCGCCTTCCGGCAGACGCATCACCATGCCCAGCGCACGACCGCGCGGAATGATGGTGGCCTTGTGGATCGGGTCCGATTCTTCCTCGTGCAGGGCGACGACGGCGTGACCGGCTTCGTGATAGGCGGTCAGCTTCTTCTCTTCGTCGGTCATCACCATCGAACGGCGCTCGGCGCCCATCATGACCTTGTCCTTGGCAGCCTCGAATTCGGCCATGGTCACCACGCGCTTGCCGGCGCGGGCGGCCAGCAGAGCGGCCTCATTGACCAGGTTGGCCAGATCGGCGCCCGAGAAACCGGGGGTGCCGCGGGCGATGATGCGGGCATCGACGTCGGGAGACAGCGGAACCTTGCGCATGTGGACACGCACGATCTTCTCGCGGCCGGCGACGTCGGGGTTCGGCACCACGACCTGGCGGTCGAAGCGGCCGGGACGCAGCAGGGCCGGGTCCAGCACGTCGGGACGGTTGGTGGCGGCGATCAGGATCACGCCTTCGTTGGATTCGAAGCCGTCCATCTCGACCAGCAGCTGGTTGAGAGTCTGTTCGCGCTCGTCATTGCCGCCGCCCAGGCCGGCGCCGCGATGGCGGCCGACAGCGTCGATTTCGTCGATGAAGATGATGCAGGGGGCGTTCTTCTTGCCCTGCTCGAACATGTCGCGCACACGGCTGGCGCCGACGCCGACGAACATTTCGACGAAGTCGGAGCCCGAAATGGTGAAGAACGGCACATTGGCTTCGCCGGCGATGGCGCGCGCCAGCAGGGTCTTACCGGTGCCGGGCGGGCCGACCAGCAGGCAGCCCTTGGGAATCTTGCCGCCCAGGCGCTGGAACTTCTGCGGGTCCTTGAGGAACTCGACGATTTCTTCCAGTTCCTGCTTGGCTTCGTCGATACCGGCGACGTCCTCGAAGGTGACGCGGCCGGTCTTCTCGGTCAGCAGGCGGGCGCGGCTTTTGCCGAAGCCCATGGCCTTGCCGCCGGTCGACTGCATCTGGCGCATGAAGAAGATCCACACGCCGACCACCAGCAGCATCGGCAGCCAGGACAGAACGTAGGACCAGAAGGTCTGGCTCTCTTCGCTCTTCGGCAGCGCCGAGATGCGCACATTGGCGCCGCGCAGCTTCTGGACCATCGTATTGTCCTGCGGCGCGAAGGTGGAGAAGCTGCGGCCATCGGTGAAGTGGCCGGTGATGGTCTCACCCTGGATGGTCACATCGGCGACCCGCCCGCTATCCACTTCCGATAGGAAGTCGGAGTAAGCATAGGCCGTGTTGCCATGCGTGCTGGTGCTGTTCTGGAACAGGTTGAACAGGGCAGCCAAGAAGACCGCCACGATGATCCAGAGGACCAGGTTCTTACTGAAATTCATTGCGCCATCCCTTAGTGGGCGGAATACCCGACCAAACTTCGACAGAGGACATGGTCTTTAGATAATGCGGGCGGGCGCGGTAACAAGGCGAAATCCAGCGCCGGCCAGCGGAAATACCGGTGCGAAGCCCCATCGTGCGATGGTCAGACCAGTCTCTGCTCTGATCCATCCTAAGGGCGGCACTACCAAAATACCATGCTTATCCATGAGAATCGGCAAAGTCGGCAGCACGGCGCGCGGGATTCCGCTCTTTTCCGCCGCATCGCGAAAGCCCGGCGCGGCTTCGGCGCCCAGCGCGCCCCAGCGCAGCTCCCCCTCGCCCGCCGCGCGAATCAGGAAGCGATTGTCCCACAAGGCTTCCCGCCCGGGCTCCAGCGCCACCGCCGGTGCCATTTTGGCGGCTTCGCGACAGACCAGAATCCGGCCGTCCCGCTGCGGCGCGAAGACGCAGCCGGCGAAGGTGCGCCGCCCGGACAGGGAACGCAGGGCCTCCAGCATCCGCTCCAGCCCGTCCAGGCGCGGCGGAAACTCGCCGCCGCCCACGGTACGCGACAGGGCGGCCAACAGGCGCAGGGCGATTTCTTCGTCGGCGGCCAGCAGAGGCGCCGGATAGAGCCAGGCATATCCGTTGCCGGAAAGCGTCACGGTCTCGACGGCGAGAGCGGCGGCGCCTGCTTCGAGCGCCTGCCGCGCCCGGCCGAGCTGGCGGGCGGTCAAGGCCAGGCGTTCGGCGGAAACCCGCTCCTCGGCCAGGAATTTGCGCCAGCGCACCCGGTCGAACCGCTCCGCTTGGTTGGAAGGGTCTTCGATCCAGCTCTGGCCCAGGCTGTGCAAATAGTCGCGCAGATCGTCGCGCGGAATATCGAGCAGCGGCCGCAGCAGCTGCACGTCGCTATGCGCTGAACTGCCCGCCATGGCGGCCAGGCCATCCACGCCGCTGCCGCGCGCCAGGCGCAGCATCAGGGTTTCCGCCTGATCGTCGCGCTGATGGCCCAGCAGCAGGTGAAGGATCTCATTGTCGCGGCACCAGCCGGTCAGCAACCGGTAGCGCGCGGCGCGGGCCGCCGCCTGCAGGCCGGGACCGGCTTCGGCGTCGAGCCAGGGCAGGATGTGATGGGCGATGCCGCGCGCCGCCAGCCAGCGGCCGGTCTGCTCCGCCTCGGCACGGGATTCGGCACGCAAACGGTGATCGACGGTAAGAGCGACGATTTCGCCCCCCTGTTCCTTCGCCCAATCGGACGCCAGCAAAGCCAGCGCCAGAGAGTCGCTGCCACCCGAAACGGCCACCGCCAGCCGGGGCGAACGCTCGAAAGGTCCGAGCGCCGCCATTGCTCCGGCGAAGCGGCCTGCGATCAACAACCCTGCTTCTGGCGTTCGGCCGTGGCCTGGCGCTTCAGATTGTCGGCGGCGTCGGGGAATTCGGTCTGAAAGCGGTGCAGCGCCGCGCAGGCCTCGTTCTTCTTGCTCAGGCTGCCCATCGACAGCCCCACCTTGAGCAGGCTTTCGCCCGCCTTGGCCGATTTGGGGTATTTGCGGTAGGCGTCGAGGAAGATCGGCGCCGCACGGTCGTAATGGCCCTGCGAGAATTCGATCTGGCCCATCCAATAGGTGGCGTTGCCGGCCAACGGGTCCTGCGGATGCTGGGTCAGGAAGGCCTGGAACGCCTTGGTGGCGCCGTCATAGTCGGAATTCTTCAACAGGCCGTAGGCATAGTCATACTGCTCGGCGGCAGGCTTGCCGGCCGGAAGCCCTCCATCGGCGGCGGCCGGCGGGGCAGCGGGTTTGTCGCCGGCGCCGGGATGCGGCTGGCCGAGGAAGCCGGGCTGCGAGCCCGGGCCCGGACGGTTGCCATTGGCGTCGGGCGCGGCAGCCGGCGGAGCCGCGGGGCCCGCCGCCGGAGCGGCCGCGCCGCCAGCACCATTGGCGCCAGCGCCGCCACCGGCATTGTTCTGCTTGTCTTCCAGCTGCTTGAAGCGGAAATCGTCATCCTGCTGCTGGCGGTCCATCTTCGCCTTCAGCTGATTGATGTCGTACTGATATTTCTCGAGATCGCCGGTCGCCTGGCGCAGTTGCTCCTCGAGCTGGCTGATGCGCTGATCGAGCATGCTGTAGGCGCCGCCGGAAACGCCGGCGTCGGCCGATCCGCCCGAGCTTTGCACCTTGCCGCTTTGGCCGCGATAGACCTGCGCCTGAAGGGTGTTGAGGTCACGCTCCAGCCGATTCAGCCGGTCGACCATGCCCTGGGTGTCCTGGGCAAAGACCGGCAACGCGATCAGAGCGGCGGAGGTCAAGATCACGGTACGGAAAGCAGATCGCATCATCTCGCCTGTCAAAAACAATTGGGGCGCCTGCCGACTGGCAGACGCCCCAACTTTAACCCAATAAAGACTTGGTTGAAGTCTTTATTACTGGATCACGCCGACGCCGCGACGGTTCTGAGCGTAGGCGGCCTCGTTCGAACCGAGGACGGCCGGGCGCTCCTTGCCGTACGAGACGGTCTTGACGCGAGCGGTCTCGACGCCGTTGGCGACCAGGAATTCCTTGACGGCGTTGGCACGACGCTCGCCCAGGGCGAGGTTGTACTCGCGGGTGCCGCGCTCGTCGCAATGACCTTCGATCAGCAGCTGATCGTTCGGATACTTCTTCAGGAAGGCGACCCACTTGGCCAGCTGATCCTTGCCTTCCGGCTTCAGGCTGGACTTGTCGTAGTCGAAGAACACGCGGTCACCGACGTTCTTGACGAAGTCAGCCTGGCTGCCCGGAACGAGGGTGTCGACCGGAGCGGCCTTCTGGGTAGCGGCCGGCGGGGTGGCGACAGCGGCCTGCTCGGCCTTCTTCGGCTCATCGCTCGAGCAAGCGGCCAGGACGCTAACGGCGGCAACCATGCACAGGAAACGCATCTTCATTTAATATTCTCCCCCTCTATGGGATGGGTCGGTTTCACATCAATCGGACTTGGCTGAAAGGCGTCACTGCTGCGCGCAATACCTTCCAAGATACAAATGGTGGTCCCCTTGCAGCCGCCAAATTCCTTATGGAGCCGGACTATACTTACGGTTCCTTAGGGAATCAAGGGGGACCAAGCGGGATCGGAGGCGTCCCCCGGAGTAACTACCTGCCTCTCGTTGTACCCGGTCAAGTCGATGCTGTAAAGCTTCGTCGCACCACCATGACCCTTTGAATCCGTTGGATTCTGCTTCCAATAGGCCAGCACGCGGCCATTCGGCGCCCAGGTCGGCGCCTCGACCAGGAAGCCCTGCGACAGCAGACGCTCGCCGGTACCATCCGGACGCATGACACCTATGTAGAAAGCAGAAGCGTCGAATTTAGTAAAAGCGATCAGGTCGCCGCGCGGCGACCACACCGGAGTCGCATAGCGGCCATTGCCGAAGCTGATGCGGTGCTGGTCCGAACCGTCTGCATTCATTACATAAAGCTGCTGCGTGCCGCCGCGATCCGAGTTGAAGGTGATCTTCGAACCGTCCGGCGAATAGCAGGGCGAAGTGTCGATATAGGGATCATTGGTCAGCCGCGTCATCTTGCGGGTGCGCAGATCCATTTCATAAATATTCGTGACACCATTTTCAGCGAGGCTCATCACGACGCGATTGCCGTCGGGCGAGAAACGCGGCGCAAAGGTCATACCCGGGAAGTCGCCCAGCAGTTCGCGGCGGCCGCTGTCCAGGTGATAGACATACACCCGCGGCTGGTTGTTGTAATAAGACATATAGGTGATTTCTTGCTGAACCGGCGAGAAACGCGGGGTCAGCACCAGATCGGCGCCGTCGGTGAGAAACTTATGGTTCTCGCCGTCCTGGTCCATGATCGCCAGGCGCTTGACGCGCTTCTGCTGCGGGCCGGATTCGGCGACATAGATGATGCGCGTGCTGAAATAGCCGTCTTCGCCGGTCAGGCGCTGATAGATGTCGTCGGCGATCTTGTGGGCGATGGCGCGCCAGCCGGCCGGAGCGGCGGTGTAGGCGCGGCCGACCATCTGCTGCTCGGCATAGACGTCCCACAGGCGGAACTCGACGCGGGCGCGGCCATCGGGCTGCTTCTCGACCTTGCCGCTGACCAGGGCTTGCGCATTGATCAGCTTCCAATCGGCGAAGCGGACATTCTGCTGCAGCGAATCCGGGCTCTGGATGAAGGCCTTGCGGTCGATCGGTTTGAACAGGCCCGAGCGCTCGAGATCGGCGGCGACCACGCCGGCGATGTCGCTGCCGAGCTGGGTCTCCTCCGGCACGCTGCCGGACAGCGGCGATACGGCAATCGGCATCGGCTGGGCGTTGCCCTTGTCGATGATGATGTTCAGTTCGGCTCGCGCCGGTCCGCTGATCAGCGCGGCTACCAGCAGGGCCGGAACGAACCAGCGTCGAAGGTGAGTCATCGCATGCTCCTGGGGTCGAAAGTGATGATGAATTCGGGATTGTTCTTGAAGAATTCGGGATGCGTCGGCGGCACATGCAGGGGCGAAGCCCGCAGCACGGCCCTCACCGCGGCGTCCGCGTTGATGCGGAACCTGGCGTCGCCGTCATAACGGTCCTCGCTGTTCGCGAGACGCGCCGTGATCACCCTGCCGTCCGCTTCCATCGTCAACGCTATGTCGACCGCCTCCGGCTGCACGCCCTGGGCGCCGACGATGGCCAGCCAGCCCGAATGGACCTGGCTGATCACATAGTTCGTCTCAGCCTCGGTCGGGGCGGCAAGGGCCGGCCCGGCCATCAGGGTAGCCGCCAGAAAGACCGAAGAGCAGCGGCCGAGGACATTCATCGCATGGCCCTCGGATCGAACGTGATGGTGATCTGAGGGTTGTTGCGGAAGATGTCGGGCCGCGACGGCGGCACCTTCAAGGGCGAAGCCTGCAGCACCGCGCGCACGGCAGCGTCGGCGGCGGCCCGGTAGAAGGCGTCGCTGGCATAGCGGCTCTCGTCCACCACCCGGCGCGCCTCGCTGACATGCCCGTCAGGCGTGATCGAGATCTTCACGGCAACCTGCAGCGTGTCGGCGCCCTTGGCGCCGAGATCGACGTTCCATTTCGGCCAGATCTGTCCGGAGATGTAAGCCTTCTCGCTCGCGGTCGGTTCCCCCGCCGCGGCGGACAGCGGCGAATTCACCGTCTTCTGGGCCGGCGCAGGCGTCGATTGCGGCGCGGGAGTCTGAGGCTTCTCCTCCTTGCGCAGCTTGTCGACCGACTTCAGCAGATTGTCGAAATCGTCCGGCGGCGGCGGCTTCTTCGGCGGCGGCTTGATGTCTTTCAGCAGATCCGGCGGCTGCGGCTTCGGCGGCTCGGGCTTGGGCGGCTCCGGCTTCGGTTTCGGCACCGGCACCGGTTCCGGCACGGGCTCGGGCTCCGGCGGCTTGGGCTGCGGCGGTGGCGGCGCGGGCGGCGGAGGCTCGGGCTTGGGTTCCGGCGGCTTGGGCGCGGGCGGCGGCGGAGGCGGAGGGGTTTCCTCGGCCTTCGGCGGCTCGGGTTTCGGCTCTTCGGGCTTGGGTTCTTCCACCTGGCGCGGCGGCGGATTGGTCTTGTCCGAGATGGTCTCGATGTCGACCACCATCGGTTCAGCCATCTCCTTGGGCGGCGACATAAGGTGCGGCAGGCCGAACACCATCAGCACCAGGGCTAATGCGTGCAGCATGACGGAGCAGGCCAGGCCCGCTCCGAAATTATCCCCACCACCTTCGGAACGACGCATGGCTGCTCAGTGGGCTCCCTTGGTCGGCGCAGGCTGCGTCAGCAGCGCTACATGCGGAAAACCTGCTGCCCCCAACTGCCCCATCACTTCCATCACCCGGCCGTAATTGATGCCCGAGTCGCCCTTGACGAAGATTCGGGTGTCGGGCTTGGCATTGGTGATCGCCTTGAGGCGCGGCGACAATTCGTCGATCTGCACCTCGGTATCCTGCAGGAAGATACGGCCCTGCTTGTCGACGCTGATCGTCAACGGCTGATCGTCGCCCTTGATCTGGCCGGCCTGGGTCTTGGGCAGGTCGACCGGCACGCCGGAGGTCAGCAGCGGCGCGGTCACCATGAAGATGACCAGCAGCACCAGCATCACGTCGACCATCGGGGTGACGTTGATATCGGCCATGGGGCGGAATTTCCGCCGATGGCCGCCGCGGGGACCGACCGACATCGCCATGGCTCAGACCTTCTCTTCGAGCTGACGCGACAGGATCGCGCCGAATTCGCCGGCGAAGCCTTCGAGGCGCTTGGCATAACGGTCCATGTCGGTGGACAGCTTGTTGTAGGCCAGCACCGCCGGGATCGCGGCGACCAGGCCCAGGGCGGTGGCGAACAGCGCCTCGGCGATGCCGGGGGCCACCACCGCCAGGCTGGTATTCTTGGTCTCGCCGATATGGTGGAAGCTGTTCATGATGCCCCACACCGTGCCGAACAGGCCGATGAACGGCGCCGTCGAACCGACCGAGGCCAGAAAGCCCAGACGCGCCTCCAGCGCTTCCATTTCGCGGGACAGGGTCACCTGCATGACGCGGTCGATGCGCTGCGGCAGCGAGTAGCCGGCCAGCCCCTTGGTGGCGGAGCGCCGCCATTCGCGCATCGCGGCGACGAAGATCGACGACATCGGGTCCATCGGACGCGAACCGATGCGGTCATACAGCTCTTCCAGGCTGCCGCCCGACCAGAAGCTCTCTTCGAACTGCTCGGCCCGGCGGACCAGGCCGCGCAGACGGAACAGCTTGTCGAAGATGATCGCCCAACACCAGAACGACACCAGGACCAACGCGATCATCACCGCTTTGACGATGATGTCGGCCTCCATGAACAGGTTCCAGATCGACAGATCCGTGCTGGCTACTGCCGCCGTTTGAATAGGGTCCATTATTCTTTCCGCCTCGTTAGCCTATTAACCCAGCCAATTTCTCACGCAATTCTTCGGGTATCCTGGTGGGATGCCCCGTCTGGTTCACGCACACCAGCGTAATCAATACCGACGCCAGCACAACCTCGTCCCGCCGGATCTGCTGCTCGAGGCGGAAGCTGGCACCGCCCAGATGCACGGCGCAGGACCGCACCGTCAAGAGGTCATCTAATCTGGCCGGCGCGCGATAATCGATCTCGGCGGCGCGCACCATGAACAGAATGCCCTCGCCATTGCCCCGATAGGTCTCGTTCTTGTCGATCAGGCGCATCATCTCGGTGCGCGCCCGCTCGGCGAAATCGAGGTAGCGCGCGTGGTAGACCACCCCGCCCGCATCGGTATCGGCGTAATAGACGCGCAAGGGATATAGGTGGGCGGAACCGTCCAGCCAGCCTGACACGGGAAGGTCACGCATCGTACTCTTCCCCGGACCCTAAAAGATCGAGCTGATCGGTCCGTTTCACCGGCACCAGGCCGATGTGGCGATAGCCCGCCGCCGCCAGCATGCGGCCGCGCGGCGTTCGCTGCAGCAGGCCCTGCTGCAGCAGATAGGGCTCGATCACCTCTTCGATGGTGTCGCGCTGTTCGGACAAAGCCGCGGCCAAGGTTTCGACACCGACCGGACCGCCGCCATAATTGTCGGCGATGCAGGTCATATAGCGCCGGTCCATGGCGTCCAGACCCAGTTGATCGACGCCGAGGCGGTTCAACGCGCCATCGGCCACTTCGGCGGTCACCGGCAGGGTTCCCGCCACGACGGCGAAGTCACGCACGCGGCGCAGCAGGCGGCCGGCCACGCGCGGCGTGCCGCGCGCGCGGCGGGCGATCTCGGCGGCGCCGTCATCGGTCATTTCGAGGCTCAGCAGGCGCGCGCCGCGGCGGACGATCAGTTCCAGTTCCGCCGGGGTATAGAAATTCATGCGCAAGGGAATGCCGAAGCGTTCCCGCAAGGGCGTGGTCAGCAGGCCCGAGCGGGTGGTCGCCCCCACCAGGGTGAAGGGGGCCAGGTCGATGCGCACCGAACGCGCAGCCGGCCCTTCGCCGATGATCAGATCCAGCTGAAAGTCCTCCATCGCGGGATAGAGCACTTCCTCTATGGCGGGATTAAGGCGATGGATCTCGTCGATGAAAAGAACGTCGCGCGGTTCGAGATTGGTCAGCAGCGCCGCCAGATCGCCCGCCTTGGCGATGATCGGACCGGAGGTGGCGCGGAAACCGACACCGAGTTCCTTGGCGACGATCTGCGCCAGCGTCGTCTTGCCCAGGCCTGGCGGCCCGAAGAACAAAGTATGGTCCATCGCCTCGCCGCGCGACCGCGCCGCGGCAATGAACACTTCGAGATTGGCCCGCACATCGGCCTGGCCGACGAAATCATTGAGCGCGGCAGGACGCAGGCTGGGATCGGGCGCGTCGGCCGGAGACGCAGCACCACTGACGAGGCGGTCAGTCATGACGAGCCCTCAAGCGCCGGGCGCGCATTCCATGCGCTGGGCTACCGCGCCAAGCTCTGTTGCCTGTGTGCTCGACGCTGTCGGCAGCGCGGGCGTGCACTTGCACGCCTGCAACGAATTTGGGAAATTCGTTGCTCCTCATCGCGACAGCTCCTTACCGAGTTCCTGCAAGCCGACGCGGATCAGGGCCGGCACCGCCGCACCTTCACCAAGGGTCGCCGACGCCTTGACCACCGCCATCTGCGCTTCGGCGCGGCGATAGCCGAGATTGACCAGGGCGGAGACCGCATCCTCGATCCCGCCGCCGCTTGCCGCCGCCATGGCCGGCGCGAAGGAACCGGCGGGTGCTACGCTGCCCACCTTGTCCTTGAGTTCGGTGGCCAGACGGGCCGCCAGCTTGGGACCGACGCCGGACGGCCGGCTCAGCATGGCCTTGTCGCCGGAAGCGATGGCATTGGCCAGATCATTGGCGGTCAGGGTCGAGAGGATGGCCAGCGCCACCTTGCTGCCGACGCCCTGCACGGTCTGCAGCAGGCGGAACCAGGCGCGCTCGGCCTCTTCGAAGAAGCCATAGAGATGGATATGGTCCTCGCGGACATGGGTTTCGATGAACAGGCTCACCGCCTCGCCCACGCGCGGCAGGCGCGACAAGGTCCGGGCCGAGCAATAGACCAGATAACCGACCCCGCCGACATCGATCACCGCCCAATCCTCGCCGGCCTGATCGACCAGCCCCTTGAGACGCGCGATCATCGGCGCGCCCCCGCCAGTTTCAGCATCATGGCGGCATGGCCGCGGTGATGGGCATGGCAGATCGCCACGGCCAGGGCATCCGCCGCATCTTCGGTCGCGATTTCACAGGCGGGCAACAGCTGGCGGATCATCATGCCGACCTGTTGCTTGGCGGCCTGGCCGCCGCCCACCACCGATTTCTTGACCAGCGAGGGGGCATATTCGGACACCGGAATGCCGGCCAGCCCGGCCGCGGTCAGCACCGCGCCGCGCGCCTGGCTGAGCTTGAGGGTCGAAGCCGGGTTGCGGTTGACGAAGGTCTCTTCGACCGCCGCCTCATTGGGGGAAAAGCGGGCGATCACCTCGGCGATGCCGCGATTGAGCTGAGCCAGGCGCTCGGCCAGGCTCAGCGTCTCGTCGGAGGTCACGACGCCATCGGCCACCCAGACCAGCCGGTTGTCGCGCTGTTCGAGCACGCCCCAACCGGTTATCCGCAATCCGGGATCGAGCCCCAGCAGCCGCATCGCCCAAAGCCCCTATTTTACGCCGACAGCTTTTCCATCAGGTCCTGCGCAATGTCGAAATTGGCATGGACGCGCTGGACGTCGTCATTGTCTTCCAGCACATCGAGCAATTTCAGCAGCGTCTGCGCCGTCTGTTCGTCGGTGACCGGGGTCGAAACCTGCGGGCGCCAATCGAGACGGGCGCTGCTCGGCGTGCCGAACTTGGCTTCCAGCGCTTCGCGAACGATGTTGAGGTTGTCCGGCGCGCAGGTCACGTCATGCCCCTCTTCATCCGACTCGACATTGTCGGCGCCGGCGTCCAGCGCCGCTTCGAACATCGCATCGGCGGAGGCGGCGGCGGCCGGATAGCGGATCGCGCCGACGCGGTCGAACATGAAGCTGACCGAGTTGGTTTCGCCGAGATTGCCGCCATTCTTCGAGAAAGCGGTGCGGATTTCCGAGGCGGTGCGGTTCCGGTTGTCGGTCAGCGCTTCGATGATGACCGCGACCGAACCGGGGCCGTAGCCCTCATAGCGCACTTCTTCGTAATTCTCGGTGCCCTCGCCACCGGCGCCGCGCTTGATGGCGCGCTCGACCGTGTCCTTGGGCATGTTGGCGTCGCGGGCGGCCTGGATAGCGGCGCGAAGGCGCGGATTGGCGGCGGGGTCGGGCAAGCCCATCTTCGCCGAAATCGTCAATTCGCGGATGATCTTGGTGAACACCTTGCCACGCTTGGCGTCCTGGGCGCCCTTGCGATGCATGATGTTCTTGAATTGTGAATGTCCAGCCATGGTCCTGCCGGGTGCTGTTGGGATTTAGATCGTGCGGTATACCATCTATATACGATACGTCCAGCGCGAACTCCGTATATTGCGCTTGCGCCCGACCGCAGGGAAAGCGAAGAATCATCATCGGATTTAAAGGCAGCGCGCTCTCATGATCGCCCGCAAATACCTCTATCTGATCGCCTTGGCCAAGGAGAGGCATTTCGGCAGGGCCGCCGCCGCGTGCCATGTCTCGACCTCGACCCTGTCGGCGGCGATCCGCGACCTCGAAGCCGAGGTCGGAGTCGCGGTGGTCGAGCGCGGTCAGAATTTCACCGGACTGACCCCCGAAGGGCTGCGTGTGCTGGAATATGCGCAGCGGATGGCCGCCGTCGCCGAGGCGCTGCGCCAGGATCTGGCCAGCCTGCAGGGCGGACTGACCGGACAGCTGCGCCTGGGCGTCATCCCCACCGCCCTTACCCGCGTCGCCGAACTGACCGCCTCCTTCGCGCGGCGCCATCCCCAGGTCACCATCCTGGTGCGGTCGATGGCGACACCCGACATCCTGCAGGCGCTGCGGAGTTTCGAGCTGGACGGCGGCATCGTCTACAGCGAATCCGGCAATGATGCCGACCTCGCCTTCCAGCCGATGTGGGTCGAGGGCCATGTGCTGATCACCGGAGCCGACCGGTTTCCCGGCCGCGCGTCGATCGGCTGGAGCGACGCCGCCGAACTGCCGCTCTGCCTGCTGACCCCGGACATGCAGAACCGCAAGATCATCGACAAGGTGTTCGCCGAGCTGGGCCATCCGGTGACCCCGCGCCTGGAAACCAATTCGATCCTCGGCATGCTGGCGCAGATCTGCGCCGGCGCGTGGAGCGGCATCGCCCCCCGCGCCGTGCTGGACATGATCGGCGCGCCGCCCGGCATCCGCGGGCTCGACCTCGTCGATCCTACCGTGGCTTGGGCGACCGGCCTGATCACCTTGTCGCACGAGCCGCTGGCGCCGATGGCGGCCGCTTTGCGCGAAGAAGCCCGCAGCCTGCATGGCGTATCCGGAGGATCATCAGGAAAAGACGAATAGCCATTCGGATTTTCTTGATGTCCTTTTGCAGCCCCGAGTCCTAGGTTAGTCGTCCGGCAATAAAAGACCGGTGAACTCTTACCGTTCATGCTGCATAGCACAATAAGTCCTTGAAGACGTCCAAAGAAGAAACGACCAGGGAGAGTAGGAACATGGGAGATTCTATTTCGGCGACCGTCCCGATCGGCTTTTTGTCGCGGGAACGTACGATCGCCAAGCCCAGCTTCAACCGCTGGCTGGTACCGCCGGCGGCGCTGGCGATCCATCTCTGCATCGGCATGGCCTATGGCTTTTCGGTGTTCTGGCTGCCGCTGTCGCGCGCGGTCGGCATCACCAAAGCCGTCGCCTGCTCGCCCGATCAGGGCTTCATCGACAGCCTGACCAGCACCGGTTGCGACTGGAAGATCACCAGCCTGCAATTCATGTACACCCTGTTCTTCATCTTCCTGGGCTGTTCCGCCGCCTTGTTCGGCGGTTGGCTGGAGCGCTCCGGCCCGCGCAAGGGCGGCGTCGTGTCGGCCTTCCTGTGGTGCGGCGGGCTGATCCTGGCAGCGGCCGGAACCGCCTCGCACCAGATATGGCTGCTGTGGCTGTCCGGCTGCGTCGGCGGCGTGGGACTGGGCATCGGCTACATCACTCCGGTTTCGACCCTGGTCAAATGGTTCCCCGACCGGCGCGGCATGGCCACCGGCATGGCGATCATGGGCTTCGGCGGCGGCGCCATGATCGGTTCGCCCTTCGCCAATTACCTGATCACCAAATTCGCCTCGGCCACCGAAGTCGGCGTCTGGCAGACCTTCGTGGTCCTGGCCGTCGTCTATTTCATTTTCATGCTCGGCGGCGCCCTGCTGTTCCGCGTTCCTCCCGAGAACTGGGCGCCGGCTGGCTGGATCAAGCCCACCGACACCGGCAAGAAGATGGTCACCGACGGCCATGTGCATCTGAACGAAGCGCTGAAGACTCCGCAATTCTGGCTGGTGTGGTGGGTTCTCTGCCTCAACGTCACCGCCGGCATCGGCATCATCGGCATGGCTTCGCCGATGCTGCAGGAAGTGTTCGGCGGCCATCTGATCGGCATCGACGCCGGATTCTCGGACCTGACCCCCGAGCAGAAGACCCAGATCGCCGCGATCGGCGCCGGTTTCGCCGGCCTGCTGTCGCTGTTCAACATCGCCGGCCGCTTCTTCTGGGCCTCGCTGTCGGACAAGTTGGGCCGCAAGAACACCTATTTCGTGTTCTTCATCCTCGGCATGGCGCTCTATGCCAGCGTGCCGACCTGGGCGCAGAGCGGCACGCTGGTGCTGTTCGTCCTGTCGGTGGGCATCATTCTGTCGATGTATGGCGGCGGCTTCGCCACCGTCCCCGCCTATCTGGCCGACATGTTCGGCACCAAGATGGTCGGCGCCATCCATGGCCGCCTGCTGACCGCCTGGTCGGTGGCCGGCATCTTCGGCCCGACCCTGGTCGGTTATGTGCGCGACTACCAGATCGAGCACGGCGTGCCGCGGGCCCAGGTCTACAACATCACCATGTATGTCCTGACCGGTCTGCTGCTGGTCGGCGCCATCTGCAACTATCTCGTCAAATCGGTGGCCGAGCGCCATTTGATGACGCCGGCGCAATTGGCCGAAGAGAAGAAGATCGCCGACGACACCCATCAGCATTTTGCCTCCGACGTGGGGGCCCTGGCCGGCGAGGTCACCGCTTCGTGGAAAGTGGCCCTGGCCTGGGCGATGGTATGGGTGCCGCTCGCCTACGGCATCTGGAAGACGCTGGAAACCGCAGCGAAATTGTTCAAGTAAGCGATTGGACCCAAGCAAGTGACGAACCAGACCGCCTTGGCCGATGACGAGATTTCCGCCGTCATCGGCCCGCTGAAAGACATGCCGGGCGCCCTGCTGCCGATCCTGCACGCGCTG
>JAJPHO010000096.1 GCA_021325215.1 Alphaproteobacteria bacterium
TCGTCTATGTCACCTTCGGCGGCATGAAGGCCACCACCTGGGTGCAGATCATCAAGGCCTGCATGCTGCTGGCGGGCGCCACCTTCATGGCGCTGATGGTGCTGGTGAAGTTCAACTTCTCTTTCGAGGATCTGTTCGCCAAGGCGGTCGAGATCCATCCCAAACATCTCGCCGTGATGGGGCCGGGCGCCCTGGTCAAGGACCCGGTGGCGGCTATTTCGCTGGGCATCGCGCTGATGTGCGGCACGGCCGGCCTGCCGCATATCCTGATGCGCTTCTTCACCGTGCCCGACGCCAAGCAGGCCCGGAAATCGGTGCTCTACGCCACCAGCCTGATCGGCTATTTCTACATCCTCACCTTCATCATCGGCTTCGGCGCGATCATTCTGGTGCGGTCGAATCCGGCCTATTTCGTCGGCGGCGACACCACCAAGGCGCTGATCGGCGGCGGCAACATGCCGGCGCTCTATCTCGCCGATGCAGTGGGCGGATCGTTCTTCCTCGGCTTCATCGCCGCGGTCGCCTTCGCCACCATCCTGGCGGTGGTGTCCGGCCTGACCCTGGCGGGCGCTTCGTCGATCTCGCACGATCTCTACGCCAATGTGTTCGCCCGCGGCACGTCGGACGAGAAGACCGAGGTGCGGGTGTCCAAGATGGCCACCGTCGGCCTGGGCATCGTCGCCGTGATCCTCGGCGTGGGTTTCGAGAAGCAGAACGTCGCCTACATGGTCGGGCTGGCTTTCTCGGTAGCGGCCAGCACCAATTTCCCGGTGCTGATCCTGTCGCTGTTCTGGAAGGGGCTGACCACCCGCGGCGCCGTGGTGGGCGGCATTCTCGGGCTGGTTTCGGCGGTGACGCTGATCGTTCTCGGCCCCGTGGTGTGGAAGGCCGTGCTGGGAAATCCGGCGCCGATCTTCCCCTACGAATATCCGGCCCTGTTCTCGATGCCGCTGGCCTTCCTCGGCTGCTGGCTGTTTTCGATCCTGGACGGCAGCGCCCAGGGCAAGGCCGAGCAGGCCGCTTTCGAGGCTCAGCTGGTCCGGTCCGAGACCGGCCTGGGCGCCGAGGGTGCCGTCAGTCACTGACCTTGTTTCTGTGTGAAATACCGGCCGCCGAGGTTTCCTCGGCGGCCTTTTTTTCATCCGGATTGGTCAGGCCGTATTTGCTGAAGATGCGGGCGTAGCTTCCGGTGGCGCGGATCGTCTTCAACCCGGCATTGAACGCATCGCGCGTATGGGCGTCGCGGAAGGCGGCGCGCACGCGGACCGGCGGCAGGATGTAGTGGAATTCCAGCTCGGCACTGGTGTCCATTTCCTCGGAGATCTGGCGGTTGTACCAGGTGAAGATATTGCGATCGATGACATTGACGTCGCAGCGTCCGGCCCAGAAGAACTTGCTCTGGCGGTATTGCGAGGTGAATTCGGTATAGTCGAGCCCGTTCGGTCCGCCCGGGCGCAGGCGGCCGAGATTGAGGTCTTCCCAGGCGTTCTGCCAGATGGCGACATTGTTCAGCAGCAGATCGGCCAGCCCGGTCAGGCGGATATGCCTGGCCTTGCGGGTGATCGCCACATTGGCGTAGGTCAGATATTCGTCGGAATAGTAAGCGTTTTCACCGGCCTGGTTCCATTGCATGCCGGTGACCACGTCATACTCGTCGCCCGACAGGGCCAGCGAGACGCGCCGGTTGGGCAATGTCGAGGGGATCAGCCCATCGCCGGCCTCGGCCAGGACGGCGCGCACGATGTCATATTCGAGTCCCTTCACCTGGTCGTCCTCGACCCAGATATAGGGGGCCTTTTCCTGTCCGAAGGCGACACGCAGATCGCGGGCGTGACCAGCCGTCGCCGACAGCCAGACCGAAGCGGACAAGGCAAGCAGGGGGACCAACCGCAACGCCGAATTTCCCTCTCAATCCCGCATCAATATTGGGGTTGGGACAGGCGGGCAGAAAGTAAAAGTTTTAAGACGGTGTTTACGTTTGGCGTCGGCGCTGGGTGATCACCAAAGCGATGCCGCCCAGCACCGCCACCGAGGCGATACAGAGCCGCAGCGTCAGGGTTTCGCCCATCAGCGCGGCCCCCGTCAGGGCGGCGATCACCGGCACGCTGAGCTGAACCGAGGCACCATGCGCCGCGGTCAGCCTGGGCAGCACGCGGTACCACAGGATATAGCCGCAGCCCGAGGTCAGGGTGCCCGACAGCACGGCATAGAGGATGCCCATCGGATCGGGCTTGAGCTGCCCGGCCAGCACGATCGCCGGGATGAGCGCCATCGGCGCCGCGCGCAGGAAATTGCCGGCGGTGGAGGCGACGGGGTCCCGCGAGCCGCGGCCCAAAAGCGAATAGATGCCCCAGAACACGCCCGACAACGTCATCAGCGCGGCACCCAGCGGCGGCGGGGCGGAGACGCCCGGCGCCACCAGGGTGACCAGCCCGCCCAGCGCGACCGCCAGCCCGAGCCATTGGGCCCAGGCCAGGCGTTCGCCCTGCTTCAGTCCAGTGGCGATCATGGTCACCTGCACCGCGCCGAACAGCAGCAGCGCGCCGGTGCCGGCCGGCAGGGTGACATAGGCCAGCGAGAAGGCGATGGCATAGATCGTCAGCGCCGCCGCGCCCTTCCAGGAACCGCCGATACCCTTGCGTCCGCCCGCCACATTGGCGAGAACCCATAGCATCGCGGCGCCGGAGGCGATCCGCACCAGCGTGAAACCGGCCGGATCGATGGCGGTGTGGCTGAGGGCGAGGCGGCAGAGGACCGAATTGCCGGCAAAGGCCAGCATGGTCAGGGCGGTCAGCAACAGGGTGGATGTCATGCGGCGCGGATTCTTCCCAGGAACGAGGTGACCTGGCCGCGGAGATCCCCGGCCTGGCGGGTGATTTCGGCCGAAGCCTGCATCACCTCATGGGCCGCTTCGCCGGTCTGTTCGGCGGCGCGGCTGACTCCGGCGATATTACTGGTGACTTCGTTCACGCTCAATGACGCCTGCTGCACATTCTGCGCGATGTCACGGGTGGCGGCGCCCTGTTCCTCGACGGCGGACGCGATGGTGGTGGCGATGCCGCTGATCTCGCCGATCGTGCTGCCGATACCGCGGATCGCCTCGACCGATTGATGGGCCACGGTCTGGATGGCCGCGATCTGGGTGGCGATGTCCTCGGTCGCCTTGGCGGTCTGGTTGGCCAGGGTTTTGACTTCGCTCGCCACCACCGCGAAGCCCTTGCCCGCATCGCCGGCGCGGGCCGCCTCGATGGTGGCGTTCAGCGCCAGCAGGTTGGTCTGGCTGGCGATGTCCTGGATGATCTGGATCACCTCGCCGATCTTGGCGGCGGCGGCGGACAGGCCGTTCACCGTGTCGTCGGTACGGCGGGCCTCGTCGACGGCGCGGCCGGCGATCTCGGCCGACTGCGCCACCTGGCGGCTGATCTCGTCGATCGAGGCGGACAGCTGTTCGGTCGCACCCGCCACCGTCTGCACATTGCCCGAGGTCATGTCCGAGGCGGACACCACGGCGGTGGCCTGGCGCAGGGTCTGCTCGGCGGTGGCCGACATGCTTTGCGAGGTGCCGGTCATATGTGTCGCGGCATCGGCGAAGGCGCCCAGCAGCGCGCCCGAGGCGGTCTCGAACTCGCCGATCGCCGCTTCTATCACAGCCTGGCGGCGGGCGCGGGCTTCCTGTTCCTGTTTCTCCTGGGCGGCCAGGCGTTCCTTCTCGACCGCGTTGGCCTTGAACACCGCGAGGGCCGCGGCCAGTTCGCCGATCTCGTCCTGACGCTCGGCGTGGGGAATTTCGGCATCGAGCTGGCCGTCGGCGACCCGGCGCATCGCGCTGACGATATGCTCGATCGGCAGCACGATGCGGCCGCGGATCACCAGGATGCCGACCACACCCACGGCAATGGCGATGGCGAAGATCACCAGCTCGATCAGCAGGCGGCGGGTGGCGGCGGCGGAGCGTTGCTCGGCATAATCGACGCAGGCGGCCAAGGCGGAATCGGGCATCCGCATGAGCAGGGCCAGCGTCTCGTTCGACGAGCTCATCATCTGTTCCATCGCCATCGGGCCCGGCTTGCCGGCCGAGACGGCGTCGCGGATGGCGCGCACCATCGGCTGATAGGTTCCGGTGTAATTGGCGCGGGCCGCCTTCACCGCGTCGACCACGCCGGCCGGCACCGCGGGCAGGGCGGTCAGATCGAGCAGGCGGGTCCAGGAATCGTCGATGCGCGCCTCATAATCGGTCTGCTTGGCGGCCAAAGCCGGCGACACGGCGCCAGCCTGCAAGGTGTCGCCATAAGTGTTGCGGGCCAGGCCGCCATAATTGCGCACTTCCCACCCGGCATTCTTGATCTCGACCAGCAGGGCGATGACCGGATCGGTCATGCGGATGTCCGAGGACAGGCGGTTCGATGCCTTTTCCAGCAGGTCGATCAGCACGGTGGAGGCCTTGTTCCAGCGGTCCGCGATGTTTTCCGAGCGCTGGTCGAGCGGCACGGCGAGATCCTTCTCGACCTGCGGACGGATCGCCGCCACCGCGCCGCGCGCCGTGACGATGGCGTCGAGATCGGCGGCGGGCAGGCAGGAGATCGATTTGCAGGCGGCGAGGAATTTGCCCACGGCGGGCGCGGCGCTCTGTTCCGCCTTGTTCATGTCGGCCTGGATGCCGGCGGCGGCGGGCGCCGGAGCGGAGAGCGCGATGCGGCCGGGGCCGCGCTGTACGCGATAGCCTTGCAGGGCGCCGAACAGGGTCTGGCCGGCTTCGGCGATATCCGAGGTCCGTTCGGCCGCGTTGCGCTGGGTGACCAGCGAGACGGTGTCGAAGACCAATACACCGCCCAGCAGAAGCAAAGCTCCGCCAAAGAGGAGCTGATTCAGCGTGCCAACGCGGAGCGAAGCCATGGCGGTACCTCCTGATAACGTTTTCGGAGCCTGTGAAAAGAGCGCCCCTTCTAAACTAAAAGCTGTTGTATCCCGATACAAAAATGGCGGGATAGACATCCCGCCATTGCAATCCAGACATGTGCCGGCGGCCTTATTGGAGGGCGGCGTACTTCCCGTCCTTCCAGCTGTACATCACATAGCCGGGCGCAGTGCTGTCGCCCTTGGCGTCGAAACCGATCTTGCCCAGCACCGTGTCATGCTGCGAGGCGCGCAGCGCCGCCGCGACTTTGACGGCGTCCGTCGTGCCGGCCGTCTTGACCGCGTCGGCCCAGGCTTGAACCGCCCCATAGGTGTAGAGCGTATAGGCTTCGGGTTCGTACTTCTCGGCGCGGAACTGCGCCACCAGCGCGTCATTGGCGTGGTCGAGGCGGGGGTCGGGACCGAAGGTCATCAGCGTGCCTTCGCCGGCAGTGCCGGTAATCGCCCAATATTCCGAGGCCACCAGGGCATCGCCGCCCACCAGCACCGTCTTCACTCCCTGCCCTCGCATCTGACGCACGATCAGGCCGGCTTCGTTATAATAGCCGCCGTAATAGAGGAAATCGACCTTGGCCTCCTTCAGCTTCGAGACCAGGGCGCTGTAATCCTTCTCGCCGGCGGTGATCGCCTCGTTCATCACTTCCTTGATGCCCTTGGCATTCAGCGTCTTGGCGAATTCGTCGGTCACGCCTTTGCCGAAAGACGACTTGTCGTTGACGATGGCGATGCGCGCCTTGGGGAACTTGGCGGCCAGGTAATTGGCGGCGGTGGGGCCCTGCATGTCGTCGCGGCCGCAGATGCGGAAGACGTTGGCGAGACCGCGCTCGGTGAATTTCGGATTGGTCGAGCCGGGGCTGATTTCGACGATGTTGTTCTCGGCATAGACGTCGGAGGCCGGGATCGACGAGCCGGAACAGTAATGGCCGGCCACCATCACCGCGCCCTGCGAGGCGGCGTCATTGGCGACGTTGACCGCCTGCTTGGGGTCGCAGGCGTCGTCCTCGACGATCAGCTTCAGGTGCTTGCCCAGCACGCCGCCCTGGTCGTTGATGTTCTTGACGGCTTTTTCCGCCCCATGCCGGAACTGCTCGCCGAAGGCGGCGTCCGAACCGGTCATCGGGCCGGTGACGCTGATCACGATGTCGGCGGCATGTGCGTTGAGAGCGAGGGCGCTGGTCGCGAGCACGGCGAACAGGGCGTAACGAACCGTCTTCATTGGGAGATTCTCCATGGAAGCCTGTCAGCGAGGATAGCAATGCAGGGCTGACCGGCATAGAGTGAAACCCTGAAATTCTTCCAAGTTGAGGGCGGTTGGGTTTATAAGACCCGTCTCGTTGGAGACCATGGCTTTGCAGACCGCCAAGAACATCTTTACCTATCGCAAATATTGGGCGTCCCGTTTCGGGACCGCGCCCTTCCTGCCCATGTCGCGCGCCGAAATGGATCAGCTGGGATGGGATTCTTGCGATATCATCCTGGTCACCGGCGACGCCTATGTCGACCATCCCAGCTTCGGCATGGCCATCATCGGCCGCCTGTGGGAGGCGCAAGGCTTCCGCGTCGGCATCATCGCCCAGCCGGATTGGAGCAATGCCGACGCTTTCAAGGCGCTGGGCAAGCCCAACCTGTTCTTCGGCGTCACCGCCGGGAACATGGACAGCATGGTCAACCACTACACGGCCGACCGCCGCTTGCGCCACAATGACAGCTATACCCCGGGCGACCAGGGCGGCAAGCGCCCCGACCGCGCGGTGATCGTCTATTCGCAGCGCTGCCGCGAAGCCTACGGCGACGTCGAGATCATGATCGGCGGCATCGAGGCGTCCTTGCGCCGCATCGCCCATTACGATGCCTGGTCGGAGAAGGTGCGCCGCTCGATCATCCTCGATTCCAAGGCCGACATCCTCGTCTACGGCAATGCCGAGCGCGCCATCGTCGAGCTGGCCCATCGCGCCGCCAAGGGCGAGAAGCTGTCCGAGATGCGCGACGTGCGCGGCACGTCCTATGTGCTGAGCGGTCTGCCGGACGGCTATCGCGAAGTGGCGATGGACAGCATCGAGGACGAGGCCGAATTCACCCGCGTCAGCCGCGCGGAGCGCGATACGACGGTTCTTCGCATGCCGTCCTTCGAGGTGGTGCGCGACGATGCGCCGGTCTATGCCCAGGCCTCGCGCGTGCTGCACCAGGAGAGCAATCCCGGCAATGCCCGCGCTTTGATCCAGCGCCATGGCGACCGCGAAGTGTGGCTGAATCCGCCGCCGATCCCGCTGACCACCGAAGAGATGGACGGGGTCTACGACCTGCCTTACGCCCGCGCGCCGCATCCGTCCTATGGCGATGCGAAAATCCCGGCGTGGGAGATGATCCGTTTCTCGGTCAACATCATGCGCGGCTGCTTCGGCGGCTGTTCCTTCTGCTCGATCACCGAGCATGAGGGCCGCATCATCCAGAGCCGGTCGGAGGCCTCGATCCTCAAAGAGGTCGAGGGCATGAAGAAGGTGAAGGGCTTCACCGGGGTGATCTCGGACATGGGCGGCCCGACCGCCAACATGTACCGCATGGCCTGCAAGGACAAGGCGATCGAAGAGGTCTGCCGCCGCCCGTCCTGCGTCTATCCCGACATTTGCAAGAACCTCAATACCGACCATCAGCCGCTGATCGAGCTGTATCGCAAGACCCGCGCCGTTCCAGGCATCAAGAAGACGCTGATCGCCTCGGGCTTGCGCTACGACCTGGCGGTGAAGAGCCCGGCCTATATCAAGGAACTGGCGACGCACCATGTCGGCGGGTACCTCAAGATCGCCCCGGAGCATACCGAGGAAGGCCCGCTGTCGAAGATGATGAAGCCGGGCATCGGCAGCTTCGACCGCTTCAAGCAGATGTTCGACCAGGCCAGCAAGCAGGCCGGCAAGGAACAGTACCTGATCCCGTACTTCATCGCGGCGCATCCCGGCACCACCGACGAAGACATGATGAATCTGGCGCTGTGGCTGAAGAAGCACGGCTATCGCGCCGATCAGGTGCAGACCTACCTGCCGTCGCCGATGTCGCTGGCCACCGCGATGTATTATTCCGGCCGCAACCCGCTGGTGCCGGTACGGCGCAATGGCGGCGAGCAGGTCTTCTCGGCCAAGGGCCTGAAGCAGCGGCGCCTGCACAAGGCGTTTCTGCGCTATCACGACGCCGAGAACTGGCCGCTGCTGCGCGAGGCCCTGAAGAAGATGGGCCGCGCCGACCTGATCGGGCCGGGCAAGCATCACCTGATCCCCAATTGGCAGCCCGCCGGCACCGGCAACAAGGGCGGCGAGGGGGCCCGCATGGGCCGCAAGAAGGGCACGCAGAAGTTCCTCACCCAACAAGCCGGCGCGGGCCGGCGCAGCTACGGGGCGAAATAAGGCATGCAAGGCATCGAAGCATTCCGTCCGGAAGGGTTCCTCGCCATCCGGGCCCGGGCCATGCCGGCCGACACCAATCCGGCCGGCCATATTTTCGGCGGCTGGCTGATGAGCCAGATGGATCTGGCCGGCGCCATTCACGCCGGCATCCGCGCCAAGGGTACCGTCGCCACCGTCGCGGTGGACGGCTTCAAGTTTCACGCGCCGGTTCATGTCGGCGACGAGGTCAGCTGCTATACAAAAATAATCCGCACTGGCCGCACCTCGATGTCGATCAACATCGAGGCCTGGGTGCGCCGCTCGACGGTCCGCACCCACGTCAAGGTAACGTCCGCTGTTTATCACTTCGTGGCGCTGGATTCCGAGATGAAGCCGCGTCCGTTGCCTGAAGAGGACGAAACCACCAATGCCGACGTCGACTGACGCCGAAATCATCCCGCTGAAGCCGGAAGGTTTCCTCGCATCCCGCACCACCGCCATGCCGGCCGACACCAATCCGGCGGGCCATATTTTCGGCGGCTGGCTGATGAGCCAGATGGATCTGGCCGGTGCCATCCACGCCGCCATCCGCGCCGAAGGCACGGTCGCCACCGTCGCGGTGGACGGATTCAAGTTCCACGCCCCGGTCCATGTCGGCGACGAGGTGAGCTGCTATACCCAGCTGATCCGCACCGGCAGCACCTCGGTGTCGGTCCGTGTCGAAGCCTGGCGCCGCCGCGCCGGCGGAGCCGCCGCGACCCGCGTCACCTCGGCGATCTATCACTTCGTCGCCGTGGGCGAGGATTATCGTCCCCGCCCGTTGCCGCAGGAAAGCGACGCGATGAAGCAGGCGTTGCTGGCGTAGTATACGCCGGACCGCAATGTCATGAATGGGCCGAGCCCCCTTGCCGCCGTGCGGCAGGGGGCTTTTTCATTGCCTCGCTTCGTCTCTTTGATGCCGATCAAGGTATCGGCGCGTATTTCCCCCGAGGTTTGACCGGCAGAGGAGGCTTTTCGAGGAAAGGATCATTTCCCGTGGCGGAGCGAAGGGCAGGAGAGTCGCCGATCGGATCGAAGCGTCCGTCCGCTCAGGGATTGATCGCTGTGTTGGTGATCATTTCCTGCTTGCTGTTTCTGGTGCTCAACGCCTGGCCGACCTGGGAGGCCAGGTCGCTGGCCCTGACCGCGGACCAGCAGGCCACCAGCAATCTCGCCCGCTCTCTCGCCGAGCATGCGCACGGCACCATACAAGCGGCGGAAACCGCGCTTCTGGATATTCGCGAGCGCATGGAAGTCGACGACATCCATGCTGCCGACCGGTCGCGCCTGCATACCATGATGCAGGAAGACATCGTCCATTTGCCCATGGTGGACGGTCTGCTGGTCTTCGATGATTCCGGCGCCTGGGTGGTCAATTCCCAGACGGCTCGGCCATCGTCGGCGCTGAACATTTCGGACCGCGACTATTTCATCTTCCACAGAGATCATCCGGGACGGGGTGTTCACGTGGGTGAACCGATCGTCAGCCGGGCCAGCGGCCACTGGGTTCTTCCGGTGTCGTTGCGCCTGGACAATCCGGACGGGACTTTTCGCGGCGTGGCCGGGGCGATGGTGTCCATCGATTTCTTCCGGGACTTCTACAAGGGGTTTAATCCGGGCCGGGAGGGCGCGGTTTCGCTGGCGTCCGCTTCAGGCCTGATCGTCGCCCGCCATCCCGATGATCCGCGCGTGATCGGCGCCGATTTCTCCAAAGGGCCGATCTTTTCGCGCCTCGGCCCGCAAACCGTCGAGCAGGGCTTTCAATACCGGTCTCCCATCGATGGTGTGGATCGCTACGGCACCGTCCACCGCGTTCCGAACTATCCGCTGCTGGTCATCGTGTCGCATGGGAAGGCGGAGGCGCTGGCGAATTGGACATCCAGCGTCAAGCGGTATCTGGCGGTGAGCTGCATCGCGATCGCGTCGTTGATCATCCTGGGGCTATCCCTGGCGCGGCTGGTGAAGCGGAACGAGCGGACCGAGCGGCAATACCGCTTGCTCGCGGATTATTCGACCGACGCGATCGTGTGTGCGACGGCCAGCGGCTTTCCGCTGTATGTCTCGCCCTCCTTCTCCGCCTTGTCCGGCCGGGATATGGCCGAATGGAGGGATAGCGGATGGCAGTCCATCGTCCATTCGGAGGATCGGGACGCCCTGATGCAGGGAATGGCCAGTCCCCCTCGCGACGGCGGCCATAAGACCGTCACTTTCCGGTTCATTCGCCCCGGGGGGCTGTGGGTCTGGTGCGAGGCGCTCATCCGGATGTTGCCGGCGCGGCGGGGCAAGGAGAGATGCATCGTTGCCAATATTCGGGACATCACGGCCAGAAAAGAAGCCGAGGATCAGGTGGCCGCCTTGAACGCGGAATTGTCCGCGATGGCCTTGTCGGACGCGTTGACGGGTGTGGCGAACCGGCGCTGCTTCGATAAGAAGCTCGATGCGGAATGGGCCCGCGCGGTCAGAAACGGCAATCCCTTGTCGCTCATCATGCTGGATATCGACCATTTCAAGCTTTTCAACGATTTGTACGGCCACAAGACAGGCGATGAATGCCTGGCCGCCGTCGGTTCCGTTCTCGCCTCATCGATCAGGCGGCCGGAGGATCTGGCCGCCCGCTATGGGGGCGAGGAGTTCGCCGTGATCCTGCCCGACACCACGGCTGCCGGTGCCCGTCAGATCGCCGACCTGATTCGGGCCGCGCTCGAGGGCCGAATGATCGAACACAGCGCCAACAAACCCTGGGGCGTGGTCACGGCCAGCCTCGGGGTGGCTACGCTGGCGCCGATGCCGGGCGATGCGGTGAAAAGCGCGGACCTGATCGAGCTTGCCGATCAGGCTCTTTACCGGGCCAAGCGGAGCGGGCGGAACAAGGTCGCCGAAGGCGGGCAGTTGAGGGTGGTCGGAGGGCGCCAGGCCCTCAAATCGTCGACCTGATCCTGGCCAGATGCCGGGCCGCCATGGGCGAGGACTGCCGTCCCCGCCCGCTTTCGGCTCACTTTTCGAGTACGCACCCCGTCGATACCAGCACCGGATTGCAGCGCGCGGCGATCCCGTCGGGCAGGGCCACCTGGTAACCGCTGGGGGCCCGCTCGATCGCGGGATAGTCGGTGCTGATGAATTGCGCGCCGCTGCCCAGCAATTCGTCGCGGCGCTTGGTGTCGTTGGTGCGCGCTTCCTTGGTGTTCTCGTCGGCGCGCGCCCGCACCACATAGCCGCGGCGCACCAGGGCGTCGATTTCGGCGGCCGAGCCCTCATTGTCCTCGACGAAGGCGGCGTCGGCGGCGCCCGGATCGGCGTTGGTGAAGATGATGCGGCCCTTGAGGACGGGATGGCCTTCGAGATAGGCCGGGCCGGCCTTCTTCTGGTCCATCAGGAACACCACCTTGCCGCGCGCGTCCTTCAGCTTCGGCCAGCCGCCATGGGCAACCGCCTCGGACAGGCTGGCATATTTACCGCGCACATCGTCGGGGGTGACGATGGCGCCGCGCGGGAAGACCGAGAGGATTTCGCGGTCCAGCGCGTCGAACACCTGCGAGGTGAAGGGCAGTGGCGTCACCGTGGGGACGTCGAGCTTGAGCGGGGTTTCCTTGGTCTCGATCAGGATGAACAGCGGCACATGATCCGGATGCGCCGCGGACCAGTCGCGCACCAGGCGCAGGCAGGCGGTGAAGGGCTGGCAGTTGCTGCGGTAATCGAAATCCTCGACATGGATCACCTTGAAGCCGGGCTGATCCATCAGATGCGCCGGATCGAACTCGGGATCGGCCGGCAGGCCGGCCTTTTCCACCATGCCCAGCATGGCCGGATGGGAATAGCGGCCGCCCTCGGGATCGGCATAGATGTCGAGCTCGATCTGACGGATGCCGCCATCGAGCTGCTTGGGCAGGTATGAATGGCGATAATCGAAGGCCTGGTAGATCTCGGGCTTCACCTTCTGGATCAGCTGGCCCTCATTCGGCGCGAAGCCGGCGTGATAGCTGTTGTGCGTGCCGATCACCTGGATCTGGTTGAGGCGCAGATCGTCGATGACGGGGTCGGCCAAAGCGGCCAGGGCGGGCATGGCGGATGCGGCGGCCAGCAGGCCGGCGAGAATGCGGTTCATGGCGGTTCCCCTCAGAAATCGTATTTGCCGAACACGCCGACCGTACGGAAGGCGTCGGGCGTGGTGAAATGCAGCAGGCCGGCGGTGCCGTATTGCTGGAAGCCGGTTTCGAAGAAGGTGTTGGCCAGGTTGCGGCCATAGATGCCGAACTGGAATCCGCTCTCCTCGGGGGTGAAGCTGATGCGGGCATTGAGCAGGCCATAGGCCTTGACCAGCGAATAGGGCGCCTGGCCGACGATGGTCCATACTTTGTCGCGCCAGTCGTAATCGACATGGGCCAGCATGGTGATGTCCGGCAGCACCTGCGCCTGGTAATCGGCGCCCACCGTCGCGGCCCAGGCGGGCGAGTTGGGCGGCGTCGTGTTGGTGTAGTTGGTGGTGGCGTTGTAGACGTAGTTGGTGAAATAGGCGTGGGTATAGCTGCCCGAGGCGTTCAGCGTCAGCGGCGCGATCGGCTTGACCGCGATGCTGGCCTCGGCGCCCTCGCTGCGCAGCCCGCCGGCATTGCCGATCACGGTGGCCGAGATGAAGCCGCCCGCGCCGGCCGGGATCTGAGTCAGCAGCGGCGCCTGGTAGTCCTTGAACTGTTCGCGGAACAGGTCGAAGTTCACGCGGACGCGGTGATCGAGCCAATCCGACTTTTCACCGACTTCCCAGCTGGTCACGGTTTCCGGCTTGTAGGGATCGAAATTATTGCCGTTGAGCGCGACGCCGGCCGGCTTGTTGCCGGTGGCGTAGGTCGCATAGACCATGGCGTCATCCGAGAATTTGTACTGAGGCGCGATGCGATAGGTGAAATCGTGGCCCGACGAGCTGCCCGAGTAGAATTGCGGCGCCTTGTTGGTGGTGACGAACGTGTAGGGAATGTTGGTGCCGGTGATCGGCGCGGTGGGGAAATTGACGAAGCCGAGGGACTGCTCGTTGCGGTCATTGCTGTAGCGGCCGCCGAGGGTCAGGTTGAACTGGTCGGTCAGGTTGAATTTCAGCTGGCCGAATTCCGCCACGGTGATGTTGCTGGTCGAGAAATACTGCGTATTGCCGTTGACGCCCTGCACGCCGGAGAAGGCATAGAGCGTGCTGGAGGGCTGGCCGTTGACGATCAGGGGCGAGCCCGGCGGGTTCGGGCCCCACTGATACTGATACTGGTTGGCGTTGAGGTCGTTGTAGTAGAAGCCGCCGACATATTCCATGAACTGGCCGGTCGGCGAGGCCCAGCGGAATTCCTGGCTCAGCTTCTCGGAATTCAGGAAGCCGACGCTGTAGGTCGAATAGGCATAGAGATTGGTCGGCACCAGATCCACGGGGGCGGCATTGACGAAGGTGGTGCCGCGATAGGCCGAGATCGAGGTCAGCGTGTCGTCGCCGACCATGTAATGGGCGCGGAGCGAGGCGCCCCATTCGTCGTAGCGGATCGATCCCGCTTCGGAGTCGGCGGTGTTGACGTTGGTGTGGCCGGGAGTCACGCCCAGGGCGATCTCATCGGCGGTGATGGCGGCCGGGGCGCCGGAAACCGCGGTGCGGATCGAGCTGTCCCAGTGATGTTCCCAATCGCCGGCGACCGTGACGTCGAGCTTGTCGTTCGGCTGGAACAGCCATTTTCCCCGCACGCCATATTCGCGCACGGTGCCCAGCTTCTCGTTCAGGGTGGTGTAGTCGCCGAAGCCGTCCTGCCCCTGGTTGAAGGCCGACAGGCGGAACGCCGAATTATCGCCGATCGGCGCGTTGACCGTCGCATTGATCGTATGGTCGTTGCGCTCGCCGTAGCTGGCATAGGCCTTGGCCTGCCACTCGTTCAGCACCGGGCTGTTGGTGGTGACGGAGATGACGCCCGAGGTGGCGTTCTTGCCGAACAGGGTGCCCTGGGGGCCCATCAGCACGTCGACATGCGAGATGTCCTCGAGGCCGATCAGGCCGTTGTCGCGCTGGGCGTCCATCACCACATCGTCGACCACCACGCTGACCGACTTCTCGAACGAGAAATCATAGGATTGCAGGCCGACGCCGCGGATCAGGAAATTGGCGCCCTGGGTCGGGTCGTATTGCACGCCGGGAACCAGATATTGCAGGTCGGTGATCGATTGATAGCCGGAATTCTCCAGTGCCTTTCCGCTGACCGTGGTGATCGAGATCGGCACATTCTGCTGGTCTTCGGTGCGGTACTGGGCCGTGACCTGGATGGTCTCCAGCGCGTCCGACGCCTCGCTGGTTTTCTGGCCCGCCGGGTGATCGCTGTAGATCCGCACCGAAGAGGCATCGACGAATTGGAATTTGAGCCCGGAATCGCCCAGCAGCTGGCGCAGGCCGTCGGCCTGGCTGACCATGCCTTCCACGGCCACGCTGGTCCTGCCCTGGGTAACCTCGTCCGAGGCGAGGATCGACAGGCGGGTCTGCTGCGCATAGACCAGCAGCGCCTTCGACAGCGGCATCGACGGGATCGACAGGGTGACTTGGGCCTGTTGCGCCTGGGCGGCGACGGAACAGACGGCGACGATGGCGGCGAGCGGCCAGCGGCGGAACAAGGACATCGGAGGCTCCGTTTGATGAGACGATGCCCTAGAGACGATGGGGAGCGGGGTCTCCTCAGATCGCCGGCCGGTTAAAGTTTCATGACGGAACGCGCATGACGACGCGGCTGGCGCTCTTGCGCTCGATGCGGGCGTCGAGAAGCTGGCGCAGCAGGTCGAGCGTCGAATTCTGATCCTGCAGCTTGAGCCGCAGGGTAACGCGGCGGTTCGCCGCTTCCGGCGGATCGATGCGGACCTTGAGCGGGAAATAGCGGCCGAGTTCCTGCGCGACCTCGCCCAGTTCCGCCTGATCGAAGGTGACGAAATGGTCGCTCCATTCGCCCACCTGGTCGGGGGAGACGGTGGTCACCGCGCCCGCGCCGTGCGGGCCGAACCGCACGGCCTCGCCGGCGCGCAGCTGGACCGGGTCCGAGGATTGGCCGGCCGGGCCCGGGGTAAAAGCGACATGGCCCTCGCGCACCGCCACGCCGCCATCCTTTTCCCGCAGGGAAACCGAGAAGACCGTTCCCAGCACGCGCACCGAGCCGCTGCCGGCGCGCACGGTGAAGGGGCGCTCGGGATTGTGGCTGACGGTGAACAGCGCGTCGCCGGCATCCAGCGACACTTCGCGCTTGTCGCTGGCCAGGCGCCACCGCACGCGGGACAGAACGTTGAGATGAATGACGCTGCCCTCGGGCAGGGTGACTTCGCGCTGTTCGCCGACGCCGGTCTCGACCTCGCCGTCCCATCCCCAGCCCGACAGCAGGCCGGATTGGTCGGCGGCGAACAGACCCAGGGCGACCGACGCGGCCAGCCCGCCGCCGGCCCGAAGCGCCGTGCGGCGGCTGATTGCCGCAGGCTGCTCGGCCAGCCGGGAGGAGGGTGCGAGCCGTCCCGCAACCTCCCAGCCATGTTCGATCTGCGCCAGGGCGGCGCGGTTGGCGTCGTCGGCGAGCCAGCGGTCGAACGCTTCGCGCTCGTCGACCGTCATCACATTGCGGCGCAGGACCGCGAACCAGCGGGCTGCTTCTTCCAGGAGTCTCGGGTTTTCGATCATGATCATTCAGACGTTCCGGCGGCGAAAAACCTCATCATCGCCCGCCGAGCGCCGCGGCCAGCCGCAAGACGGCTTCCGCGATATGTTTCTCGACCATGCTGATGCTGATACCCATGCGTTGCGCGATCTCTGCATAGCTCAGATTGCCGAAGCGATGCAACTCGAACGCGTGCCGGCAGCGGGGCGGCAGCTTTTGCAATGCCTTGGCCACCGCTTCCAGCTCGATGCGCGCCAGGGCGGCACGGTCGGGGCCGGGCTGGGGATCGGCCAGGGCCTCGTCGATCGGCAGCGCCGCCTGCCGCGCGGTGCGGCGAATGCCGTCGATCCGCAGATTGCGCAGGATGCGCTTGAAGTAGGTTTCGCGGTTCCGGATCGGGGCGGCGCTGCCCGCTTCCAGCATGCGCAGATAGGCTTCCTGGACCCGGTCCTCGGCGCCGGAATCCCGATGGCCCATCGCGCGTGCAATGGTCAATAAGCGATCGTAAATATCAATGAAATTGCTGTCTTCAATTTCATCTTGCTCGTCGAATTGCTTGTTCACGAGTATTATTCCCGGCCAGAGAAGCCGGGCGCATGCTATTCGCATTTTTCTTGCGAGCGATAATTACGAAAAAATGAATTTTAAGATTTGTCAGATCATCGGTTTGATCTTGGCCTGATAGTTCCGCGAGAACTCCCCCGTCACGATCGGGCTGGTGTCCACGCCGAAGCGCGCGGCTTTGGCGGCGTTGAGAAAGCGGAGGGCTTCCTCGGAGGCGGGAAGGCTGGCGCCGAAGCGCTGGAAATCCGAGGGCGGCAATGCTTCGTAAGCGCGGATCAGCATCAGCGCCAATTGCCGGGGATTCAGCTGGGTCTCGCGCGCCAGCCAGCGAGCCAGCGTCGGGTTCACCTTACTCAGCACGGCGCCGACGAAGCGCTGCGCCGAGACGCCTTCGGGCAGGTTGAGCGGTGCGATCTCCAGATCCGGCACGATCTGCCGCGCCTCCGCTTCGATCGCGGCGTCCGACACCTGCGCCGGCGCGGGGGCAGCGGATTCGGCCCGGCGGATCGAGGGCTCCAGCGGCGGCTGGCCGTTGCGCACCATCCATTGAATGTCTTCGATCTCGCGGAATTCCAGCAGGCGGGCGCCCAGGGCCTGCACCAGCGCCACCGGCAGGCCGACATAATGCGGGATCAGGCGCAGCTGCCATTCGAACAGCAGGTGGTCGCGCATGGCCAGGAAGAGCCGGTCGGCCTGGCTCGTCGTCGGTTTGGCGGCGGGTTCGGGCTGCCTGGGGCCGGTGAACAGCTGGGCGACTTTTCCGACCAGGCCGGTTTCCGTCGCGGGGGTGACCGTGCGGCGCGCCAGCTTGGTGCGGAAATAGCGCTTGGCCACGGCCTGCACCACCAGGGCGACCACCTGGGACAGGGTGCGTCCGCACGAGAGCGGTTCGTCATCGGCGGCGACCAGCTGGTTCTCCGGGCCGCGCAGCACGCCGGCGAAAGCCTCGGGATGGTCGCGGAACGCGCCGAAGCTGCGCTGGGCCATCTCCGGGCTGTTGAGGATGACGTTGAAGGCTTCTTCGTTGCTGTAGGGAGCCAGGTCGGGGAGGAAGAGGCGCAGAGTGTCGACCACCGATCCCCTGAGGGTTTCGTTGATCAGATCCACCGGATTCACCTGCTGTGCCATGTACGACATCACGCACCTCCCGAAGGGACGGTGAAGGTACTATGACAGTAAGATAATCGCAACCAATGTGACGAAAGTCACATTTCCCGGCGCACCGATTCGAAGAAGGCGGCGAACAAAGCGGCGGAAAACGGGTCTTCGGCAAAGCGCCATTCCGGGTGCCACTGCACACCGATCGCGAAGGATTTCGCGGCTTCGACGCGCACCGCCTCGATGGTGCCGTCGGGTGCCGCCGCCTCCACGGCCAGCCCGCCGGCCAGCCGGTCGATGGCCTGGCCGTGCAAGGAATTCACCTCGATCACAGTTTTGTCACCGGCCAGCCCCGCCAAAAAGCCTCCCTCGGTCAGCGTCACCGGATGGCGTGGCGCATATTGCACCTCGTGCGGCTCGCCCTTCGGCGCGCGGTGGTCGAACCGGCCGGTGACCTCGTGGACGCGGGGGAACAGGCTTCCGCCGAGGGCGACGTTCAGTTCCTGCATGCCCCGGCAAATGGCCAGCATCGGCAGGTGGCGCTTCAGAGTGGCCTGGATCAGGGGCAGGGTGGTCGAATCGCGCGCCGTGTCATAGGGCGGGCACTCGTCGGCCTGGCTGCCGTCATAATGGCGCGGCTCGACATTCGACACGGCACCCGTCAGCAGCAGCCCGTCGAGGCCCTGCAGCAGATCGTCGGCATCCGAGCCCGGCCCGAACGAGGGGATGATGCGCGGGATGGCGCCCAGCGACACCAGCGGCAGAAGATATTTCTGCCCGGCGCCATGGAACTGGTGGCCGTCGATGACGAAAGTGTCGGCGGAGACGCCGATGACCGGTTTCCTGCTCATAAACGATCCCTCAATCCGTACCACATCATGCCGAGCACATGCAGCGGCGTGCGCAGCGCCATGCCGCCGGGGAAGGCGGCCGGCCGGACCTGCGCCATCACATCGAAATCGCCCGCCGTGCCTGTTGCGGCCTCGGCCAAGACCTTGCCCGCCAGCGTCGACAGGATGGCGCCCTGTCCGGAATAGCCCTGGGCATAGAACAGCGCGCCCTTGCGCCCGATATCGGGCAGGCGCGACGTGGTGATCGACACCAGCCCGCCCCAGGCCCGCTCGATCGCCACGCCCTGCAATTGCGGGAAAATCTTTTCCAGCGGCTTGCGAACAATCGGCGCTATCTCATTGGCTTTTCTCGGAAAATAACGCTCTCCGCCACCGAACAGCAGGCGGTTGTCGGCCGTCATTCGATAATAATTCACCGAGAAATAGCTGTCCGAAATGGCGCGGTTCTTCAGGACCGGCACCTGGTCCGGCCGCAAGGGCGCGGTGGCGACCACATGGCTGGCGATCGGCATGATGCGGCCGGCCAGGCCGGGATCGAGATGGCCCAGCAGCGCGTCGCAGGCCAATACACCGAGCGGTGCGGTGACCGTTCCCCTGGGGGTTCTTGCCTCGATTATATTGTTTTTTTTCAAACCGATAACAGGTGAGTTCTGATAAATCGAAACACCCGCTTCAACCGCCACCCGCGCCAATCCGAGCGCATAATTCAGCGGGTGGAAATGCCCGCCTTCGCGGTCGAGCAGCCCGCAATCGTAATGGTCGGTGGCCAGTTCCTCGGCCAGGTCGCCCTGGTCGAGGGCGGCCAGGTGGGGATAGCCCATCTCTTCCGCGGCGAACTCAGCCTCGCGCCGCAGGTCGTCGAGATCGCCGTTACGGACGGCATGGAGATGGCCGGTCAAGGTGAGGTCGCAATTGATGCGGTGCTGCAGGATCAGATCGACCACCAGATCACGCGCCGAGACCGCCAGGGCGAACAGACGCTTCGCTTCCTCCCGCCCATGGCGCTTGACCAGTTCGCGCGGGCCCTGGCGCAGGCCGGGGATGATCTGGCCGCCATTGCGGCCGGAGGCGCCCCAGGCGATCCGCCCGCCCTCGAGCAGGACGACGCGCAAACCCCGCCGCGCGGCGAACAGCGCCGCTGATAAACCGGTGCAGCCTCCGCCAATAACCAATAGATCTGCCTGGATGTTTTCCTGCAGCTGCGGATGGTCTGGCGACGGCTTGGCGGTGGCGGCGTAATAAGAGTCCGCCATTGCCAGCGAATCGTTGAAGGTCACACGATCACACTTTCAGCAGCAGATGGTCGCGTTCCCATGAGCTGATCACGGCGCGATAGGCTTCCAGCTCGGCGGTCTTGATGACGGCGAAAGTGTCGAAGAAGGCGCTGCCCAGCAGGTTGCGCACCGGGGCGCAATTGGTGAAGCGGTCCAGCGCCTCCTCGAGCGTCCGCGGGATGGTGCGGGCCCATTTATAGGCGTTGCCATCGACCGCGTCGGTCGGCTCGATCTTCTCCATCATGCCGATATAGCCGCACACCAGGGACGCCGCGATGGCGAGATAGGGATTGGCGTCGGCACCCGGAAGGCGGTTCTCGATGCGGCGGTTCTGCCCGTCCGAGATCGGCACGCGCAGGCCGCAGGTCCGATTGTCGATGCCCCATTGCAGATTGATCGGCGCCGCGAAGGAGGGATGCATGCGCCGGTAGGAATTGACGTTGGGGGCGAACATCGGCACCACTTGCGGCAGGAACTTCTGCAGGCCGCCGATGAAGTGCCGGAAGGCCTGGCTGCTGCGCCCGTCCTGCAGGCTGAAGATGTTGCGGCCGGTCTTGGTGTCGACCACCGACTGGTGGATATGCATGGCGCTGCCCGGTTGCTCGGACATCGGCTTGGCCATGAAGGTGGCATAGACCTTGTGCGACAGCGCGACCTGGCGCACCAGCCGCTTGAACACGATCACCTGGTCGGCCAGCGAGACCGGTTCGCCATGGTTGAAATTGATCTCGAGCTGCGCGGTTCCCGATTCATGGATCAGCGTATCGATCTGCAATTCGGCCAGTTCGGCGTTCTCGTAGATGTTCTCGATCAGATCTTCATATTCTGTGATGGCTTCCAGGCCGTAAGGCTGCGGCGCCGTCTCCGGGCGTCCCGAGCGCCCGGCCGGCGGCATCAGCGGCAGGTCCGGGTCGGGGTTGATCTGGGTCAGGTAGAATTCCAGCTCGGGGGCGATCACCGGGCTCCAGCCCTGTTCCTGATAGAGCTGCACCACCGTTTTTAGCACATGGCGCGGCGCGATCTCGTAGGGCGAGTCGTCGCCGCGATAGCCGTCGGCGATGACGAAGGCGGTCGGAGTGCGATAGCCGGGTGCCACGCGGATCGTGTTGAGGTCGGGGCGCAGGATGACGTCGGGGTCGAGCACCGACAGATCGTCCTTTTCCTCCTCGGCATATTCGCCGGTCACGGTCAGGGCATAGATCGAGCTGGGGATGCGGAGCGTTCCGTCGCGTTCGCTTTTCAGGAACTTCTGGGCCGGGAACACCTTGCCGCGCACGATGCCGTTCATGTCCGGCACCAGGCATTCCACCTCGCCGATGCCATGCTCGCGTATCCAGCTTTCGAAGCTGAGCACTTTGGTTTCAGAGGAGTCCGGCATCTTGCACCTCGGCATAGGTCAAATCGATGGCATGCGCGGCGCGCGCCACGAATTCTTCGACCTGTTCGTCATCGATTATAAAGGGCGGAGCGAACACCATGGTATCGCGGACTGCGCGCATGATGAAATCATTCCGGAAACAATGGTTGCGGCAGCGCAGCCCGACCCCGGCATCCTCGGGGAAGAAGGCGCGGGTTTTTTTATCGGCGGTCAGTTCGATGGCGCCGACCAGCCCGACGCCGCGGATCTCGCCGACCAGCGGGTGATCGGCCAGGCGCGCCCGCAGCGCCGCCCTCAGCTTTTCGCCCTGGATCGCCGCTTTGTCGACCAGCCCGTCGCGCTCGATCAAATCGAGATTGGCCAGGGCGACGGCGCAGGCGACCGGATGGCCGGAATAGGTGAAGCCGTGATTATACTCGCCGCCCTCGTCGATCAGCGCGTTGGCGACACGGCTGCCCACCAGCATGGCCGATAGCGGGATGTAGCCTGAGGTCAGGCCCTTGGCGACGCTCATCAGATCGGCCTCGATCTGGAAGGTATCCGAGCCGAACCAGCGGCCGGTGCGCCCGAAGCCGCAGATCACTTCGTCGGCGGCCAGCAGAATGTCGTATTTCCGGCAGATGCGCTGGATTTCCGGCCAATAGGTGGCGGGCGGAATGATCACCCCGCCGGCCCCCTGCAGCGGCTCGGCCAGGAAGCCGGCGACATTCTCGGCGCCCAGTTCGAGAATGCGGTCTTCCAGGGCCTTGGCGGCGCGCAGGCCGAACTCCTCGGGTGTTTCGCTGCCGCCCAGACCGTACCAATAGGGCGCCATGATGTGGCTGAAGCCGGGCGCCTGGCCGGCCTGCTTGTGCATGTCGCTCATTCCACCGGCGGCGGAGCCGGCGATGGTCGAGCCGTGATAGCCATAAGTTCGTCCGATGATCACCTGGCGCGACGGCTGGCCCTTGATGTTCCAGTAATGGCGCATGGTGCGGATGATGCTGTCGACCGCCTCGGAGCCGGAGCAGGCGAAGAAGGCGTGCTTGAAGCGCTGGCCGGTCAGTTCGGCCAATCTGTGCGCCAGGGCTATGGCGGGCGGCGTCGCGGTCTTGAAGAAGGCGTTATAGAAACTCAGTTCGCTCATCTGACGGGCGGCGGCGTCGACCAGTTCCTGGCGGCCATGCCCGACGGCGGCGCACCACAGGCCGGCCATGCCGTCGAGGATCTTGCGGTCCTCCGAATCCCACAAATAGACGCCCTTGGCCCGGGTGATGATGCGGCTGCCCTGGGCGTGCAGCGATTTGTGGTCGGTGAAGGGGTGCAGGAAGTGGGCTGCGTCCAGCTCCTGCCACTGTTTGGTGGTGAAGGTCACAGCCGTATCCATATCGTCTTCGTCTCCGAGTATTTATCGAGCGCGTGCAAGGACTTGTCGCGTCCGATACCCGATTGGCGGTAGCCGCCGAAGGGGGTGGTGATGTCGTCGGCGTCGAAGCAGTTCACATAGACGATGCCGGCGCGGATCTTGCGGGCCATGCGGTGCGCCACGCTGATGTCGCGGGTCCACACCGCCGACGCCAGGCCGTAGAAACTGTCATTGGCGATCTTCACCGCCTCGTCGAGCCCGTCATAGGCGATAACCGACAGGACCGGGCCGAAGATCTCTTCTTTCGCCACGGTCATCACCGGCTTGACCTGATGCAGGATGGTCGGCTCGACGAAATAGCCGCCGGTGTCGCGCATCATCCGCTGTCCGCCGATGACCGAGGCGCCCTGGCTCTTGGCGCTGCCGATATAGCCCAGCACCTGGCCCATATGCTGATCGCTGACCAGCGCGCCATTGCGCGAGGCGGGGTCGAGCGGATCGCCCGGCTGCCAGTGCCTGCGCAGATCCGACAGACGCTCGACCACTTCGCCGGCCAGGCTCCTATCGACCAGCAGGCGCGAGGCGGAGGTGCACATTTCGCCCTGATTGAAGAACACGCCGGCCGCGGTGGCTTCCAGCGCCGCGCCGAGGTCCGGGCAGTCGGCGGTGATGATGTTGGGGGTCTTACCGCCGCATTCGAGCCAGATCCGCTTCATGTTCGACTGGGCCGAATAGGACAGGAACAGCTTGCCGACCTCGGTCGAGCCGGTGAAGCCAATGGTGTCGACCTCGGCATGCAGGCCCAGCGCCTTGCCGGCCACTTCGCCGCGGCCCGGCACGACGTTCAGCACGCCTTCGGGAAGACCGGCCTCGATGGCCAGTTCGGCCAAGCGAAGGGCTGTAAGCGGCGATTGCTCGGCCGGTTTCAGCACCACCGAATTGCCGACGGCCAGGGCGGGGCCGAGTTTCCAGCACGCCATCAGCAGCGGGAAGTTCCACGGCACCACCAGCCCGACCACGCCGACCGGCTCTTTCACGATCAGCGACAGATCGTCGGGGCCGGTCGGGCCGACCTCGCCATACACCTTGTCGCAGGCTTCGCCGTAATACTGGATACAGTCGCTGGCGGCGCGCAAATCGATCGACAGCGAGTCCGAGATCGGCTTGCCCATCGAGATTGTTTCCAGCAGCGCCAGCTCCTCCTTATGCACCCGCATCAGGTCGGCCAACTTGAGCAGCACCCGCTTGCGGTGGGAAGGCTTGAGATCGGCCCAGCGGCCATCCTCGAAGGCGGCGCGGGCGGCACGCACCGCCTGGTCGACGACGCGGCCATCGCCCTCGGCGATTTCGGCCGAAGGGTGGCCGGTGGCGGGATTGATCAGCGGAACCGTCGTCAGGCCTGCGCCGTCATAGGCACGGCCGCCGATGAACGGGGCCCACTGGGCGCGCACACGTCCGGCGCGTTGATGCCACTCGGCGGCGGAAATCATGGTTGTATCCTTAGAGTCTGCTTGGGAATTGGGCATGGCCTGCATCGCAGCCGGAAAGCCGAGGGCCAGGCAGCCTGCCGAAGGCGATGCTGGCGCATCGTTGAGGCAGGATAACGCCGCCCTCGGCTTTCCGGCTGCGACCCTTCGGGCACCGATATCAGAGGCTTGGGCGGCGTTATCGGTCGCTCGCGATGCGCCGCATCGCGTCGCTCCCGCTGCCTAGCCCAAGCCTCTGATATCGGTGTGCAGGTCATGCCCAATTCCCAAGCAGACTCTTTGTGATCACAGAAAGCCTCGCCAATGCGCCCTCCGCTGTCAAGGGGGCGCTCAATTGTTGATCACAGAGATGTCCTGTGAAACATTTATGTCGATAATAACAGGGGGAACATCCATGCCGTCTCGTTCGCCCATGGCCCGCCGGGCCATGCTGGGGCTGACCGTGTCCGCCGTTAGCCTGGCGCCGCTGTCCGCCGCTTTGTCCGCCGATCCTTCCCAGACTTTGGAAAACATCGTGGTCACGGCGCAGAAGCGCACCGAGGACATCAAGGATGTTCCCCTATCGGTCAGCGTGCTGTCGGGGTCCGAGCTGACCGAGACTCATACCGCCGATTACGAGGATCTGGCCCGCTCGATCCCGGGCATCTCCTTCTCGAACCAGGGCGGCGCCGGCCTCGACCGCATCGAGATGCGCGGCATTTCCAGCTCGGCGGGCTCCCCCACCGTGTCGATGTATATGAACGACGTGCCGATCACCATGCCGAACCTGGTGAATACCGGCGCCAGCCAGCCGCGCTTCTTCGATCTCGACCATGTCGAGGTGCTGCGCGGTCCGCAGGGCACGCTGTACGGCTCTTCCTCGATGGGCGGCTCGATCAAGTTCGTCACCCACGAGCCCGAGCTGGATAAATATTCCGGCAGCGCCTATGGCGATCTTTCGGGAACCGAGCATGGCGGCATCAATTACGAGGCCAATGGCGTGGTCAACATTCCGCTGGTGGATGGCAAGCTGGCCCTGCGCGCCGGTTTCGACGACGACCATGAAAGCGGCTATATCGATCATCTCGACGCCAACGGAAACGTCGACCGCAAAGGCACCAACGCCCAGGATTCTCAGACCGGCCGGGTGGTGCTGAAATGGCAGGCGACCGATGATCTGGTGATCCTGCCCGAGCTTAATTTCCAGCGCACCACCATCGGCGATACGGCGGTGTCCTATCTCAGCGATCCGCTCTACGACCAGTCGAAAGAGGTCAAGGAAAGCGGCCATGACGACATGATCATCCCCAGCCTGACCGTGCGCGACGATCTGCATTGGGCCGATCTGACCTCGGTCAGCTCCTATTTCTGGCGCCATTATCCGCGTACCCAGGACGGCACTTTCTATAATTCGGCGCTGCTGGCCGGCGAGCTGAGCGCCGATCCGACCCTGTCGGCGAATTATCCCAACGCCAATACGGCGGCGATCGGCGCCATCCCCTCGGCGGCCTATATCACGCCCTTGTTCCGGCAATATTCGGAAGAGCTGCGCCTGACCTCCAAGCCGATGGAGGAGACCGGGCTGAAATACAGCTGGATCGGCGGTCTGTTCTTCTCGGACTTCAAGCTGCATCTGTCCGACAACGAATATATGAACGGCCTGTCGAGCGCGCTGCAGAACACCTACGGGATGTCGGCGCATGACGTGCTGAGCACGGTGCTGGTCAATAGCGGCCTGACCGATCCGAACTACAACAACTTCCTGCTGTCCTCGCTCGACGAGGTCTATATGCAGAACTACACCGAGGACCAGAAGCAGTATGCGGTGTTCGGCGAGTTCACCTATCAGCTGCTCGACCATCTGAAAGTGACGGTCGGCATGCGCCTGCTGCATTCCGAGGACAATATCAACGGCATCGGCGGCTCCTATTACAATGCCGACGCCACCCCGACCTATAACGGCTCGACCAGCTATAACGGCTACACGCCGAAAATCTCGCTGAGTTACGATGTCGGCCTCGGCAGCCTCTATGCCAGCGCCACCAAGGGCGTGCGCCTGGGCGGCTTCAACGAGCCGGTGCCGGTATTCGCCTGCCAGGGCGACCTGGCGGGCCTCGGCATCGCCAAGACCCCGGCCAATTTCAAGGCGGACAGTTTGTGGAGTTACGAGGCCGGCACCAAGCTCAGCCTGTTCGGCAACCGCGTCTCGATCGACGCGGCCGGCTATTACATCGATTGGAGCAATGTGCAGCAGCAGATCGCCCTGGTGACCTGCGGCTATGATTTCACCGCCAATGCCGGCAATGCCCGCTCCTATGGCGGCGAGGCGGAAATCCGCGCCAAAGTGACGCCCGAGCTGGAACTGGCGCTCAGCGGCAGCGGCACGGCGGCGACCCTGACCTCGGTCTCGGTCGGTTCCGGCGCCACGACGGGGCAAAGCCTGATCGGCGTGCCGGATTGGACGGCGTCGGTCAGCGCCGACTACACCGTGCCGCTGGACGGCGACGACGCTTTGTTCGCCCGCGCCGATTATTCGATCACCGGCCCCAGTCACGGCGCCTTCAATCTCGACGATCCCGATTATTCGCGCCCGTCCTACGGCGTGATCAATGCCAGCCTCGGCCTGATCTGGCGCGGCGTGCAATGGCAGCTCTACGGCAAGAACCTTGCCGACAACAAAAAGGTGATCCAGCATCCGGATCTGTTGTCGGTCTCGCAGGGCTATACGCTGCGGCCGCTGACGGTCGGATTGTCTGCCTCGGCGAAGTTCTGATGGATGAAATCGAAGTTCTCGCCTGCGACCTGAACGGCATCCTGCGCGGCAAGAGGGTGCCGCGCGATCAGTTCGACAAGGTCCGCAAGGACGGGATGAAGTTCCCGCGCTCGATCCTCGCCCTCGATATCTGGGGCGAGGATGTGCACGCCAACGGCCTGGTGTGGGAAGGCGGCGACGGCGACGGCATCTGCCTGCCCTGCGTGCCGCTGCTGCCGATGCTATGGGATATCCCCCCCGCCCAGCAGCCGCGCAGCCAGATCCTGACCACCATGTTCGACCCGGACGGCACGCCCTTCATGGGCGATCCGCGCCAGATCCTCAAGGCGGTGGTCGAGCAATGCCAGGCCGACGGCTATTGGCCGGTGGTGGCGCTGGAGCTGGAATTCTATCTGATGGACGGCAAATCGGTCCGGCAGGGACATCCGGCGCCGCCCCAGGCGCCCGTCTCGGGCTATGACCTGGACAGCCCGCGCGTCTATGCGATGGACGAGCTTGCCGAATTCTCCGAAGTGCTGTCGGCGATGCGCCGCGCCTGCGAGGGGCTTGAGCTGCCGACCGAAAGCATCATGGTCGAGAATGGCCGTGGCCAGTTCGAGATCACCCTCGGCCACCAGGCCGACGCCCTGCTGGCCGCCGACCACGCCGTGCTGCTGCGGCGCGCGGTACGCGGGGTGGCGCGCGATTTCGGTATGCACGGCACCTTCATGGCCAAGCCCTATGGCGATTCCGCCGGAAGCGGCCTGCATATCCATTGCAGCCTGCAGGACGCGGTCGGCCGCAACCTGTTCGATGACGGCACCGAGGCAGGCAGCGAAATGCTGCGCCATGCGGTTGCCGGGCTGCTGGCGGCGACGGCGGAATCCTTCCTGATCTTCGCGCCGAACGCCAATTCCTACCGGCGCTTCCAGGCCGGGGTCCATGCGCCGGTCAGCGCCAGCTGGGGCTATGAGAACCGCACGACGGCGGTACGCATTCCGCTCGGCGCACCGTCCGCGCGGCGCTTCGAGCATCGTCTGGCGGGCGCCGACGCCAATCCCTATCTCGTCACCGCCGCCATCCTCGCCGCTATGCTGCATGGGGTGCGGGCCAAGCAAGAAGCGCCGCCGCCGATCGCCGGCAACGGTTATGACGACCGGGCCCAGACGCCCTTGCCGCGCGACTGGCTGGCCGCCATCGACGCGTTCGAACAGGGAACCATCCTCGAACCCTATCTCGGCCCCCTGTTCCGCCGCGCCTTCGCCGCCTGCAAGCGGCAGGAGCGGGAGGTGCTGGAACGCCGCGTCACCGACGTCGAATACCGCACCTATCTGGGGTCACTCTGATGTCGTCGGCCTATCGGAAAAATAGCGAATCGTGTGATCTGAAACCCTGCTGTGCTCGTACTTTATTGATCGGGAAACGATCGGAATAACGGTGGCGAGCATAATTGTGCCGTCAATCTCTTGATGCAGGGTTTTGTGGCATGATGTTCAGGAAGTTCTTTTCGGGCGCACGCAGGCGCCTCGATGCATTGCATAGATCTCTCGCGATAATTGAATTTGATGTGAACGGAACCATTGTTTCCGCGAACGACAATTTTCTGTCGGCGATGGGGTACCGGCTCGATGAGATCGTCGGGCGCCATCATTCCATGTTCGTCGATCCCTCCTATCGCGATACGGCCGATTATCGCGCTTTCTGGCAGAAGTTGGGGCGCGGCGAGTTCACCGTGGCGCAGTGCAGGCGCCTGGGCAAAGGCGGGCGCGAGATCTGGCTCGAGGCCTCCTACAATCCTATTCTCGACGCCCAGGGCCGCGCCGTCGGCGTGATCAAGCTGGCCACCGACATCACCGGGCGAAAGGTCGCCGCGGTCGAGATGGAGGGTAAGGTCGAGGCGATTTCCCGTTCCCAGGCGGTCATCGAATTTTCCCTCGACGGCACCATTCTGCATGCCAACGAGAATTTCCTGTCGTTGATGGGCTATCGGCTCGATGAGATTGCCGGCCGGCATCACTCGATGTTCGTCGAGCCCGCGCAACGCGACGGCGCCGAATACAAAGCGTTCTGGGAGACGCTGCGGCGCGGCGAATTCCGCGCCGGGCAGTTCAGGCGCATGGGCAAAAGCGGGGCGCAGGTCTGGATCGAAGCCTCCTACAACCCGATTCTCGGGGCGGACGGCAAGCCTTACAAAGTCGTCAAATTCGCCACTGACCTGTCGGAGCGCAAGCAGCAGAATGCCGCCCTGGCCGAGGCTTTCGAGGCCAACGTCAAGGGAACCGTCGAATCGGTGGCCGGCGAGGCCGAGATCATGCGCAAGACGGTTGCCGGGCTGGCGGCGGCGTCCGAGCAGACCAGCCAACAGGCAGGGATGGTGTCGGTGGCTGTCGAGCAACTGCAGAGTTCGGCGCACGAAATATCGCGCCAGATCGGCGAGGCCGCCCGCGTCGCCGGCGCGGCGGTCGGCGAGGCGCGCCAGTCGGACGCCAAGGTCCAGGCGCTGCTGGGCGCCGCCGACAAGATCGGCGCCATGACCCAGCTGATTGCCGACATCGCCAGCCAGACCAATCTGCTGGCGCTGAACGCCACCATCGAGGCGGCCCGCGCCGGCGAGATGGGCAAGGGCTTCGCCGTGGTGGCGGCGGAGGTCAAGCATCTGGCCAACCAGACCGCCAGGGCCACGCAAGACATCTCGATTCAGGTCCGCGAAGTGCAGGACACCAGCGGCGCCACCGCATCCGCCATCCATCAGATCGCCGGTGTGATCGCCCGGGTCAGCGAGATCAGTGCGGCGGTCTCGGCGGCGGTCGAGCAGCAGACGGCGGCGACCCAGGAGGTCGGGCGCAACATCGCCGGCGTCGCCCGCGCGGCCGAGGAATCGGGCCAGGGTTCGACCAGTCTTTTGCGCGTCGCTGAAACGGTTCTCAAGGAAGCGGTCGATCTGGAAGGCCGGGTCGAGGGCTTCCTGTCGGATGTCCGGGCGATGTAGCTGGCAAGCGGCCGGCTTCTGGTTTATCTGTGATCATTGGTTCTTGTCGTTGAGGTGCCAGTGGACGGAGATACCGGGCCGGCCGCAGCCGTTCCCCTGCATGAGGAAGTCTATGCGGAGTTGCGCAGCCGCCTGATCACAGGCCGCATCGTGCCCGGCGTCGGCCTGTCGACCCGTGGTCTGGCCGAGGAACTGGGCGTCAGCCAAATGCCGGTGCGCGAGGCCTTGTCGCGCCTGGCCGCCGACGGCGCGGTCGAGATCCGCTCCAAAAAGCGCGTCCAGGTGACGCCGATGTCGCCCCAGCGCTTCGACGATCTGCTGCGCTGCCGCCTGCTGCTGGAACCCAATTCGGCGCGCCTGGCGCTTCCCTATATCGACAAGGACCGCCTGGCACGCCTGCGCCATTGGGACAACCGTATGGAGGCGGCGCTCAAGGGCGGCGACGTCAATGATTACATGGAAGGCAATTACCACTTCCATTTCACCCTCTATGCCGCCCATCCCGGGACCCTGCAGAACCGTCTGATCGAGACTCTGTGGCTGCAGTTCGGGCCGTTCATGCGGGTGGTCTATGGCCGCTTCGGTACGTCGAACCTGGTCGATCAGCATGTGCTGGCGCTCGACGCCATCGAGGCGGGCGACGAGGAGGCCTTGGCTGCCGCCATCCATCAGGACATCGCCGACGGAATGGGACTGATCGGGCGCACGGGCCTGGCGGATCTGTAATACTCTCCTCCTGACAAAACCTTACAATATATCTGTAAAATACTCCTCAATTAGGGAGCGAATTTTACTTGTTAGTTGCTTATCGTTTGGATGCTTAACTAGAGGTTGTGTTGACTATATAGATATATTTATGGAGAGGGACGGCATGCTGGATTTCATCGGGGGAGCGAGTGCCCGCCTTAAGGCGCTGCACAAATCCTTGGCAATCATCGAGTTCCGCATGGATGGAACGATCCTCACCGCCAACGAGAATTTTCTCAAGACGATGGGCTACCGGCTGGAGGAAATCGTCGGCCGGCATCACAGCCTGTTCGTCGAGCCCGCCTACCGCGAAAGCTCCGACTATCGCCAGTTCTGGGAGCGGCTCAATCGCGGCGAGTTTTTCGCCGGCACCATCAAGCGGCTGGGCAGGGACGGAAAGGAGATCTGGCTGGAAGCTTCCTATAACCCGATCCTCGGTGCTTCGGGCAAGCCGGTCGGCGTTATCAAGGTCGCCACCGATGTCACCGCCCAAAAAACCAGCCATGCGGAATTGCAGGGCAAGGCCGACGCGATCAGCCGGGCCCAGGCGGTGATCGAATTCGATCTGGACGGCAAGATCCTCACCGCAAACGAGAATTTTCTCAAGACGATGGGCTACCGGCTGGAGGAGATCATCGGCCAGCATCACAGCCTGTTCGTCGAGCCTTCTTATCGCGCAAGCCCCGACTATCGCCGCTTCTGGGACGATCTGCGGGCCGGCAGATTCCAGGTCGCACAATATAAACGCATCGGCAAGGGCGGGCGGGAAGTATGGCTGGAGGCAGCCTACAATCCGATCCTCGATGCGAACGGCAATCCCTGCAGGATCGTCAAGTTCGCGACCGACATCACGCCGCGCAAGGAGCAGAACGCGGCTCTGGCGCGGGATTTCGAGAAGAACGTCAAGGGCACCGTCGAGATGGTGGCCGCCGCGGCTGAAACCATGCGGCGGACGGCACAGGCTCTGGCCGCCGCCGCTGAGCAGACCAGCCAGCAATCCGGCGTCGTTTCGGCGGCGTCGGAGGAACTGGGCGCCTCGGTCAACGAGATCGCCCGCCAGATGGTCGAAGCCACGCGGGTAACGGACGAGGCGATGACCGAAGCCCAGAATTCGGAAGCCATGGTGGGGGCCCTGCTCGGGGCCGCCGAGCGGATCGGCGCGGTATCGCAGTTGATCGCCGACATCGCCAGCCAGACCAATCTTTTGGCCCTGAACGCCACGATCGAAGCCGCCCGCGCGGGCGAGGCGGGCAAGGGGTTCGCCGTGGTGGCCGCCGAGGTCAAGCATCTGGCCAACCAGACTGCCAAGGCGACGGAGGAGATCGAACAGCAGGTGCGAGGCGTCCAGGATTCGAGCCAGGCCACCGCCGGCACCATCCGCCAGATCACCCAGGTGGTCTCGCGGGTCAGCGCGATCGGCATGACGGTGTCCAGCGCCGTCGAGGAGCAGGAGGCGGCGACCCGCGAGGTTTCGCTCAACATCAACGGCGTGAACCAGGCGGCCGAGGAAACCGGCCGTTCCTCCAGCGAACTGCTCGATATCGCGAAGAACGTGTCGAGCCTCGCCGCCAGCCTGGAAGGCGAGGTCGAGACCTTTCTCGAGAATGTGCGGGCGATGTAAGCCCCTTACAGATCCTTACCTTTCCCAACCCTTCTTGGGTGGGGAGGCCGGGGGCGCGGGGCTAAGCTCTTCCTTGCAACCAGTTCAAGGGAGAGCCCCCGATGTCCCTCTTCGCACGGTCCGCTTCGGCCAAACTCGAAGCCCTCGACAAGGCGATGGCCATCATCGAATTCAAGCTCGACGGCACCATCGTCACCGCCAATCGGAACTTCCTGAACACGGTCGGCTACAGCCTCGACGAGATCCGGGGCCGCCACCACAGCATGTTCGTCGACGCCGCTTATGGCGCCAGCGCCGAGTACCGCGATTTCTGGGCGGCGCTGAACCGCGGCGAGCACAAGCTGGCCGAATTCAAGCGCTACGGCAAGGGCGGCCGCGAAATCTGGCTCGAAGCCTCGTACAATCCGATCTTTTCCGCCGGCAAGCCGATCTCGGTGATCAAGTTCGCCACCGACATCACCCATGCGAAGGGTGAATGCGCCGACATGAAGAGCAAGATCGAGGCGATCGGCCGCGCCCAGGCGGTGATCGAATTCACCCTCGACGGCATCATCCTCGACGCCAACAGGAATTTCACCGACACGGTCGGTTACAGTCTGGGCGAGATCGTCGGCAAGCATCACCGGATGTTCATGGACCCGGCCGAAGCCGAGACCGCGGAATATCGCGACTTCTGGAAGAACCTGCATGACGGGAAGTTTCAGGCCGGCCTTTACAAGCGGGTCGGCAAGGGCGGCAAGACCATCTGGCTCGAAGCCGCTTACAATCCGATCCTCAATGCCGACGGCGTTCCCTACAAGGTGGTGAAGTTCGCCACCGACATCACCCGGCGCCAGCAGCAGAACCTCGCTCTCGCGGAAGCGGCGAGAACCTTCGAGGCCGGTATCAAATCGGCGGTGGAATCGGTCTCCTGTTCGGCGACCACCATGCAAGAAACTGCCCATTCGCTGGCTTCCACCGCCGATCGAACCACCCAGCAATCGACGGCCGTTTCGGCGGCCTCGGAGCAGCTGGACCAATCGGTCAACGAGATATCGCAGCAGATGGTCCGCGCTTCGTCGGTGACGGAAACGGCGGTGGAGCAGGCGCGCAACTCCGAGTTCCTGGTCGCCAGCCTGCTTCAGGCCGCCGAGAAGATCGGTACCGTGACGCAGGTGATCTCGGCGATCGCCAACCAGACCAACATGCTGGCCCTGAACGCCACCATCGAGGCGGCCCGCGCCGGCGACATGGGAAAGGGCTTTGCGGTCGTGGCCGCCGAGGTCAAGCATCTGGCCCATCAGACCGCCAAGGCGACCGAGGAAATCACCGAACAGGTCCGCAACGTGCAGGACTCCAGCCGCTCGACCGCCGATGCGATCCAGTCGATCACCCAGGTGATCAATCAGGTCAGCCATATCAGCGTGTCGGTCTCCGGCGCCGTCGAACAGCAGGCGGCGGCGACCCGCGAGGTCTCGCTCAACATCAACGGCGTCAATCAGGCGGCCGGCCATACCAACAGCGCCTCGGCCAGTCTGCTCGACCTTGCCGACGCGGTGACCCGGCAGGTCGCCGGACTGGGGGCGCGGGTGGACAGCTTCCTGCGCAGCATCAACACCACGGCTGCCGCCTGACGGTACGGATCTCCCGGGGGGGAGTGGGAAGGTGGTTCGCCGCAAGGCGGCCACCTTCCGTTTTTCCGCTCATCTTACGGTTCCTTACAAAAGCCTATCCTTCTTGACGGGTTTCCCAGGGCTGTTTTGTCTATCTTTTTCTTGTGAGACAGACGGGGCCGCCTAGGCATGAGGCGGCCCCGCGTCGCGAACGGATCGCGGGTTGGGACCCCGGGAAGGCTTGAGCCGCCGCGCATACGCGCCGTCCGCACGCGACGAGAATGAGGGGAGTGGCGGCGCGAAAGGGCTAAAAGCCTATCGCGCCGCCATTGCTGCGCGGATCGGCGGCTCCCTCCATCACGCCGTTGGCGTGACGCAGGATGGCGCCGGCATGGCCCATCGTCTCGCTGAAAGCGGGATAGATTTCCACATCATGGCCGCGGGATTTCAGCTCCTCGATCACGCCGGGGGCGAAGCGGTCCTCGATCTTCAAACTATCCGAATTCTGGCCCCAGGTGCGGCCCAGCAGCCAGCGCGGCCCGCTGACCGCCTGCTGCAGGCTTTGGCCGAACACCGCATAGCGCGAAAAGACGGCGGCCTGGGTCTGCGGCTGGCCGTCGCCGCCCATGGTGCCATAGACCAGGGTACGCTGGCCCGGCAGCCTGGCCGCCGCCGGATTCAGGGTGTGGAACGGCTTCTTGCCCGGCACCAGCGACCATAGGTGATCGGCATCGAGCTTGAACGAAGCGCCGCGGTTCTGCCAATTGAGGCCGCTGCCTTCCAGCACCAGGCCGCTGCCATATTCGTGATAGATGCTCTGGATGAAGCTGACCGCCAGCCCGTCCTTGTCGATCGCGCCCAGCCAGACCGTATCGGCCGGCTTATGTCCCTGGCCCCAGGGCAGCGCCTTCTTTCCGTCGATCTTCGCCGCAGCCTGGTCCAGGCGGCTGGCACTGAGGATTTCCTCGACCGGGATCAGCGCGAAGGCAGGGTCGGTGACATAGGCGTCGCGCAGGGCGAAGGCCTGCTTGGTCGCTTCGACCAGGCAATGGATGTGATCGGCGCTGTCGGGGGCGAGCCCCGCCAGTCCGGCGCGTTCGGCGATGCCGAGGATGGCCAGCGACACCGGCCCCTGGGTCGGCAGGGTCATGTTGAACAGGCGCCCGCCGCCGAAAGCCAATGTGGCGGGCTCGACGATTCGCGCCTTGTAGGCGGCGAAGTCGGCGGGGCGCAGCGGTGAGCCCAGCTTTTCCAGATCGGCCGCCATCGAATGGCCGAGATCCCCGCGATAGAAACTGTCGATGCCGTCGGTGATCAGCGCTTCCAATGTCGCCGCCATGCGCGGACGGCGCATCAGGCTGCCGGGCTCCGGCGGTTTGCCCTCGACGAGGAATTCCTCGGCGAAACCGGGCTGCGGCGCCAGCTCGGCCTGTTTCTGCGCGGTGCACAGGGTCTGGCTCGGGCTGACCGGAAAGCCGGCGCGGCCGTAATGGATGGCGTCGGCCAGCAGGCGGGACAAGGGGAGGCGTCCCCCCAAACCGCGCGATTGATCGAGGGCGGCCGCCCAGCCGCCGACGGCGCCGGCCATGGTCAGCGCCGCGTTCGGGCCGCGGAACGGAATCGCCGAAAGTCCGCGCTCCTTGTACCAATCCAGTGTGGCGAGGCCGGCCGCCGGTCCGCACGCCTCGATGGCGAAGGGCTTTCCGCCCGGCGGCAGCACCACCCAGAAGCCGTCTCCCCCGATGCCGTTCATATGCGGATAGACCATGGCGATGACCGACGCAGCCGCAATCATCGCCTCGATCGCATTGCCGCCGTCACGCAGCACGGCACAGCCGGCTTCGGCCGCCAGGGTGTGGGGGGCGACCACCATGCCGCGGGTCGCCCAGGCGCTGTTCAGCATCGTCTTTTCCTTCGCCTCGTTGCTGCGTCCAGCGCAACACAGCCGGATAAGGCGGTCAAGGGTGCGGCCGCCCGGCGACCGTTTCAGGCGATGGCGAGGTAACGCCGCCGCAAGGGCTTCAGCACCGTATAGGCGAGCAGCGCGGTGGCCAGATCGCAGGCGATCACCAGGGAAAAGACCGGCATCCAGGTGCCGGTTCTTTCATGCAGAAGGGCCGCCAGCGGCCCGCCCAGCACCGAGCCGATGCCCTGCGCCATGTAGAGAAATCCGTAATTGGTGGTGCAGTGCCGTTCGCCGAACGTGTCGGTCAGCACCGAGGGAAACAGCGAGAAGATCTCGCCCCAGCCGAAGAAGACCACCCCTGACAGCACCACGAACAGCACCGCATTGTCGCGGGTGGCGAACCAGGCGATCATCGCCAAGGCCTCGCCGCCGAAGGCCAGGGTCATGGTGTTCTCCCGGCCGATGCGGTCCGACAGCCAGCCGAAGAAGGGGCGGGTCAGGCCGTTGGTGACGCGGTCGATGGTCAGCGCCAGGGGCACGGCCGCGGCGCCGAACACGGTGGTGCCGGCAATGCCGAAATCCTTGGCGAAGCTGGCCATCTGCGAGATCACCATCAGCCCCGAGGTCGACATCATCGTCATCATCAGGAACAGCAGCCAGAAGACGGGCGTCTTCAGCATTTCCCGTGGGGTCGCGCCGCTTCCGGCGGCTTCGATCGCGGCGAGCCGGGGCCTTTTCACGCCCTGCGCCGCCGCCAGCCCGACCAGGCCGAGGATCGTTCCGAAAATCTCCAGGGTCTGCTGATACCCCGAGGCGGCCAGACTGTCCGAGATGGGAAAGGTTGTGACGATGGCGCCGAAGCCGTAGCCGGCCGCCGCCATGCCGGCGGCGAAGCCCCGCTTGTCGGGGAACCATTCGACCATCAGCCCTACCACGCCGACATAGATGATGCCGGTGCCGATGCCGCCCAGGCCGCCATAGGTCAGGTAGAGCAGGGTGACGCTTTGAACCTGGGCCGCCAGCACCCAGCTCGCCCCGGTCAGGACCGCACCGGCCGACAGCAGCAGGCGCGGGCCGAATCTCTCGACCAGCCATCCCTGGAAGGGCGAGAAGAAGGTCTGGATCACGATCAGCACCGAGAAGGTCACCTGCAGTTCGGCCAGCGACACGCCCAGTGCCGCGCCGAGCGGCTTGGTGAACAAGGTCCAGACATATTGCGAACTGGAGATCGACATCATGCAGATGACGCCCAGCGCGAGCTGCAGCCAGCGGAACTTCGGCGACGATTCGGTCATGACCTTCCCTTTCCTCGGTGCGATGAGGAAAGTCAGCAAGCGGCGTGCCAGGGGAAATTGGCGGAAACCCGCCGGTTATCCGATGTTTTTGCCCAAAAGGGCGGCAGTGCCGCCTAAAAGAAGATCAATGCCGGTGCGCCTTCGCGCGCTGGCGATGCGCCGCCTGCTTGGCGCGGTTGCCGCATATCGCCATGCTGCACCAGCGCCGCGCATGACCCTTGGTATGGTCGGCGAACAGCAGGGTGCAGGCCGGGCCCTCGCAAGCCTTCACATAGGTGAAGTCCTCGCCGGTAACCAGATGCGCCAGCGCCTCGCCGATCGGAAGCAGCAGGGAGTCCGGGGTGCGCCAGCGGCGCGCCGAATGAAGGTGCAGGCCGCCGCCCGTCACCTCGATCCGGCCGAAGGCATCGTCGCGCTCCAGCAGGCGGTTCAGCGGTTCCAGCTCGCTCAACGCGCCGGCATCGAGCGCGCGTCCCTTGTGATCGCGCACAAATCCCCGGAACCACTCGCGCAAGGATCTGGCCTGGTCCGCCACCTTGTCGAGTTCGCCGGGCAGGGCATTGGCCCGCAGATCCCGCAGAACATCGTCTGGCACCAACTTCGCCTGACCAAGCCAGAACAGCAATCCTTCACCATCGGCGATCCAGTCGACCGGGGTGTCGACCGGCGTCGCCACCGAATTGAGAAAATCCAATCCGGGCGCGTCGGCGACGAAGATGGCGGGTGAATGACGGTCCATCGCAACTCTCCTCAACGATGAGATGAGCATAACCCCTAAAAAATAGTTTGACAAGTTACGACTGGCGATAGTAACCATCATATATCGAATTTGGTGGTTACGGAGAAAGCCGATGTCCTCGAACAGTGTGAATGTCGTTCTCGTCCATGGCGCCTGGGCCGACGGATCGAGCTGGGCCAAGGTCGCCGCTCCGCTGGCGGCCAGCGGCGTCAAAGTGATCGCGGCGCAGATGCCGCTGACCTCGCTGGAAGAAGATGTCGCCGCGGTCGGCCGCGCCATCGATCGGGCCGACGGTCCGGTGGTGCTGGTCGGCCATGCTTATGGCGGCGCCGTGATCGGCGCGGTCCAGAGCGAGAAGGTGAAGGCGCTGGTCTATGTCGCCGCCGGCGCTCCGGACCAGGGCGAGACGATCATCGAAGCCTTTTACGGTGCCGAGCCCCCGCCGGTGAGCCCCGACGCCCATGGCCTGATCTATCTGCCGGACGACGTCATCGCCGGCGCCTTCGCCCCCGACGCGGAGACGGACGAAAAGGCGGTTCTGGCCGCCGTCCAGCGCCCGATCGCCATCGGCACCATCACCGTGCCGGTGCCCCATCCGCTGTGGAAGGACGTTCCCTCCTGGGCCCTGGTGGCCGAGCGTGACCTGATGCTGCCGGCCGAGACCCAGCGCCGCGTGGCCGAGCGCATGAAGGCCACCATCCGGTCGCACGACGTCGATCACATGCCTCTGATCACGGCACCTTCGCTGGTTCTCGGAATTATCTCCGAGGCGGTCGCGAGTGTCACCCGATGATAACCTTCCTGATTTTTCTTTATCAGTTACTGATCCACTAAGGAGACCAATCATGACCAAGATCGTTTACCGCACCGCCGATGTTGACGGCACCGATGTGTTCTATCGCGAAGCCGGCCGCGCCGGCGCCCCGAAGCTGCTGCTGCTGCACGGCTTCCCCAGTTCCAGCCATATGTTCCGCGATCTGATCCCGCTGCTGGCCGACCGCTATCACATCGTCGCTCCCGATCTGCCGGGCTTCGGCAAGTCGGCCACCCCGGACGGCAAGCTGACCTTCGACCGCATCGCCGCCATCATCGACTGCTTTACCGAGGTGGTCGGCTTCGACCGCTACGCCGTCTATGTGTTCGATTACGGCGCCCCGACCGGCTTCCGCCTGGCGGTCAAGCATCCGGACCGGATCACCGCGATCATCTCGCAGAACGGCAATGCCTATGAGGAAGGTCTGAGCGAGGGCTGGAATCCGATCCAGGCCTATTGGAAGGACCCGTCCCAGGCCAACCGCGACGCTCTGCGCGGTTTCCTGGCGCCGGAGACCACCATCTGGCAATACACCCACGGTGTGCCGGACGTGTCGGCGGTCTCGCCGGACGGCTATTCGCTGGACAATTTCTACATGACCCGTCCGGGCGCCCATGAGGTACAGCTCGACCTGTTCGGCGACTATAAGAGCAACGTCGCGCTCTATCCGGTGTTCCAGACCTATTTCCGCACCCATCAGCCGAAATTCCTGGCGGTGTGGGGCAGGAACGACCCGTTCTTCCTGCCGCCCGGCGCCGAGGCCTTCAAGCGCGACATCCTGAATGCCGAGGTGCGTTTCTTCGACACCGGCCATTTCGCCCTGGAAACCCATGTCGACGAGATCGCCCAGGCGATCCGCGATTTCCTGAAGTAGGAGGCGGACATGGCTCAATCCGTCGCTATCGTGACGGGCGCCAGCCAGGGCATCGGGCAGGCAACTGCCCTTCGTCTGGCCCGCGATTTCGACGCCGTCGTGCTGGTCGCCCGTTCGCACGACAAGCTGGAGGAAACCGCCCGGGCCGTCGGCGAGATCGGTGCCGAGACCTTGATCGTCGAAGCCGATCTGGCCAAGCCGGACGCGGCACAGGCCGTGGTCGACCAGACCCTGGCCGCATTTGGTCGGATCGACGCGCTGCTGAACATCGCCGGGGCGGCGCCGCAGATCGATCTGTTCGACATGACCGACGAGCAATGGGAGGGCGGCCTGGCGCTCAAGCTGCACGGCGCCCGCCGACTGACGGTCGCCGCCTGGCCGGCGCTGAAAAAGGCGCGCGGTTCGGTGGTTCTGATGTCGGGCAATTCGGCCGAGACGCCCAAAGCGGCCTTCGCCGCGGTGGCCGCCATCAATGCCGCCATCGTCGCCTTGGCCAAGGCCTTCGCCGAGCGGGGCATCGCCGATGGGGTTCAGGTCAACAGCGTACTGCCCGGCGCGGTGCTGACCCTCCGCCGCAGATCCTTCCTCGATCGCTGGGCGCCGGCCCACGGCATGAGTGTGGATCGGTCACTGGCCGAATTCCCCAAGCAGGCCGGTATCGCCCGGTTCGGCGAGGCGGAGGAGATCGCCGACCTGATGGCTTTCCTGGTCTCTCCCGGCGCCCGCTGGATGACCGGCTCGGCGCTGCGCATGGATGGCGGAGAGGTCAAATCGGTGTGATCCGCCTTTTCCCGCAAGCGGGGGCTTAACAGGGTGCGTAAAAACCATTGCGCTACTGCGCTCGGGAAATCTTTGTTCAGCTCGCGTCAAGTCCTCGCGAGATAGCTTCGGCTATCTCGCTTCGGCCTTTCCTAATCTGACCAAATTTTCCCGTCGCTCGCTATGCGCAAGCCTTTTTCCGCCCCCTGTTAATCCAGATCAAATTTGCCGGTCTCCGTCGATGGTAAGCATGGCCCATCGTGATTTGCGGAGATGCGGACTGCCATGCCCATTCTGTCGAAACCCCCGGTGAGCGTATCGCCGGCCGAGCATCTGCGGATCAGTTTCATAGCAGCCTGGATGCTGTGCCTTATCTTCTATTTCGTGCAGTACGGGCTGCGCTCGGCGCCCGGAATCATGCTGCCCGAACTGGGCCATAAGCATGGTTTGAACGCCGTCGAGCTCGGCTCGATGATCGGGCTTTATTATTATACCTATGCGCTGTTCGCCATCGTCGCCGGCGCCGCGCTGGACCGGCTCGGCGCGAAATATGTGGTGCCGGTCGGCATTCTCGCCCTCGCCGCGGGCGCGGCGCTGTTCGGCATCGGGGACGTGACGACGGCGAGCGTCGGGCGCCTGTTGCAGGGCGCCGGGTCCGCCGTCGCCTTCACCGGCGCCGTCTATCTCGCGACGCGCGGCTTTCCCAAGGAATGGCTGGCGACCGCCGTCGGCGTCACGCAATGTCTGGGCATGCTGGGCGGATCGGTCGGCCAGTTCGCCGTGGCGCCTCTGATCCACACGGTTATCTCCTGGGAGAGTTTCTGGCTCATCTCGGGCGGTGTGCTGGTGTGCATCGGGCTGGGCCTGGCGGTGATCACCCCGAGTTCCGGGCAGAAGCCCGCCGCCAGTGGTCCCTGGTGGGAAATGCTGCGCCCCTATGGGACCGTGCTGAGCAATCCGCAATCCTATCTGTGCGGCATCACCGCCGGCCTGCTGTTCCTGCCGACCACCATCTTCGACATGATCTGGGGCGTTTCCTTCCTGCGCGACGGCCAGCATGTCGCCTATGCCGATGCCGTGCTGCGCGCCAGTACGGTGCCCATGGGGTGGGTGATCGGCTGTCCGCTGCTGGGCTATATCGCCGACTATGTCGGCCGCCGCAAGCCCGTGGTGCTGGGCGGCGTCGCGCTGATGTTGGCGACCGGCAGCGCCATCCTTTATCTGTCGGACGGGATCTTTCCGCACTATGTGCTCGGCCTGCTGTTCGGCATCGGTTCGGGCGCGGCGATGATCCCCTACAGCATCATCAAGGAAGTCAATCCGGACGAGGTCAAGGGCAGCGCCACCGGCGCCATCAATTTCCTGGTGTTCACCATGACCGCGCTGCTCAACCCGATGTTCGGGCGCTATCTCAAGGCGCTGGAGCCGAACGGCCAGCTCGGGCTGCAGGATTTCCGAAGCGCCGGTTCGCTGCTGATCGGCGGCATCGTCCTGGCCGGAATTCTGGCCTTCTTCCTGCGCGAGACCGGACATGCGGTCCGGACTTCTCCCACCGCCGCCAAGCCGTAAGGGGTCACCGGTCATGCAACGATCGCTTCAGGACATGAGCCCGCCTGTCGACCTGACGGCGCGGCACTCCGTCGGGGCCAGGCGGACCAGCCACCCCGTCTATGTCGACCTGCTGCCGCCCTGCAACAATGCCTGCCCCGCCGGGGAAAACGTCCAGGCGTGGCTGGACGCCGCCCAGGCCGGGCGCTGGCGCCAGGCCTGGGACATCCTGACCGCCGACAATCCGTTCCCGGCCATCCATGGGCGCGTCTGCTACCACCCGTGCGAGGATCACTGCAATCGCGGCGAACTCGATTCTTCGGTAAGTATCCATGCCGTCGAGCGCTTTCTCGGCGACATGGCGCTGGCCGAGGGATGGGTTGCGTCCCGCGCCCCCGATACCGGCAAGAGCGTGCTCGTCGTCGGTGCCGGCCCGAGCGGCCTGTCCGCCGCCTGGCATCTGGCCCGGCTGGGCCATCGGGTGGAGATCCGCGAAGCGGGACCGATCGCCGGCGGCATGCTGCAATTCGGCATTCCCGCCTACCGTCTGCCGCGCGATGTGCTGGCGCGGGAGGTGGCGCGGGTCGAGGCGCTGGGTGTGACGATCGTGCTCAATCACCGGGTCGAGGACCTGCTGGAGGAGCAGCGCCAGGGCGGGTTCGATGCGGTCTATATCGCGATCGGCGCGCAGGTCGGACGCCATATCGAGATTCCGGCGCGCGACGCCGCCCGCATCGTCGACGCCATGTCGCTGCTGCGCGCCGCGAGCGCCGGCGAGACGCCGTCGCTGGGGCGGCGCGTGGTGATCTATGGCGGCGGCAATACAGCGATGGACGCGGCGCGGACGGCGCGCCGGCTGGGCGCCGAGGATGCGATGATCGTCTATCACCGCGACGCCGGACATATGGCCGCCCACGCCTTCGAGGCCGCGGAGGCGCAGGCCGAGGGCATCACCATCAAATGGCTGACCAGCATCAAGGAGATGACCGGCGAGGACATCACGGTCGAGCGGATGACGATCGACGAGGCCGGCAAGATCCACCCTACCGGCGAGATCGAGACCTTGAAGGCCGATTCGGTGGTGCTGGCCCTGGGCCAGAGCACCGAGGTCGCTTTCCTGCGCCGCGTGCCGGGCATCGCGTTCGATACCGGCGGCACCGTACTGGTGGGCGAGGACATGCAGACCGGCCACCCCGGCGTCTTCGCGGGCGGCGACGTGACCCCGGCCCAGCGCAGCGTCACCAACGCGGTGGGCTTGGGCAAGCGCGCGGCGCGGCATATCGACGCCTGGCTGTTCGGACGGACCTGGCAGCACCCCGAGCGCCATCGCGGGGTGTCGTTCGCCGATCTGCACCTGCCGATCTATGACGACGCCTTGAAGGCGGCGCAGCCCGAGGTGCCGGTCGCCGACCGCACCGGCTTCGAGGAGATCGTCGGCGGGCTCGATTCCCGGGCGGCGCAGCACGAGGCTGCGCGCTGCCTGTCCTGCGGCAATTGCTATGAATGCGACAATTGCTACGCCGCCTGTCCGGAAGACGCCATCGTCAAGCTCGGGCCGGGCAATGGTTACACCGTCAATCTCGACCAATGCACCGGCTGCCGGGCCTGCTTCGAGCAATGTCCCTGCCACGCGATAGACATGGTGGCGGAACCCGCCGCCACACCCAACGGAGACGCCGCATGACCCGCGCGACGATGGACGGCAACACGGCGGTCGCGCTGGTTGCCTATAAGCTCAACGAAATCTGCGCGATCTATCCGATTACGCCCTCCTCGACGATGGCCGAGCTGGCGGACGAATGGGCGGCGGAGGCCCGGCCCAATCTCTGGGGCGACGTGCCCCAGGTGCAGGAGATGCAAGCCGAGGGCGGCGCGGCCGGCGCGGTTCATGGCGCACTGCAATCCGGCGCGCTGACGACGACCTTCACGGCGTCGCAGTGTCTGATGCTGATGCTGCCCAATATGTACAAAATCGCCGGCGAGCTGACCTCGACAGTGTTTCACGTCGCTGCCCGCTCGCTGGCGACCTCGGCCCTGTCGATTTTCGGCGACCATTCCGACGTCATGGCGGTGCGGGCCAGCGGCTTCGCCCTGCTCAGTTCCGCGTCGGTCCAGGAAGCCCATGACGGCGCGCTGATCGCCCAGGTGGCGACGCTCGAGGCGCGCGTGCCGTTCCTGCATTTTTTCGACGGGTTCCGCACCTCGCACGAGATCAACACGCTGGACCTGCTCGACGATCGGACCTTGCGCACGATGATCGACGACCGGCTGGTGCGCGCGCACCGCGCCCGGGCGCTCAATCCCGAGCATCCCTTCGTGCGCGGAACGGCGCACAATCCCGACACTTTCTTCCAGGCGCGCGAGGCGACCAATCCCTATTACGCAGCCGTACCGGGTATCGTCGCGGCGGCGATGGAGCGGTTCGGCGGCCTGACCGGCCGGCATTACTGCCTGTTCGAGTATGAGGGGGCGCCGGATGCCGAACGCGTGCTGGTCCTGATGGGCTCGGGCGCGGAAACGGCGCGGGAGACGGTTAAATACCTCGCCGCGCGGGGCGGAAAAGTCGGGGTGGTGCAGGTGCGCCTGTATCGGCCCTTCTCAGCCGAGCATCTGCTGGCGGTTCTGCCCACGACGGCGCGCAGGATAGCCGTCCTGGAACAGACCAAGGAGCCGGGGGCGAGCGGAGAGCCGCTCTATCTCGACGTGCTGGCCGCGGTCTCTACCGCGGTCGCGCGGGGAGCCCGCGCGACCTTGCCGCTGATCGTCGGCGGCCGCTACGGCCTGTCGAGCAAGGATTTCACCCCGGCGATGGTCAAGGCGGCGTTCGACGAACTGCTGGCCGAGGCGCCGCGTCACGGCTTCACGGCCGGCATCGAGGACGACGTCACCCATCTGAGCCTGTCCGTCGATCCGGCCTATTCGATCGAGCCCGAGGGGACGACCCGCGCGGTGTTCTTCGGTCTCGGTGCCGATGGCACCGTGGGCGCCAACAAGAACAGCGTCAAGATCATCGGCGAGGATACCCCGCTCTACGCGCAGGGATATTTTGTCTATGATTCGCACAAATCGGGCGCCCAGACCGTTTCCCATCTGCGCTTCGGGCCCCAACCGGTCCATGCCCCCTATCTGATCTTCCAGGCCGAGTTCGTCGCCTGCCACAAATTCGAATTCCTCGAGCGCCAGGACGTGCTGCGCTACGCGGCGCCAGGCGCCGTCTTCCTGCTCAACGCGCCGCATGCGCCGGACCAGGTCTGGCATCATCTGCCCAGGCCGGTGCAATCGGCGATCATCGACAAGAAGCTGAGCTTCTACACCATCGACGCTTCGGAGGCCGCGCGCGCACTTGGGCTCGGATTCCGCGTCAATACGATCCTGCAGACCTGTTTCTTCGCCCTGGCCGGTATTCTGCCGCGCGACGAGGCAATCGCGCGCATCAAGGACTCCATCCGAAAATCCTATGGCCGCGCTGGCGAGCGGGTGGTGGAGATGAATTTCGCCGCCGTCGATGGGGCGCTGGAACGGCTCCACAAAGTCGAGGTTCCCGCCACGATCGACGCCGGCGCCGTCGAGCTGCCGGCCCGGGTGCCGGCCAATGCTCCGGCCTTCGTCCGCGACGTCACCGCGCGGATGTTCGCCGCCGAGGGCGACACTATCCCGGTCAGCCGCATTCCCGCCGACGGGACCTTTCCCTCCGGCACCAGCGCCTTTGAGAAGCGCAACATCTCGGACACCGTACCCGAGTGGGTCGCCGATCTGTGCATCCAGTGCGGCCAGTGCAGTTTCGTGTGCCCCCATGCCGTCATCCGTTCACGCTACTATGACGACGAGCATCTGGCGGGCGCTCCCGCCGAGTTCCCCTCGGCCACGATCAACACGCGCGGCTATCCCGACACCAGATTCACCCTGCAACTCTATATCGAGGATTGCACCGGCTGCGGACTGTGCGTCGAGGTCTGCCCGGCGCACAGCCCGATCGAGCCGGATACCAAGGCGCTCAATATCGTCGAGAAGCGGCCGATTCTGGACCGCGAGCGGGAGAATATCCGCTTCTTCGAAACGCTGCCCGTCAATGACCGGGCTCGGGTCGACTCCTCCAATGTTCGGGGCGTGCAGTTCCTTGAGCCGCTGTTCCAGTTCCCCGGCGCCTGCGCAGGGTGCGGCGAAACGCCCTATCTCCGCCTGCTCAGCCAGCTGTTCGGCGACCGCGCGCAGATCGCCAACGCGACCGGCTGCTCCTCGATCTATGGCGGCAATCTGCCCGTCACCCCGTGGGGGGTGAACCATGAGGGGCGCGGCCCGGCCTGGTCCAATTCCCTGTTCGAGGACAATGCCGAATTCGGCCTCGGCTTCCGTCTTGCCGCCGACCAGCATCTGGCGCTCGCCCACAAGCTGCTCGCCGCCCTGGCGCCCAAGGTGGGCGAGGATCTGGCCCGCGAGATCGTCACCGCCCCGCAGATCGAGGAGACTGAAATCCGCCGCCAGCGCGAGCGGGTGGCGGCGCTGAAGGTGAAGCTGCTGGCGCTGGGCGAATCGGACGAAACCGCGGCGAATCTGCTGTCGGTCGTCGATCATCTGGTTCGCCGCAGCATCTGGATCGTCGGCGGCGACGGCTGGGCCTACGATATCGGCTATGGCGGCCTTGACCATGTGCTGGCGCAGGGACGCAACGTCAATGTGCTGGTGCTCGACACCGAAGTCTATTCCAACACCGGAGGCCAGTCCTCCAAGGCCACGCCGCTCGGCGCGGTCGCCAAGTTCGCCGCCGCCGGCAAGCGCACGCCGCGCAAGGACTTGGCCCTGCTGGCGATCGCCTATGGCAACATCTATGTCGCCCAGGTGGCGATGGGCGCCAATCCCCAGCATACGCTCCAAGCCTTCCGCGAGGCCGAGGCCTATGACGGTCCGTCGCTGATCCTCGCCTACAGCCATTGCATCGCGCACGGCATCGACATGCGCCAGGGTCTGCATCAGCAGGAACTGGCGACTCAGAGCGGCTACTGGCCCTTGTTCCGCTTCAACCCGGCGCTGCGCAAGGTCGGCGCCAATCCGTTCAGCCTCGACTCGCTGGGCCCCAGTATTCCGTTCAAGGACTACGCCTATAACGAGATCCGCTATCGCTCGCTGGTGGAGACGGACCCGGAGAGCGCGGCGTCGCTGCTCGCCGGGGCGCAGAAATGGGTCCGTGAGAAATACATGCAGTATGAGGATCTCGCGGCGCGCGACGGCAGCCGCTTCACCATCGATCCGCATGGCGACGAGACAGAAGCATGAAGGCCGTCCTGTTCAGCGCCCAGCCTTTCGAGCGCAAGGCGTTCGCCGCGGCGGCGGCGCGCATCGGATCGCCGCACGAGATCGCCTATGTGGCCGCGCCGCTCGATGCGACCACGGCGGCACTGGCCAAGGGGAACGAGGCGGTCATTCCCTTCGTCAACGACCAATTGCTCGACGAAGCGCTGCTGACGGCGCTGGCGGGCAATGGGGTGCGGTTGATCGCCCTGAGCAGCGCCGGCCACAATAATCTGGACATCGCCGCCGCGCGCCGCGCCGGGCTGACCTGCGTCTATGTGCCGTCCTATACGCCCCATGCGGTTGGCGAATATGTCTTCGCGCTGCTTCTGTCGCTGGTGCGCCGGGTGCCGCGCGCGGTGACGCGGGTGCGGGACGGCAATTTCAACATCGACGGGCTGGTCGGCTCGGTCCTGCATGGGCGGACATTCGGCATCGTCGGACTCGGCAAGATCGGCCATGTCGTCGCGGAGATCGCGCGGGGCTTCGGCTGCCGCGTCATCGTGTCCGATCCGTTCGCCGATCCCGCCACCGTCCCCTGGCCGGTCCTCCCTCTCGACGATCTGCTGGGACAAAGCGATTTCGTTTCGCTGCACGCGCCGCTGACGCCCGACACGCGGCATCTGATCGACGCCAGGCGCCTTTCCCTTCTGCCTGACGGGGCCTTCCTGATCAATACCAGCCGAGGGCCGCTGCTGGATTCGGAGGCGCTGATCGAGGAGCTGAAGCGTGACCGCCTCGGCGGAGTTGCCCTCGACGTCTATGACCGTGAAGCCGAAGTTTTCTTCGCCGACCACTCCCGCACTCCTTTGCAGGACGATGTGCTGGCTCGGCTGCTGGGCTTTCCCAAGGTGATCATGACCTCGCATATGGGCTTCATGACCTGGGAAGCGCTCGACGAGATCGCGGCGACGACGCTTCGTAATCTCAGCGAATTCGAACGCGGTTCCCCTTTGACCAACGAGTTGGTCGCCTAGGCGGCCCGGAGAGAGACCATGAATCTTGCCACTTCCTATCTCGGTCTGACGCTGCGGACGCCGCTTGTCGCCTCTCCTTCGCCGCTCAATGCCGATGTCGGCCATTTGCGGCGGCTCGAGGATGCGGGGATCGGCGCCGTGGTGCTGCCCTCCCTGTTCCAGGAACAGCTGGAGGCGGAGCGGGACCGTCTCGCCGCCATCCATGCGCAGGCCGCCGACAACAATCCGGAGGCGCGCGGCTATCTGGCCGACGCCGGCCTCGGTCCCTACGGCGTCGGTCCCGAAGGCTATCTGGATCTGGTGCGCCGGGCCAAAGACGCTCTCGATGTCCCGGTGATCGCCAGCATCAACGCGGCGTCCGTCAGCGGCTGGGTCGATTATGCGGCGATGGTCGAGGAGGCGGGCGCGGATGCGCTGGAACTGAACATCTATTATGTGCCGGTCGATATCACCCAGTCCGGGGCCCAGATCGAACAGCGCTATCTCGACGTGGTGGCCGCCGTACGGCGCGCGGTGAGCATTCCGGTCGTCGCGAAGATTCCTTCCTTTCTCAGTTCCGTGGGCCATGTCGTCGCCGGACTGGCGGAGGAGGGCGCGGCAGGCGTCGTGCTGTTCAACCGCCTCATCGAACCCGACATCGACCTGTTGCGCCTGAAACTATCCCGCGAACTGGAGCTGAGCTCGCCGCCGGAATTGCGCCTGCCGCTGCTTTGGATCGCCATTCTTTACAGGCAGGTGCGTTGTTCGCTGGCGGCATCGACGGGTGTGGATAACGCAGAGGATGTACTCAAGCTCCTGCTGGCCGGCGCCGACGTGGTGATGACGACGGCATCCATTCTGCGCCATGGTCCCGATCATGTGCACACGCTGCTCGATGGCCTGCGTGCCTGGCTCGACTCCCGGCGGCTCGATTCGCTGGACCGCGTGCGCGGCGTGATGAGCCGCAGCCGGATCAAGGAGCCCGGTGCCTATGAGCGCGCGAACTATATCAGCCTGATCCAGACCTACAGCCGCGAACACCGGTGACGCAGCGTCAGGCGCCGCCTTCCAGATAGGCGGCGCGAACGCTCGGATCGGCCAGGAGATCGGCGCCGGTTCCCGCCATGGTGATGCGGCCCTGCACCATCACATAGCCGCGATGGGCCAGTTTGAGGGCGTGGAAGGCGTTCTGTTCGACCAGCGGCACGGTCATGCCGTCCTTCTGGTTGATCTCGCGGATGATGTCGAAGATCTGCCGCACGATCATCGGCGCCAGGCCGAGGCTGGGTTCGTCCAGAAGCAGCAATTTGGGGCGGCCCATCAAAGCGCGGCCGATCGCCAGCATCTGCTGCTCGCCGCCCGACAAGGTGCCGGCGCGCTGCTTCAGGCGTTCGCGCAGGCGGGGGAACAAATCGAGCATCCGCTCGTAATCCTGCTTGAAATGGGCGGGATCGGCGGCCTGGGCGCCCATCTGCAGATTTTCCAGCACGCTCATGCGCGGGAAGATGTGGCGCCCTTCCGGCGAATGGGCGATGCCTTGGCGGATGATCTTCCAGGTCGGCATGCCGAGCAATTCCTTGCCCTGGAAGGTGACCGAGCCGGCGCTGGCGGCCGGTTTGCCGCACAACGTCATCAAGAGGGTGGTCTTGCCGGCGCCGTTGGCGCCGATCAGGGTGACGATCTCGCCTTCGGCGACCTCGATCGACACGTCTTCGAGAACCCGGATGCGGCCATATCCCGAGCACAGGCCTTGGACCTTGAGCATTACTGTTCTCCCAGGTCCTTGGCGACCACGGCGGGCAGCGGCTCGTCCTCGTCGGCGCCGAGATAGGCGCGGATGACGTTAGGATCGTGGCGCACCTGTTCGGGCGTGCCGGCGGCGATGCGGGCGCCGTAATCCAGCACCACCACATGGTCGGAGATCTTCATCACCACGCTCATGTCATGCTCGATCAGCAGCAGCCCGATCTTGCTGGTCTGGCGGATGTCGAGCAGCAGATCGTTGAGTTCGAGGGATTCCTTCGGATTGAGGCCGGCGGCCGGCTCGTCCAGGCACAGCAGCACCGGATCGGTGCACATGGCGCGGGCGATCTCCAGGCGCCGCTGCGCCCCGTAAGGCAGCGAGCCGGCCGGCAGGTCGGCGGATTTCTCCAGACCGATGCGGGCCAGCCATTGGCGGGATTTCTCGACCGCTTCGGCTTCGGCCTTGCGGTAGCTTTTGAGTCCGAACAGCCCGGCGATGGAGAACGCCGACGCGGCCATCAGCCTGTTGTGCTGGGCCACCAGCAGGTTTTCCAGCACCGTCATGCCGGGGAACAGCCGGATGTTCTGGAAGGTGCGGGCGACTCGGGCTTTCTTGGCGATGCGGAAGCCCTGCATCGCTTGCAGCGGCCAGGTTCCGCCATCGGGCGGGGTCAGAGTGAGACGGCCCTCGGTCGGTTTGTAGAAGCCGGTCACGCAATTGAAGAAAGTGGTCTTGCCGGCGCCGTTGGGGCCGATGATGCCGGTGATCTCGTTCTGGCGAGCGGTGAGCGACAGATCGTTGATGGCGATCAGCCCGCCGAAGCGCATGGTCAGATTCTCGACCTGGAGCAGGGGAGCGTTCATGCCGCGTCTCCCTTGTTCAGGCGAATGGTCGGCGTGCGCCCGGCCAGAAGGCCCTTGGGCCGCCACAGCATGATCAGCACCATGGCCCCGCCGAAGGCGATCATGCGGTATTGCGCCAGGTCGCGGAACCATTCGGGCAGGCCGACCAGCAGGATGGCGGCCAGCACCACGCCGGTCTGGCTGCCCATGCCGCCCAGCACGACGATGGCCAGGATCACCGCCGATTCGATGAAGGAAAAGCTTTCCGGGCTGATGAAGCCTTGGCGCGTGGCGAAGAAGCAGCCGGCGAATCCGGCGAAGGCGGTGCCCAGCGCGAAGGCCGACAATTTCGTCGAGGTCGGGTTGATGCCCAAGGACCGGCAGGCGATCTCATCCTCGCGCAGCGCATCCCAGGCGCGCCCGACCGGCAGGCGGCGGATGCGCAAGGATACCAGATTGGTGACCAGCGCCAGCAGCAGGATCACGTAATACAACAGGACGATGCGCTGCACCGGCGAGAAGGGAATGTCGAAGAATTCGTGGAAGGTCGTGTGGCCCGGCGAGCTGGCAGTCATCGGCATGCCGAAGAAGCTGGGGCGCGGAATGCTGGAAATGCCGTTGGGACCGCCGGTGAAGCTGGCCCAGTTCAGCAGGATGACGCGGATGATCTCGCCGAAGCCCAAGGTGACGATGGCGAGGTAATCGCCGCGCAGACGCAGCACCGGGAACCCGACCAGCAGTCCGAACAGCGCCGCGACGGCACCGGAGATCGGCAGGCACTGCCAGAAACTGAAACCCATCTGCGATAGAATGGCGAAGGCATAGGCGCCCACCGCATAAAAGGCGGCATAGCCCAGCACCAGCAGCCCGGCCAGCCCGACCACGATATTGAGTCCCCAGCCGAGCATGACGTAGATCAGCACCAGCGTCGCCTTGTCGAGGATGTTGCGGTCGCCCCAGGGCGTCAGCGGCAGGATCAGCGCGGCGGCGGCCATGGCGATGCCGATATAGAGCGGGCGGCGGCTGACGCCGGTTTCCAGCTTCGGCTTGCCGGCCGGCGCGCGGTCTTTCCACTTCGCCAGCCAGGGCGCGGCGAGGTTCAGCGCAAGCCGTCCGGCGAAGACGATAGCGGCGGCGAGCGGCACCAGCTCCAGATGGGTTTCCAGCTGCAGGCCCTGCGCCGAATCGCCGAGGTGAAAGCCCAGCATCGGCAGCGCGAGGAGCGCCGCGACCAGGCCGGCCAGAATGGCGTCCTTGAAGGCGGCCATCAGACCTTCTCCACTTCCGGCTTACCGAGCAGTCCCGAGGGCCGGAACATCAGCACCAGGATCAGCACGGCGAAGACCGCGACATCCTTGTATTCGATGCTGCCATAGCCCGACCACAGCGCCTCGATCAGCCCGATCAGCAGCCCGCCCAGCATGGCGCCGGGCAGCGAGCCGATGCCGCCCAGCACGGCGGCGGTGAAGGCTTTCATGCCGGCATTGAAGCCGATGTAGAAATCCACCACGCCGTAATAGAGCGTGACCATCAACCCGGCGACCCCGGCCAGCGCCGCGCCGATCACGAAGGTCATCGAGATGACGCGGTCGACATTGATGCCCAGCAGCATCGCCATGCCCATATCCTGTTCGGTGGCGCGCTGGGCGCGGCCAAGCGAGGTGCGCTGGATCAGCCAGGTGAAGCCGGCCATCAAAGCGACGGTCAGCAGGATGATGACGATCTGCAGCCAGCCCAGCGTGACCGGATAGCTGGACTCGGCGCCGGACAGCTCGATGCCGCCGGTGATGACCGGGGCGAGGGGCTTGACGCGCGCGCCCTGGACCAGCTGCACGCCGTTCTGCAGCACGATCGACATGCCGATGGCGGAGATCAGCGGCGCCAGCTTGAACGAGCCGCGCAGGCGGCGATAGGCGACGCGCTCGACCGCCCATCCATAGGCGGAGGTGAAGAACAGAGCGCAGACCAGCACCAGAACCAGGGCCAGCGGCACCGAGGTGACGCCCAGCGCCGCGATCACCAGGAAGGCGATGAGGGAGATGAAGGCGCCGATCATCATGATGTCGCCATGGGCGAAATTGATCATGCCGATGATGCCGTAAACCATCGTGTAGCCGATGGCGATGAGACCGTAGATGGCGCCCAGCGTAACGCCGTTGATCAGCTGCTGCAGAAAATAATTCATGACCCGCCGACTACGGCATTCCCCCAAAACCCAGGGCGAAAACCGTAGCCGATGGGGAAAGGCTGTCAAGCCAGTGTGAAGGACAAGGTGCCCAATCCTTCGAGGGTGCTGGTGATCTTGTCGCCGGCCTTCAGCCAGACCTGTTCCTCTTTGGGTTTGCCGAGGATGACGCCCTGCGGCGTGCCGGTGAAGATGATGTCGCCGGGTTCCAGCGGCCAATGCTTGGAGATGTAGGAAATCTGCTGCTGGCAATTGAAGATGAAGTCGTTGGTGCTCCAATCCTGGCGGGTCTCGCCATTGACCGTGGTGGTCAGCTTGAGATTGTTGGGATCGGGCACGCGGTCGGCGGAGACGAAATAGGGGCCGATCGGGGCGAAATCGTCCAGCGTCTTGCCGATCAGCCACTGCCCGCCGGTTTCCAGCTGCAGGTCGCGCGCCGAGAAATCGTTCGAGGTGCAATAGCCGGCCACATAGGACAGGGCTTCCTCCTCGGAGACGTTATAGGCGGTCTTGCCCATCACGATCAGCAGCTCGGTCTCGTAGTCGAATTTATAGGAGACTTCCTTGGGCGGCAGCTTGATGGTGCAATTATGCGCCGCCAGGGAATTGTCGAATTTGGAGAACAGCACCGGCCATTTCGGGAAAGCCATCTTCACTTCCTCGGCATGGCGGCGGTAATTCAGCCCGACGCAGATGATCTTGCCCGGATGCGAGAACAGCTTGCCATGGGTGATCGAGCTTTCCGCGACCAGCGGCAGCCTGGCCTTCTGCGCGGCTTCGACCAGCTTGGCCAGTTCGGGGCCGCGGCTTTCCTGCAGCACCTGATCGAGATTGCCGGGATCGGCCAGGTTCAAGCGCTTGGCGGCGGCGCGCACATCGAGGATGCCGCCCTCCAATTTGACGCCGAGGGAATCGCTGCCATCCGCATTGCGGATCGCCAGCAGAGTCATATCGTGGGGCATGTTTCGCGGTCCTGAGAATTTCCTGGCTTCCGCGGCGGGGGCCGCAGCGGCGGGAAGGGCGGCTGCGCCCAGTGTGCCGGCTCCGGCCGACTGAAGCAGAGTGCGACGGGTGATCATGGAGCGTTTTCCGTTTGTTGTCTGTTATCGATAGACAACCACATGGTCAACCCGGACGGGCTTTCAATCCACGCCGGCCCGTATTAGAGTCGCTCCATGCAACACGCTTTGAATCTCGTTCTGGGCCTTGCCCTCGCCGCGGTGGTGATCGTTCTGCTGACCGGCGTGGCGGTGTTCGTCAAAGGCGGCGAGACCAATAACCGCTGGGCCACCAAGCTGATGAGCCTGCGCGTCGCCACCCAGGCGGTGGCGCTGGTCACCATCGGTCTGCTGCTCCTGCTGCATTCGCGCTGACCATCACCGCGCCGCGGTGGAAGACGTAGTCGATCGACCGCGTGTTCCTGATGTCGTCGAGCGGATCGCGCTCCAGCACGACCAGATCTGCGACCTTTCCTGTCTCGATGGTGCCGATCTCATCGGCCTTGCCGAGCGCTTCCGCGCCGTTGCGCGTGGCCATCGCCAGCACGTCGGTCGGCGGAATGCCGGCCTCGGCCAGAAGTTCCATTTCCTGATGCAGGCTGACGCCCGGCACCACATAGATGTTGGGCAGGTCGCTGCCGGTGGTCAGCAGGACACCGGCCTCGTAATAGCGCCGGACGATGGCCAGCATCTTCGGCCAGGCCTTGTTCATGCGGGAGAAGTCCTCGTCGCTCCAGTCGCCGGTCGGGCCGCCATCCCGCCAATCCTCGCGCAAGGCTTGAGGCGCCAAGGCCAGATTTTCTTCACTGCGATATTTGGCCGACGGAACGAATTTGGTCTCATAAGCGACCAGGGTCGGGTCGACGGAAATGTGGTGTTCGACCAGGGAATCGACGATTTCCGTCATCTCCGGGCCGTCGACATCGAGCGATTCCAGCCAGGTGATCCGCGCCTTCATGGCGCCGCGCTGTTTGATCTCGGCCTCGTAGGCGGCCCGCTTGGCGGGCGGCAAAGCGCTGGCCGACCAGCTGACGGCATGGGTCAGGAAATCGATTCCCAGGCGGGCCGCCGTCGGCCAGTCGGTCGCCTGCAGGTGCCCGATCGTCTTGATGCCACAGCGATGGGCGGCGTCGATGGCGGTTTTGGTCAGGTCGGGCGTGGAGCGGGCATAGATCTTGATGTAATCGACGCCGAGCGCGCATTCGCGCTCCACCTCGGTCTCGACGGCTTCCGGCGTCGAGAAGCGGCCGCCATTCAGGGGCAGTCCCGCCGTCACAATGGCCGGCCCATCGATCGCTTCGCGCAGCGCGACGGCTTTTTCGGGCGGCGCGGCGGGATTGCGCACCGTCGTGACGCCGTAGCGCAACAGCTCGGCCAGAATTTCGCGGCTGACGGCGAGGTCGAAGCCTTTGCCGAAATCCCCATCGTGCAGATAGGTCACATGGGCATGCATATCGATGAAACCCGGCAGCACATAGCGGCGGGATACGTCGATGGTCTTGGCGCCGGGGGGAGCGTCGAGATGCGGCGCGATGACGGCGATCCTGTCGCCGCGCAGCAGGATGTCGGCCTGGAAGGGAGGTTCCCCGGCCTTCATCGACAGAATGGTGCCGCCTTTCAGCAGATAAGCGGGCGGCGTGTCGGCCGGGGCGATCCAGGCCGCCGCGAGCAGGAGGAGGACGAGACGGAGCCGGTTCATGCCGGCAGGATCGGATGCCCCGGCCCGTCGTTCAAACGAGGATAATTAGGGGCGACCCCCAGGCTTTCTAGGCCAGAAACCCGTGTTCGGTCAGAAAGCGATGGGCATCGTCGAGCGCCTGCTCGAACGGCACGATCCGGTAGCCCAGGGCGGCGATGGCCTTGTCGCTGCTATATTGCGGATTGCGGCTCATATAATAGGCCATGCCGGGATTGATCTGCGGCGCCTTGCCGGTCAGGCCGGCGATGGCTTCGTCGGCCCAGCCATAGGCGATCAGCACCCAGGCCGGCGCGGTCAGGCGCGGCGGCTTGACCGACATGAGGCGGGCGATGCTGTCGAACAGGCGGCGATAGGAGACGGGTTCGCCGGCGCAGATATAGCACTCGCCGGGCACGCCGCGGTCGGCGGCGGCGATATGGGCGTCGGCCACCGCTTCGACATGGTTGAACGACGCGCCGCCGCCCGGCACCGCGGCGGCCTTGCCGTCGCGCAGTTCGGCGAACAGCCGGCCGAATTGCAGGGTCACGTCATAGGGGCCGATCATCGAAGCCGGTTGGATCACCACCACCTCGATGCCGTCGCCGTTCAGCGCCAGCGCGCGCTTCTCCGCTTCGCGCTTGCTGATGGCGTAGTGATAGCCGAAGCGGCCGAGATTGAAGTCGGCCCAGCTCTCGTCGGCCAAGCCGTCAGGATTGAATCCGATGGCGTCGACCGTACTGGTATGGACCACCCGGCGGACGCCGCTGCGTTTGGCCGACTGGATGACGTTAACGGTGCCGTCGACATTGGTGCGCCATTGCTGGGCATAGCGCTTCTTCCAAAAGCCGGTGTCGCCGGCGACGTGGAAGACAACCTCCTGTCCGGCGGTGGCCTGATCCAGGCCCTCGCCGGTGCCGACGTCACCCTGGAAGAAGGTGACGGGCAGGTCGGACAGATAGCGGCGATTGCCCTCGCTGCGGCTCAGCACGCTGACATCCCAGCCTGCCTGCACCAGGCGGCGCGCCAGATTGAGACCGAGCAGGCCGGTCCCGCCGGTGACCAGGCATTTGCGGCTCACGAGGTAAGCCGTGCTTTCATCAGCTTGGCCATGGTGGCGAAGGAGACGCCTTCCTTCTGCAGCTTTTCCAGCTCTTCCTTGGTCGCGGCGACCGCGCCTTCGATCTCTTCGGTGGTGTGTTCCGAGGAGATGAAGAAGCGCAGGCGGGCCGATTGCTCCGGCACGCCGGGCGGCACGATCGGGAAGGCGTTGTAGCCGCGCGCCAGCAGGCGTTCGGCCAGCAGCACGGTGCGCAGGCTGTCGCCCAGGATCACCGGCGTCACCGCATAGCCCCAACTGTCGCCGACATCGAGGCCGGCTTCGCGCGCCTTGTCGAGGAACAGCTTGCCATTGGCCTGCAGGCGCGAGACGCGCTCGGGCTCGCGGTTCATGATCTGCAGCGCGGTCAGCGAGGCGATGGCGGCCGGCGCCGGCATGCCGACGCTGTAGACCATGCCGGGCGCCGCCAGCTTGAGATAGTCGACCAGCGAGCGCTTGCCGGCGATATAGCCGCCGCAGCTGACCAGGGTCTTCGACAGAGTGCCGAGCCAGATGTCGACCCGCTTGGGATCGACGCCCTCCATCTCGAACAGGCCGCGGCCGGTCTTGCCGAGAATGCCCAGCGAATGGGCCTCGTCGACCATCAGCCAGCACTCGAAGCGCTCCTTCAGATCGACCAGCTTGGCCAGATCCGGCCCGTCGCCATCCATCGAGAACAGGCCCTCGGTGACGATCAGTACGCGATCGAAACGATCGCGCGTGGTCAGCAGGATTTCATGCAGCGCGTCGAGGTCGTTATGCGGGAAGGAGCGGCGGGTGGCGCCGCAGGCCTGGGCGCCGACCACGACGCAATTATGGATCAGCGAATCGTGAAGGATCAGGTCCTTCGGCCCCATCAGCGCGGCGATGGTCGAGATCGCGGTGGCGTGGCCGCTGACGAAGACCAGGGAATCCTCGGCTTCGTAGACATCGGCGATGGCGCGTTCGAGCTCGCGGTGGAAACCGCGCTCGCCCGCCGTGATGCGGCTGGCCGAGACGCTGGTGCCCCAGGTCGCGGCCGCCTCGGTCACCGCCTTGGTGATCTCGGGATGGCCGTTGAGTCCCAGATAGTCGTAGGAGGCGAAGTTCACCACCCTCTTGCCGGCGATGACGCTCTGCGCACCCGCCTTGATGTCGTGCGGGCGGTAGAACGGGAAGTTGATCTTCAGCGCGTCGGCCATGGCGCGGCTGGTCTTCAGCTGCTGATAGGCCGGCAGGCTTTCGAACGACAGATCGCGGCCCTTGCCCTGGGGGGCCGCGGCCGCGGTGCGGGGAGCCTTGTCGCTGCTCTTGCGCATGGTGTCGAGCAGCGCGGACTTGACCGAACGGGTCAGGCCTCCAATGGGATTGTCGGTCATTTATATGTCCCTCAAGCGCCGGGCGCGCATTCCATGCGCTTGGCTACCGCGCCAAGCTATTGTGTCTGTGTGTTCGACGCTGTCGGCAGCGCGGGCGTGCAGTCGCACGCCGGAAAGAAAAAAGCTCACAGCAGGGCCGTCACCGCAGCGCGGCTCTCCTCAACGATGTCGGTCACGGCGGCCAGTTCGGTCACATCGATATCGCCGCCATGGCGCTGCATCAGGTTCAACTCCATCGCACCCGGTCCCTTGTCTTCGGCCGGGGCTTTTCCATCGCTGGCAGCGGCGATCAGGCGCGTCGCCAGTTCATTGACATTGACGCCCGCGCTGATGGCCACCACCGGCAGCTCGACGCCGAAGCGCGCCTCGATGCCCATGCGCAGTTCCAGGCTCATCAGGCTGTCCATGCCGAGATCGTCGAGCGGCTGGGCCACATCGATATCCTCGGCGGTGAGGCGGAGGATGCGCGCCACTTCCTGCGCCACCAGACCGGCGACGATGCCGCGGGCGGCAAGCTCGCCCTTTTCGGCGATCAGGCCGGCCAGATCGACGCCGGACTCGCCGGCGCCGCCCTCGGCCGCCGCGAACAAAGTGCCGAAGGCCGGGGTGCTGAGCAACTTGAGGCCCTGCAGGCCGGCAGCCGGCTTGAACGAAGCGCAATGGACGGTGTCGGGGCAGCTGTCCTGGCGGGTCAGCAGACCTTCCAGATGCGAGAGGGCTTCACCGGCGCGCATGGCGATGATGCCGCTGATGCGCTCCAGCTTGGCGGCACCCTCGGCATCGCGGGCGAGAACGCCGACATCGCCGATGGCGCCCCAGCCGACCGCCAGGCCGGGCAGGCCCGCGGCGCGCCGGCGGCGCATCAATCCCTGCAGATAGCCGTTGGCGGCGACATAGGCGCCCTGGCCCATATTGCCGATCATCGTCGTCACCGACGAGAAGGCGACGAAATAGTCCAGGCCCGAATTGCGGGTGGCGCGGTCGAGATTGTCGGCACCCTGCACCTTCGGCGCCAGCACCTTGCGGGTGCGCGACGGTTCGAGGCCGGAGATCATGCCGTCATCCAGCACCATGGCGGCGTGCATGACGCCGGCCAGGCGGCCATGCTCGCGGGTCAGCTTCTGCACCAGGACCTCGACCGCCTTGGCGTCGGTGACGTCCAGCGCTTCGACCAGCAGTTTCACACCGCTGGCGCGCAGGGCCGCGGCACGGGTCTCGACGCCGGGTTCCAGCGCCCCGCGGCGCGAGGCCACGACGATGGTCTCGGCGCCCTTTTCCGCCAGCCAGGCAGCGGTCTCGAAGCCGAAGCCGCCGGCGCCGCCGACCACCAGATGGCAGCCGGGACCGGGCTTGAAGGCGCCGCGCGCCACCTTGGTGGCGATCGGACGGGCGGACGGGCGGACCACGATCTTGCCGACATGGCCGGCCGCCTGCATCAGCTGGAAGGCCTCGCCGGCTTCGAACCATTCGAAGCTGCGATAGGGCAGGGGCGCCAGGGCGCCGCTGGAGAAGTGGCCCATCAGCTCGCCCATCAGCTTCTGCGCCAAGGGCAGGTTGGCGGCCAGCAGCTGGTCGAGATCGACACCGTAATAGGTCAAATTGCGGCGGAACGGACGCAGGCCCATCGCCGTGTTGAGCACGTAATCGCGCTTGCCCAGCTCGATGAAGCGGCCGAACGGCTTCAGGCACTTCACACTGGCCAGCATGGCTTCGCCGGCCAGCGAGTTCAGCACCACGTCGACGCCGCCCAGATCGGCGCGGATTTCGTCGGCGAAGGCGGTGCTGCGCGAATTGTAGATGCGCTCGGCGCCATAGAGCTTGGCCAAGGCGCGCTTGTCGGGCGTGCTGACGGTGGCGGCGATGCGCGCCCCCAGCAGGCGGGCGATCTGCATCGCCGCGATGCCAACGCCGCCGGCGGCGCCATGGATCAGCACCCAATCGCCGGCCTGCAGACGGGCCTGGTGCACCAGGGCGTACCAGGCGGTCAGGAAGGCCACCGGGATGGTCGCGGCGGCTTCCAGCGGCACCTCGTCGGGCAGCTTGGTGAACACGCCGACATCGGCGGTGGTGTAGCTGGCGAAGCTCTGGCGGCCGAAGCCGGTCACCGCGTCGCCGACGGCGAGTTCGGTGACCTCGGAGCCGACGGCCACGACGCGCCCGGCGCATTCGAAGCCGAACACGGCGCCGGCCAGGCCGTCATCGAGCACGTCGTCGTCGAGCAGGCCGGTGGCCAGCATGATGTCGCGGAAATTGAGGCCCGAGGATTCGATCGCGACCTCGACTTCGCGCGGACCGGGGGCCCGGCGCTCCATCTCGACCCAGTCGAACTGGGACAGCATGCCCTTGGTGCGCAGTTCGATGCGCACCGCCGGCACTTCGAGGTCGGTCGCTTCGCGGCCGAGGCCGGTCAGCACGCGAACCGCGGTCAGGCCCTGCTCGTCGATGGCCAGTTCGGCATCGGCGATGGTGCCGGCCAGCAATTCCGCCAGGCGGCGGGCCGCCAGCTCGGGGTCGAGGCGCGGAGCCTGGTCGACCAGCTTGATGGTCAGGCCGGGATATTCGTTGATCGCGACGCGCAGGAAGCACCACAGCGCCTCGGCGCGGGGATCGAGACCGGCGCCTTCCGCGGCGCTGCGGCCGCGGGTCACCAGCCACAGGCGGTCCTTGCGGCCCTGCATGGCTTCCAGCAGCGCGGCGAGCTGGGCGATCGACTGGTCGAGCCCGGTTTCCTCGTCAAAGATGGCCGGGAAGACCACTTCGACGGTCTGATCCGCGCTCCACTGGGCGGCGAGCGCGGTCCAGCCGGCGGCGATGTCGGCGGGGAGCAGGCGGTGCAGCGGCGTGCCATCCATGCGCAGGGCCTGGGCCAGCTGCTCCATGACGATGGAGGGGCGGTCGACCATCACCACCGGAATGGCGGTGTGCGGCTTGGCGGCCTGGGTGCGGTCGGTCGCGGCCAGCAGCACGGTGCCCATATTGTCGGGCAGCTCATGGCTGTCGATCGCGCCGAAGCCGGAAGCGACCAGCAGGCGGGCGCTGTCCTGCGCCGCGCGGACCCGGCCGACGCCCTGTTCGGACGCGGCGAGCAGCAGGTCGAAGCTCAGCGCTTCGCTCGGCTGGAAGGCGCACAGCACGCCACCCGGCGCCAGACGGCGGGCGATGGCGCGGCCGAGGGCGGTGTCGGCGTTGAAGACCGGGCCGAAGGCGAAAGCCAGGGCCAGATCGTATTGCGCGGGAGCCGCTTCGTCGGCGTCGGCGTCGATGGCTTCGAAGGTGAAGCCGTCGACCGGGCCGCGGCGGGCGGCGGTCAGATTGACGCGGCGGGCGTCGGTGCCGAGCACGGTCACCACCGCGCGGCCCTGACGGACCAGCGGCGACAAGGCGCGCAGCAGGCCGAGGCACGAGGATTCGGCGACCAGGATGCGCAGCGGTTCCGGCGCCAGACGGGCCTGGACCGCTTCGCAGATGGCGAGAGCCGAAGAGTGCAACGGCTCGAACAGGATCGAGCTGGTCTCGAACTGCTCGACCAGGGCCGGACGGATTTCCGCGCCGTCACCGGACAGGGCCTGGGCGGCCAGGACGATCTCCGGCGTGGCGCCGGCGAATTCGGCGGCGAAGGTGGTCAGGATGTCGGCGGGCTCGGGCAGACCGCTTTCCTCGGCCAGCACCCAGCCTTCCGGGGTTTCCTCGGCCAGATCGGCGGCGTGCAGATGTTCGAGCAGGGCCCGCTGGGTCTCGTCGAGGCTGGCGGCATCGAGCGGCTTGCCGCTCAGCGCGGTCCAGGCCAGCGAGCGCGAGAAGGCTTCCAGGATCAGCCAGGAATCCGGGCGGTTCTCGCGGGTTTCGCGCTTGAGGCCGGCCAAAGCGGCATGCTTGATCGCGGTGCTTTCGCGCTCCAGGCGGACCGATTGCTCATGGAAGAACACATTGGGCTGTTTGCGGCGGTCGAGGGTGACGGCGCGGAACAGGCCGGCGCCGAGACCGGCGATGAAGCCCTCATCGTCATAGAGGTCGACGGTGATCGACAGGGAATCGTCGGTCTCGCGGTCGACGAAGACGCGGGCGCGGTTGGGAACGGCGCCGTCGCGGTCGACGCGCAGGCGGCCGAAACGGACCGGCAGGAAGGCATAACGCTCGCCGTCGCGCGCCTTGATGTTCTCGAACATGGCGTGGAAGGCCGAATCGAGGGCGATCGGGTGCAGCACCTGCGGACGGGTGGCGATTCCGGCGGCATTCTCGAACGGCGCCAGATCGACTTCGATCAGGGTTGCGTTACGGCTGGCGCGCAGCACGCGGCGGAACAGCGGGCCATACTCGACGCCGACACGGGTGGCGCTCTCATAGACCTGCTCGGACGAGAAGTGCTGGGGCAGATCGGTACGCCGCGGAATCACCGCCGGGGTCGGCGAGGCGACGCGCACGATGCGGCCGCGGGCGCACAGGGTCCACTCATCCTCGCCGAGGCGCGGACGGGCCCAGATCTCGATCACGTTGGTATCGCCGCTGAGGCGGACCGAGACTTCCTTCATCCCGTCGGCGGGAATCGGCAGCCATTGCAGCAGGTCGAAATCCTCGAGGCCGATCGGGCCTTCCGGATAGATCTCGCGGGCGGCGGCCAGGGCCATTTCGGCGAAGCCGGTGCCGGGAACGATGATCTCGCCGTCGATGCAGTGGTCGGCCAGATAGGGCACGGTCGCGGCATCGATCAGGTTGCGCCATTCCGGCGTGCCGGAAGCCAGGCGGGCGCCGATCAGCGGATGGCGCGGCACCGAGCCGTAGATGTCCAGGCCTTCATTGGTCTGATGCTGCTTGTAGGGCTTGTACTGCCACGGATAGGCCGGCAGTTTGACGCGCTGCGCCGGGCGCGAGCCGAACAGAGCTTCGGCGTCGACGCGGCAGCCCAGAACCAGGGCGCGGGCGGCCACCATCACCAGCGGATCGGTGGGAGTCTCGGCGCTTTCCTTGTCGGTCAGGCTGGGCAGCGAGGCGCCGTCGAAGCCGCCTTCATCGAGAATGTCGCTGATGTTGGCGGTCAGGATCGGGCGCGGGCCCATCTCGATGAACAGGGTGGCGCCCTTCTGCGCCGCGCTGGTCACTGCGCCGCGGAACTGCACCGGCTCGCGCACATTGTGCCACCAGTAATCGGCGTCCAGCGTCGCGCCGGCGGTTTCGCTGCCGGTGACGGTGGACAGGAACAGGGCGCCGTCGCCATTGCCGGCCTCGACCTTGCCCAGCGCGTCGAGCAAAGGCTGTTTCAGCGGTTCGAGCAGGGCGGAATGGAAGGGATAGGCCAGATCGAGCGCGCGCACGGCGACGCGGCGCTTGCGGGCGAATTGCGAGAAGGTCTTGATCGCGTCGACCGGGCCGGAGATCGTCACCGAATTCGGGCTGTTGATCGCCGCGACTTCGAGACCGGCCAGGCCGCTGTCGGCGATCAGGCTCAGGGTGTTTTCCTGCGACTGGCCGGCCACCGCCATGGTGCCGAGACCGAAGGCGCTTTCCTGATGCTCGCTGCGCAGATAGATCACGCGCACCGCTTCGGCCAGGCTGAGGATGCCGGCGGCTTCGGCGGCGGCGACTTCGCCGACCGAATGGCCCAGCACCATGTCCGGCTTGATGCCCCAGGCGGCCAGGGCGGCGTTCAGCGAGGATTGCAGGGCGAACAGGATCGGCTGCGCCACGCGGGTCAGCTTCAGGCGCTCGGCCAGGCCGTCATCGTGCAGGGCCTCGACCAGCGACCAGTCGGCGTGGTGCGCGAACAGCGCGTCGATGCTTTCGAAATGCTTGCGGAACACCGCATTGCGGGCGAAAGCGCCGCGGCCCATGCCGGCCCATTGCGAGCCGTTGCCGGAGAACACGAAGCAGACCTTGGGCGCCGCCGAGGGGGCGGTGCCGGCGATGCCGTCGGCGATGGCGCCGGTCTCGGCAAAGCTTTTCAGAGCCGCGACGGACGCGCCGGTTTCGCCGAGCGGCAGAGCCACGCGATGGGCGGATTTGTCGCGCTGCCAGGCATAGCCGGCGGCGATGTCGGCGGCATCCGCGCCGGACTCGATCAGTTCGGCGGCGGCGCGGGCGGCGTCATGCAGAGCCGGGCGCGAGAAGGCCGACAGCATCATCAGGCGCGGAGCCTGGGCTTCGGCCGTCGCGGCGGGCGCGGCGGGTTCGGGCTGGCTGACCACGACGTGCGCATTGGTGCCGCCGAAGCCGAAATTGGAGATGCCGGCCAGCCAGGTGCCGTCCTTCGGCAGGGCGACGGCTTCGCGGGCCAGGGTCAGATTGAGGTCGGCGAAATCGATCGCCGGGTTCAGTTCCTCGGCGTGCAGCGAGCGCGGCAGCACGCGGTGTTCGAGGGCCATGATCGCCTTGTAGAGGCCGGCCAGGCCGGAGGCGGGTTCGAGATGGCCGATATTGGATTTGACCGAGCCGATCGGCAGCGGCGCCGAGCGCGGGCGGCCAAGGGCTTCACCGATGGCGATGGCTTCGGCGGGGTCGCCGACGCGGGTGCCGGTGCCGTGCGCTTCGACGAAGGCCAGGCGGTTGGGGTCGATGGTTTCGTAGACATGGCGCAGCAACTCGCGCTGGCCTTCCATCGAAGGCAGCGAAATGCCGTTGGTGCGGCCGTCGGAATTGATGCCCGAGGCGAGGGCGACGGCGCGGACCGGATAGGCGCGCTGCTTGGCGATGGTCTCGCTGGCCAGCACCATGGCGACCGCGCCCTCGGCGCGCACATAGCCGTCGCCGATGGCGGAGAACGGGCGGCACAGGCCGGTCGGCGACAGCATAGAGGCGCGCGAGAAGCCGATGAAGGAGCTGGGCGCCAGCAGCATGTTGACGCCGGCGACGATCGCCATGTCGATGCGGCCCGACGAGATGGCGGACTGGGCTTCGGCGAAGGCGACGATGGAGGACGAGCAGGCGGTGTCGACCGTGAAGCTGGGGCCGCGCAGATCGTAGATATAGGAGATGCGGTTGGACAGGATCGACAGGGTGTTGCCTGTCATGAAATGGCTTTCGATCGCGGCCGGATCGGTGGTGTGCAGATTGCCGTAATCGAGGCTGGAGGCGCCGACATAGACGCCGACAGTCTTGCCGGCCAGGGAACTCGGCGGAATGCCGCTGTCTTCGAGGGCGCTCCACACCACTTCCAGCAGCAGGCGCTGCTGCGGGTCCATCTCGGCGGCCTCACGCGGGGAGATGCCGAATACCGAGGGATCGAAGTCCCACGGATTGTCGAGATAGCCGCCGGCGAAAGTATAGCTGAAACCGGGTTCGCTGGTGCGCGGATGGAAGTAGCGGTCGGGACTCCAGCGGCCGGGTGGCAGGGCTCCGACGGCGCAGCGTCCGTCAACGAGCATCTGCCAGAATTCTTCTTCGTTGCGGGCGCCGGGCAGGCGAGCGGCTATACCGGTAATGGCCACGCGCGTGAAAGCCACGCGCTGATGTCCCTCGTGAGACGACATGGGATACTATACTCTCGTTTAAGCGGACCGCTTTGATTGAAATTTCCTGTAACAGAGCGGCCACAGGTTTGGCACGGTAAAAATGCGTTATGGGGGAAAGTTTGAGAGTTGCATTTTTCAACTGTGTGTCGGCAGTGGTCCTCGCCACGCTGTCATGGGGTGTTCACGCGGAGCCTTCGGCGTCACCCGAAGGACTTTGGAAAACTGTTGACGATCATACCGGTGCGCCGCGTGCTTTAGTCCGTATCTATCGTCAGGGCGAGGCCTATTTCGGCCGGATCGAGGCCAATCTGGTGCCCGAGGAGGCGGATGCCCGCTGCAACGCCTGCGAGGACGAGCGCAAGGACCAGCCGGTGGCCGGAATGGTAATCCTTCGTAACCTCAAGGCCGATGTCGACGGGTTCAGCGGCGGCGATGTTCTCGATCCCGAATCCGGGACGGTCTATAGCTGTCTCCTGCGCCTGGAGGGTGAGGGAAAGCGGCTGGTCGTGCGCGGGTATGTTGGTTTGTCGCTCTTCGGGCGGTCGCAGACCTGGCAAAGGGCGGAATGATTCCAAGAAGGGGTTTACGAAACCCGCCACCATCCATACATAAGCGCTTTTGAGCGGAAATCATGCCCCCTGACAGCGTTGACAAGCGGATATTCCATCCGGGCATCATCCATTTCGCGCTGGCCATGGGCGGTTTCGCCATCGGTACCACCGAATTCGCGACGATGAGCCTGCTTCCTTATTTTTCGAAGGATCTGGGCATCGATGCGCCGACGGCAGGCCATGTGATCAGCGCCTATGCGCTGGGCGTGGTGGTGGGTGCTCCGCTGATCGCGGTGCTGACGGCGCGCATGGCGCGGCGCACTCTGCTGATGCTGCTGATGGGCATGTTCGCGGTGGCCAACGGCCTGTCCGGCCTGGCCCCCGATTATCCCTCGATGCTGCTGTTCCGCTTCCTGTCCGGCCTGCCGCACGGTGCCTATTTCGGCATCGCCATGCTGCTGGCGGCATCGCTGGTCCGGCCCGACCAGCGCACCCAGGCGGTGGGACGGGTGATCCTGGGCCTCACCATCGCCACCACCATCGGTGTTCCCGCCGCCAACTGGCTGGGCCAGGTGGTCGGGTGGCGCTGGAGCTTCGGCATTGTCGCAGCCCTGTCGGTGCTGACCGCCATCCTGGTGGCGATCTTCGCGCCGCGCGACAAGGGCAACCCTTACGCCAGCCCCCTGCGCGAACTCGGCGCCCTGGCGAAGATCCATGTCTGGCTGACGCTGCTGATCGGCGCGGTGGGCTTCGGCGGCCTGTTCGCGGTCTATACCTATCTCGCTTCGACGCTGATCGAGGTGACCGGCGCATCGCCCGACCGCCTGCCGCTGGCCTTCGCCGCCTTCGGCATCGGCGGCACGCTGGGCAATATCGTGATCCCGATGTTCGCCGACCGCGCCATCATGCGCACGGCCGGCCTGCTGCTGCTGTTCTCGGCGGCGACCCTCGCGCTCTATACCCTGGCGGTCCATAATTTCTGGCTGGTGTCGCTGGATGTGTTCTGCATCGGGCTGGGCGCCTCGCTCGCCACCGTGCTGCAGACCCGCCTGATGGATGTCGCCGGCGACGCCCAGGCCTTGGCTGCCGCGCTCAACCATTCCGCCTTCAACACCGCAAACGCGCTCGGTCCGCTGCTGGCCGGCATGACCATCGCCGCCGGTTATGGCTGGCAGTCCTCGGGCTGGGTCGGCTGCGGCCTGGCGCTGGGCGGGTTCGTGATTTGGGGGATCGCGGTGATGGTGGCGCGGGTCGTGCCGATCCACGGCGCCTGAACGGATTTCAGTCCGGGCAGCCGGTTGCGGCCGCCACGGCCCCGGACCGAACCTGTTCGTCGAACCGCTCGCGCAGGGTCTGAACGATCGGTTCAGGCACCGATTTCGATGCCGCCATCCAGATTTCCATCGGCGTGAGGGGCGCCCCGAGCCGCAGCTGGGCCGGGTCGTGCCCGGCCGCTTTCCAGGCGAACAGGGCGGAGCGGCCCGGGGCGAACCAGGCATCGTCATGGCCCTCGGCCAGCCGGCGGACCTCCAGCTCGATCGACCCCGCGACGTCGAGATTGGTGAGGCCCTGCGACAGCAGCAGCGCTTCGTTGGACGCGCCGGCCACCACCGCGATCAGATTGAGGTTGCGCGCATCCTCCAGACTGTCGACGGCGGGGGTGGGGGCGCGGGTCACCATCACGAAGGGATCGCTGCACAGCTTGCCGATCCATTGGTAAAGCTCGTCCCGCTGCGGGGTGCGGACGATGGCGGCGACGATCAGCGGGGCGTTGGCCGCCTCGAAATTGATCCGCCGGATCGGCACCAGCTGGCGGCGGAACGGGATGCCCAGCCCGGCCGTGATCGACCGGGCCAGCGTCAGGCCCGGTCCGGTCGGCTGTCCGTCCGCGAGATAGCTGAACGGGGGAATATCGCTATATTCGAGCGTCACCGGCTCCGCCGCGGCGCCCGCGGCGATCAAGGTTCGCAGGGCGGCGAGCGTCAGCAGAGAACGCACCGGCTGCCTCTTCCTTCAGGAGCCGGCTTTCCGGACCCGCACCACGCCTTTGACCTCGTCGAGCGGAACGGGCTTGCCCTTGCGCAGATATTCCAGCTCGCCGGCCTTGGCCAGCGAGGTGATCTGCTGCTTGAAGGCCTGCAGATAACGGCGCCAGGCATCCGGCGGGTCACCGGCCTTGGCGCGGGTCGCATAGAAATCCTGGGCCAGCTTCTGCGGGGCAAAGGACTCGCCGCTGGCGAGCGCGGAGCGCAGAAAGCTGCGGATCGGATCTTCTTCGTCGGCCATTGGGTCCCCCTCAGGCGAAAGTGAAATACAGGAAGGCGGCGCCGCCGGCCAGCCAGCAATAGTAAGCGAAGGGATTGAGCGCTTCGAACTCGCCCTTGCCGAAATAGCGCATCAGGAAGGCGATGCTGCCGTAAGCGGTGATGCCCGCGACGACACCGGCGATGATCGAGGTCACGCCGAAGCTGGCGGCGGCTCCCGCATGCAGCAGCTTCGGCACTTCGAGCACGGCGGCGCCCAGGATCACCGGGGTGGCGATCAGGAACGAGAAATGCGCCGAGGCGCGATGGGTCAGGCCGGCGATAAGGCCACCCACCATCGTCGTGCCGGACCGCGAAATGCCCGGGAAGAAGGCCAGGCACTGCCACAGGCCGATCGCCAGCGCGCCCTTCCAGGTCAGATGGGCCAGTTCCTTGCGGTCATTGGCGAGGGCGAAGCGCTTGCGCAGCTTCTCGCCATAGAACAGCACGAAGCCGTTGACGAACAGGAAGCCCGAGGCGGCCAGCGGATTGCCGAACAGATCCTTCAGCTTGTGCTCGAACACCACGCCCAGAACCACGGCGGGGATGGTGGCGACGATCACCTTGACCAGGATGCCGCGATTGATATCGCGCGTGGCGGACGGAGAGGCGATCAGCGAGCTGGCGATACCGATCCAGTCCTTGGCGAAATAGAGCAGCAGCGCAACCGCCGTGCCGACATGCAGCACCACCAGGAAGGGCAGATATTCCGGCGCCTTCTGGTCGAGCGGCAGATCGAGCAGGGCCGGCAGGATCACCGCATGGCCGAGGCTCGAAACCGGAAACAGTTCGGTGACGCCCTGAAGAATGGCGATCGCGATGGCAAGCAAAAGGGGCATTAGCGTTTTTCCTCGGTCCAGCTGCAGGTCAAGCCCAGTTCGCCGGCGGTGTTGGCCACCGCGGCGAGGCAAGCATTGACCGAATTGGTCGGAATGTTGAGGGCGAAACGTGTGACATAGCGCCCGTTGCCGCTGCCCGGCAGGGTCTGGGCATCCATGCGGACGATATTGACCTTGAAGCCGGCGAACAGCTCGGCCAGGGCCGCCACCAGGCCGGGCCGGTCGCCGCCGCCCACCGACACCACATGGGTGATGTGGGCGCTCGGCGCGTGACCGGCGTCGAGGCCGAAGCCCTTGACCGAGATTTCCGCGCCGGCCAGTTCGGCCAGACGGGACAGATCATCCTTCAGGTCGGCGTCGCCGACATGGTCCGGAACACTGCAGATCGCGGTGAATTCGGCAGCGGTGCCGAGCACCGCGAAGCTGGCGTCTCCGAGATTGGCGCCCAGTTCGAACAGGCGGTTGGAAATGGCGGCGATCAGGCCGGCGCGGTCGGGACAGAAGATGGAGACGAGCAGAGTACGCATGATCACGATTCCCGGTAGTCGAGCAACAGAAGGCCGATCATCACGAAGCAGATCGGCCAGATCCAGCTGGCCATCCTGACCGGCCAGCCGCGGCCTCTGAGTTCGAGCCAGCGCGCCCAGCCGGCGAGAATGCCGCAGGCGCCCATCGGCAGATGGTTCAGCTCGATCAGATAGCTTTGCTTCACATCGGTCAGGCTGTGGGTATGGGCCAGCAGCAGGGTTCCGCCCAGCACACAGAGGGCGGGGAACACCATCTTAGCCCAATTCCGCGTCAGCCGTCCCGTTCGCACTGCCCATTCGAAGACGCCGAACGGCACCAGCAGCAGCATGACCAGGCGATGCTGCATGACTTCGGGGTCCATGAAACGGGTCCAGAACGGAATCGGCCCCAGAGGCCAGCTTTCCGGGTCCGAGCGGACGAACAGCATGGCGGCCAGCAGGAGGAACATCAGCGGCCAGTTGCGCGCCCACGGCGCGCGGCCGGTGCGCTCCAGCAGCGCCAGCGCCGCCAGGGTCAGCAGGAACAAGCCGGCCCAGTGGTGGTTGACCTCGGACCAGGCCTTGTCGGCGTCGGAGGATTCGAAATTCGACGCCACCAGCTGGTCGGTGGGGATGGTCACCAGGTCGTGCGACGGGCCGACCAGGCGCGGCACGGTCGGGGTCATGCGCTCGACGATCTCGTGGAACGACGCCAGCGAGGCAGGGTCGAGCGCCTGATCGGCGGCGGGCGGCTGGGTGGCCAGCGACGCGCCGATGAACATCACGGCGATGCCGATGCCGATCTCTACTTCGGCGAAACGGCGCAGGCGGAACATATCCGGGTCATCATTGCTGCCGTGCGTGGTGAGCAGGTTCATCAGACCCATCGCCAGCAGCACGCCGAGCAGGAACAGCTTGGTCGTCATCATGGCGCCATAGGCGGTGCCGACGAAGGCGGCCCAGGAGCCGCTATAGCCGATACCCATGATCAGGGCGCCGATGGCCAGGATCGCCACCGCGCCCATCGACATCTGCGAAAAACGGGTGCCGACCATCGCCTTGCCGGCTGGACCGGTCACGCCGAGGCCGAGCAGCATGAAGGGAATGCCGCCGATCCAGATCGCCGCGCCCAGCTGGTGCAGCGCGTCGGCCGACATGTAGAACAGGCGTCCGTCGAGGCGGGCCGAGGCGTGGCTGGACATCAAGGCAGCGGCCAGCGCGGCGGCCGTGCTGCCCAGCAGCAGGATGGCGGCCAGCGGTCCGCGCAGGGTGCGCAGCCACAGCCAGGCGGTCAGTCCACCCACCACCGCCAGCGCGGTCCAGGCGATGAATTCGGCGCCCAGCGCTTCCCGCAGGCTCAGCCCCAGGGTCTGATTGAGATTGACCAGATTGATGCCGACATCGAGCGCGCCGACCACCGCCAGCAGCAGGCCGGCGCGGCCGGCCCAGAGCTTGCTCTTGTCCAGCAATTGCGCGCCCGCGCCGTCCGGCAAGGCGGGCGCCAGCGGACGGGCCAGCAGCAGAAGGAAAGCCAGGCCGCCGATCAGCAGCGACTGGGCCGCCAATTGGCAGCCTCGCAGCAGCATGGTGATGAAAGCGGCGAGATCGGCGGGAAGGGTCATGGCGCTGGCAATACCAGGGGCTGGTCGCCGCGCGAAATATGGCCGTCGACCGACAGCACTTCCCAGCGCAGGACATAGGAACCCGGCTCGATGCCATTGAGATGGCCCTTGAGCGTGGCCTGGTCTTCACCGGCCTGGCAGTCGATCTTGGCGACTTCGCTGCCGTCGGACTTGAGCACGGTGATGCGCGAGCGGGCGGCGTCGACGCGGCCGTTATAGCGCAGGATCACGTCCTGGCCCTCGACCTTGGAGGACAGCAGCAGCGCATGGGCCTGGGCCGCGCCGCCAAGGATGGCCGCGGCGACGGCAAAGCCGGCGAACAGACGAGCGAGTTTTGACATTTGGGGGGATCTCTCGAAAGCAGAAAAGCGGCGGGAGTTTAACGGTGCGTCATACGCCGCGCCAGAGGTAAGAACACGACGATCAGCCCCCAGGAACCCATGGCCCACTCGACGGAAAGGCCGGCCAGGGCGATTGAAAGAAGGAAAATGGCGGGCGCGACGCAGGCGACGAGGAGCCAGCCCCGCATTTCCGCCGCGGTGGCGTGCGGCGCCAGCAGTCCGGGCCGCCATGCGGCGTAAGCCCACTGCGTCGCGCTCAGCAGACCGATTATGGCGATGGTTCCGGCATAGAGTGTCAACGGCCCCGCGCCGGGGTGGAAGCTGCCGATCAGACCGGTGGAAAAGGGCATCAGGCACACGGCGGCCAGCAAAGCCATATTGAGCTGATTGAGCCGGGTGTCGACCCGGTCCAGCAGCGAAAACAGGCGGTTGTGATTGCGCCAATAGATCGCGGCGACGATGAAGCTGATCAGGAAGGCCGAAATCTGCGGCCATAATCGGCCGAGCAGCTCTCCGGCAGGCAGATCGACGTCGCCGGGCAGCTTGATGTTGAAGGCGAGCAGAGTGGCCGCGATGGCGAAGATGCCGTCCGAATAGGCTTTGACCCGCGAAATTTCCAGAATGTTCCGCCGCTCCATCGATCCCCCGAAAACGAAAATGGACGGCCCATCATAGACGGGCCGTCCACACGGGTGTGGTGATTCTTGAGTTCCTACGCGCTTTGACATTAGCGATTTTAGGAACTCAAGAATCTTTCGGCCACACCCTTTCAAGCAATAACGGTGGTGTCCTGGATCGATCGCGAAGTTCGGCAGGCGAATGATCGAAACGATGCGAACTTCGCGATCGGGACACCAGCGTCAGGCGAGATCGAACAGCAGGAATTCGGTGTCCTGTTTTGCCGTCACCGTCAGCTTGGCGACATCCTCGATCTGGGCGCCGTCGCCGCTTTTGAGTACGGTGCCGTTGACGTCGATTTCGCCATCGACCACCTGGACCCAGGCGCCGCGGCCCGAGGCCAGTTCGTGGGTGACCGTCTTGCCGGCATCGAGCAGGCTGCCATAGATCAGCGCGTCCTGATTGATGCGCAGGCTTCCTTCACGGTCTTCCGGGCCGACCAGCAGGCGCAGGGCGTTCTTCTTGTCGGCGTCCGGGATCGCGATCTGGCCATAGCGCGGCTGATGCCCGGCCTTGTTCGGGATGATCCAGATCTGCAGGAAGCGGGTCTTGGCGTCGATCAGATCGTTGAACTCGCTGTGGCGCACGCCGGTCCCGGCCGACATGGCCTGGATGTCGCCGGGACGGATCACGCCGTCGGCGCCGGTGGTGTCGCGATGGGCCAGCGCGCCCTCGACCACATAGGAGATGATTTCCATGTCGCGGTGCGGATGGGTCGGAAAACCGCTGGCCGGGTCGATGCGGTCTTCATTGATGACGCGCAAGGACCGGAAACCCATATGCGCCTCGTCGTAATAATGGCCGAACGAGAAGCTGTGGTGCGAGTCCAGCCAGCCATGGCGGGCATGGCCGCGGGCTTCGGAGGGACGAACCTGGATGGTCATTTTATGGCTCCTTTCGAGAGGGAGCGCGACAAAGTCGTGCTCGGACGAACGTAGTGAGGACCCCGGGGGTGCGGGGTAGGCTACCCCGCCGCACGTGCGGCGCATTAATGGGCTGCACGTAACCGTGTCGTCGTTGGAGCAGAAGATAGTCCTGGCACTGATTAGCAACAATATGGCTATATCGTATAAGTCTGTTGCATATATGTGGACAATTCCATGGATCGCCTCGCCGCCCTCGAAGCCTTCGCCCGTGTCGCCGAAACCGGCTCCTTCTCGGCTGCCGCCCGCGGGCTGAACCTTTCCAAATCGCTGATCAGCCGTCAGGTCTCGGCGCTGGAGGCCGAACTCGGCGCCCGGCTGATCTCGCGCACCACCCGATCCTTGACCCTGACCGAGGCCGGGCGCGGCTATTACGAGCAGGTGACGCGCATCCTGGCCCAGATGGAGGAGGCGGACCTGTCGGTCAGCCAGCTCCAGGCGACGCCGCGCGGGCGGCTGCGCATCAATGCGCCGATGAGTTTTTCCCTGCTGCGCCTGGCGCCGGCTTTGCCGGACTTTCTGGCGCTCTATCCCGAAATCGAGGTCGACATGGTGATGAACGACCGCCGCGTCGATCTGATGGAAGAAGGGTTCGACCTCGCCATCCGCATAGGGCGGCTGGCCGATTCCAGCCTGGTGGCCCGCAAATTGGGGCCGATGCAGCGCCTCATCGTGGCCAGTCCGGCTTATCTGGCCGAGCACGGCACGCCGAAGATGCCCGCCGATCTGCGCCGCCATGCCTGCCTCTGCTACAGCAATGCCGACACCATCGACGAATGGCGCTTCTGCGAGCCCGATGGACGGCCCATTTCGATCGAAGTGAAGGGCAGGGTGCGCGCCAATAACGGCGACCTGCTGCGCATTGCCGCCCTGCGCGGATTGGGGTTCGTCGATTTGCCGAATTTTCTGGTCGCCGCCGATATCGACTCCGGGGCCCTGGTGCCGGTGCTCCAGGACTATATCCGGCAGGATGGAGGGGTGTATGCGGTCTACCCGCATGCGCGCTATTTGCCGCCGAAAATCAGGGTGTTCATCGACTTTCTGGCAGAGCGCTGGGGAGGGGCCGAATGGCCTGATATCGTGCCGTAAATCGGACTCGAAAAAACTTAAAAACCCCTTAACCACCTTATACGGAGTCGGTCGCTAAATCAGGCGCACTTTTCTTGGACTCACGCCCTTCGACGGAGTAAGTTAACGCGTGGAGCACTGGAAGGTTTTTGTCCATGGCCAGCGAGCCGAGAGTTGCACCTGCATCTCCGGCCGGCGCGTCTTCCTCCGTAAAAAAGGGATGGGGAGGCGGTGCCGGTCGCAACCCCTCCGTCGAGAGCTACGACGGTGAAGGGTTCACCACGTCTTTCGGCGTACAGCCGGGATGGCGGCCGACCTATGACGACCGCCATGGCCAGGGCTATTTCTTCTTCGGCCAATATCCCCGCAAGGAAGAGCCGGAAAAGCATCCCTTCACGCCGCTGATGGCTTTGTTCGCCGCGTCCTTCCCGGCCATCTCGCCGGTCAGCGACGTGCGCGGCGCGGCGCCGGTCTTCATCGCCGATCTGATGCGCGGCATCGGCATCTATGATTTCAATCTGCGCGCCATCGCCGGCACCCTGGCGCCCCAGGGCGCGGTTCTCAACCGCTACGGCTGATCGCCGATCTGGCGTTTCAGCCAGCCGATCAATTTCCTCAAAACCGGACCTGGCTCTCCTGCCGTAACGCAGGAATAGCGAAAATGTGCCGTCAAAGCGGGTATATCGGCGCCCAGCCGCACCAGCTTTCCGGCCTTGATCGCGTCGGCGCACAGAAGGCGCCGCGCCAGAGCGATGCCCATCCCCTGTTCCGCCGCCTGGATCGCCAGAAAAGCGTGACTGTAGCGCCCCGCATCCGGCGCGTTGCCCAGCGCGACGCCGGTAAAGGCGCTCCAGGCGTTCCAGCCGCATCCGCTGCGGTCGGTTTCGGCGGTGGCGTCGATCAGGCGGGGCAGGTCTTCCCAGCGCCGGCCGGGATGGGTTTCGAGAAAAGCGGGGCTGCAAACGGGGAACAGCTGATCGCCGCCGATGGCGGTGCTGGTCAGGCCGGGATAGCGCCCCGGGCCGAAGCGCAGGGCGATGTCGGCCTCGACGCCGATTTCATGCAGCCGGTCATCCGCCACCACCGACACGCTGAGCGGCGGCGGCAGCATCTTCAGCCGCGCCATCAGCCAGCGGCTGGCCACCGAAGACGAGACCGCCAGCCGGATCGGCGCGGTGCAGGCGGTGCTGGTGACGCCGTCGATGCCTTCCTCGATCTGGCGCAGACCGCCCTGGACCGCGGCGAGCAGGCGCTGACCCTCAGGCGTCAGGGCGAGGGCGCGGGTCAGGCGGCGGAACAAAGTGACGTGCAACTCGGCCTCCAGCGCCTTGATGCGCTGGCTGACCGCGCCCTGGGTCAGGCCGATCGTCTCCGCGGCGGCGGTGAAGCTGCCGAGGCGGGCTGCGGCTTCGAATATCCGCAAGGTATCCAGTGAGATGCGGCGCGGTATCATCGGTCTATGCATTAGTGAGGCTAATCCATAGACTTCCACAATTCGGTTGTGCCGCCAAGGCGGAAAGACAAGACTCACGCAATAACCGCAAGGGAGTTCATCGATGCCCGAGATCGTGGTGGAACTGGTCGACGCCTTCATCGATGGCGGTACCGGCGGCAATCCGGCGGGCGTCGTGGTCGATGGGGGCGAGACGCTGAGCGCGGCGCAGAAGCAGGCGCTGGCCGCTCGGGTCGGGCTGTCCGAGACCGCTTTCGTGCTGCCCTCGGAGAGCGCCGACTACAAACTGGAATTCTATACGCCGACATTGCCGATCCCCCATTGCGGCCATGCGACGGTGGCCAGCTTCGGCAGGCTGGCGCAGCTCGGACGGCTGAAGCAGGGTGAGGTGATCAATGAGACCGTGGACGGGCCGCGGCGCATCAGGATCGAAGGCAGCCGCGCTTTCCTGGAACAGGTGCCGGCCCGCTTCGAGGCGCTGTCCGGTGATGTCGTCCGGCAAATCGCGGACTCTCTCGGCTTCGCGGATTTCATCGAGGGCACGCCGCTTCTGGCCGATAACGGCAACAAGACGATCCTGATCGGCGTGCCGGAGCTCGGGGATCTGCGCCGGCTGCGCCCCGACCTGGGCGCCATCGCCGAGGTGACTGGATCATTCGGCGCCGTGTGCTATTACGTGTTCGCCCGGGGTTCGGTGGTTCCGGGGCGCGATGCGACGGCCCGCATGTTCGGCCCGGCTTACGGCATCCCGGAGGAAGCCGCGACCGGCATGGCAGGCGGGCCGCTGGCCTGTTGGCTCGATCTGGGGCGGGAAACCCTGATCGAGCAGGGTCAGTTCATGAGCCCGGCCTCGCCCAGCCTGCTGATCAACCGGCCGGAGCACCGCGACGGAAAGCTGGCGGCGATGTGGGTCGGCGGCGAGGCGAAGTCCCGCGTGAGCGGCGCGAGGACGCTGCGGATCGATTGATGTTCAGGAGCGTAGAGTGAAGAAAATCGGGCTTATCGGCGGCTTGGCTTTTCGGGCGGGCATTTTCTATTACGACCAGATTCAGCGGCGCTATGCCGCGCAGCAAAGGCCGCTCGATCTCGTGTTGGCGCATGCCGACGTGAGCAGCGTTCTGGCTTGTGTCGCCGCGGGTGACAAGCCGGGGCTCGGCCGCTATCTGGGCGGCATAGCCAACCAATTGTTCGATGCTGGCGCGGAACTCGTGGCGGTCACCGCAATCGCGCCGCACTTGGCCATCGAGGAGATCGAGCGCGTGGCCCGGGGGCCGATCGTCAATGTGCTCGACGCCGTTCCCGCCGGGCTGAAGAGGGCCGGATATGACCGGGTCGCCGTCTTCGGCAATCGCGCGGTCATGGAGACGGGAGTATTCGGGACGATCCCGGGCGACAGGCACGTTGCGCTCAAGCCTTCGATGCTGAACGACGTGCATGCGACGTATAACGACATCGCGCTCCACGGAAAGCGAGGGACGCAGCCCGAGCTCGAATTTCTCGAAGCCTCGGCTCACGAACTGATCGACCGCGAGGGTGCGCAAGCCATCGTGCTGGCAGGGACCGATCTATCGTCGTTCTACGCCGAGAAGCCGCCGTCTTTTCACTATCTGGACCTCGCGCAATTGCATATCGACAGGCTGATCGAGGTCGCCCGGGGGCTTTAAGGCTGCGCGGATTCCGGCCCGATCAGCCCGTGCTTGCGCAGCTGGTTGCGCAGCTGGTGATAGCTCATCCCCAGGAAATCCGCGGTTTTCTTCTGGTGATGGGCGTTGCGGGCCAGGGCTTCGGTCAGCAGCCGCTTTTCCGTGGCGGCGATGAATTCGGTGAAGTCATAGCCGGTGGCCGGTGTCGCTTCGACCTCGGGCTCGGCCGTCAAAATCGCCGCGCGTGGTGCTGCGGGGGGCGGGGAACCGGTGGATGAGCCGGCGACGGCCGCCGGCGGGCGCCAGGGCGAGCGGAACGGGTCGAGGACGATCTCGTCGACCGGCTCGCCCGGCTCGGCGCGGTAGACGGCGCGTTCGACCACATTGCGCAGCTCGCGCACATTGCCCGGCCAGTCATGATGCATCAGCATCGCCATCGCCCGCTCGGAGAAGCCGGCGAACACGTCGCGGCCCAGCTCCTTGGTCATGCGCAGCGCCACATGCTCGGCCACCACGGCGATGTCGTCGCGGCGGTGCCTCAAGGGCGGCAGGGTGACCACGTCGAACGCCAGGCGGTCGAGCAGATCGGGGCGGAACTTGCCCGCCGCCGCCATCGACGGCAGGTCCATATTGGCGGCGGCCACCAGGCGGACGTCGACTTCGATGGTCTCGGTGCCGCCGACCCGCTCGAAGGTGCCGTATTCCACCACGCGCAGGATGGTTTCCTGCACAGTCAGCGGCGCATTGGCGATCTCGTCGAGAAACAGGGTGCCCTTGTGCGCCAGCTCGAACCGGCCGGGGCGGCGCTTTTGCGCGCCGGTGAAGGCGCCGGCCTCGTGGCCGAACAATTCGGCCTCCAGCAGGCTTTCCGACAGCGCGCCGCAATTGAGCTTGATGAAGGGCTGGTTCCAGCGCGGCGACAGGTAGTGCAGGCGGGCGGCCATCAGCTCCTTGCCGGTGCCGCGCTCGCCGATCACCAGCACCGGACGGGACAGGGGCGCCACCTGCGAGATGGCCGCCATGGTCTGCTGGAAGGCGGCGCTTTGGCCGATCGGTGTTGGGGCTTCGCCCGACTCTATCGCAGGAATCGCTATTCCCCTTTAGCGGATTTTGCCAAATTATAGCCGCATCTTTTATCGTCCATCAAAGGAAAACCGAGGCTTTCCGCCATTTCCTCAGTTGGCACGCTTCGTGAAAGAATGATGACGAGTGAGAGGGACCGGCGTGGTTGCCGGACCGCAAGTTAGGAGTGGTGCCATGGGTGTCTTTTCCCGCATCAGCGACATCGTCAATTCGAACATCAACGCCATCCTCGACAAGGCACAGGACCCTGAGAAGATCATCCGCATGATCATCCAGGAGATGGAGGATACGCTGGTCGAGGTGCGGTCTTCGGCGGTCAAGACCATCGCCGAGCAGAAGCAGCTCGAACGCCGCATCGCCGGTCTGCTCGACGATCAGGCCGAGTGGGAGGCCAAGGCCGAGCTGGCCCTTTCCAAGGACCGCGAGGACCTGGCCAAGGCCGCTTTGCAGGTCAAGACCCGCCTGGCCCTGGAAGTCGAAACCCTCAGGAAGCGCCACGAGCAGGTCGAGGCCGATCTGGTCAAGCAGAGCGAGGACGTCGCCGTCCTGCAGCAGAAGCTGGCCGATGCCAAATCCCGCGAAGCGACCCTGATCGCCCGTCACAAGACGGCAAGCAATCGCCTGAAGATCCGCAATACGCTCTATGATGAGCGGGTCACCGATGCGTTTGCCCGTTTCGAGCAGGTCGAAAAGTCGTTAGATATCCTGGAAGGTAAGGCTGAGGTTTACGACATCGGCAAATCCAAAGGCGCGATCGACGAACTGGCGGCCCTCGAGGCCGACCATCAGATCGAGACCGAGCTGGCGGCTCTGAAGGCCAAGATGGGTAAGACCGAATAAAGCCGACACCCAACTAGGGGAGAACAGGCAAATGGATGACGGAGCCATTGTAGCAATTGTCGCGATCGTCTTCGGATGTTTATACGGCATGGTCCGTATGATCGTCAGAAGCATCAGCGGCGCCGGGCGGGACACCTCGGCAAAGGACTCGTCCGGCGGTAATACGTCGCGTAACCAGCAGGAGCTGTTCGATCTGGCGCTGCGTCTGCAGAACCGGGTGGAAACGCTGGAGAAACTGCTCGATACGACCCAACCCGAGTGGAGGGGTAAACCATGAGCGCCTATCGCAATCGCTTCGCCGATGTCCTGCCCGAAGGGCTGGTGCGGGACACGGTAAACGGCAAGATCGCCGGCGTCTGCGCCGGCCTGGGCGGATACTTCACGATCAAGACCAAGTGGATCAGGCTGTTCATGATCCTGGCTTGTGTGTTCGCCAGCCCGTTCCCGGTAGCGATCGTCTATATCGTCCTCGCCTTCCTGATGCCGGCGGCGCCCTCCGGCTTCGCCTATGGGGCGGCGACCCTCGACGAGACCGGGCGCCGGGTGCCGGACAATTCTTACTTGCGCGATCACTTCACCCATCTCGACCGCCGCCTCGCCACTATGGAGGCGTGGGTCACCTCGGAGGATTATCGCCTCCGCCAACAATTCAAAAACCTCTAGGAAATTCGCCCTGGCGCCGCATCTGCGGCGTCACTGCGGTGCTCAAATCCTCACGTAGCGCTGCTACGCTCCGGTTTTGCGCTCCTCGTTCCTGGCATCTGCAGCACCAGTCCGAATTTCGCCACTTTAACTTCACCACCGACCGCCACGGCGCTATTCTTCCCACCCTAAGGAGAAGGGATAGAATGGCGGCGGCGGCGGTAGACAGCAGTTTCGATGTGGCCTATTGGTTCGTGGACCGGGCCCTCAATGATGGCGAATACATCCAGCCGCAGAAGCTGCACCGGCTGATGTTCCTCTCCCAGGCCTATTTCGCCGTCGCCTATCATGGCCGCCCGCTGATGCCGGCGCTGTTCATCGCCGACCAGTTCGGGCCGGTCGAACCCGGCGTCTTCCGCGCCTGTTCCATCCAGCGCCCGCCGATCGAGCCGATTCCCCTTCCGGAAGCGGTCAGCCAGTTCCTCGACAGCGTATGGCGCCGTTTCGGCGCGCAATCGGCCAATTCGCTCAGCACGCTGGTCAATTCGCATCCGCCCTATCAAGACGCCCTGGCGAAGGGCCCGCGCAGCGAGATCACCCTGACGTCTATGGTCAAATTCTATGGCCGCAAGAACGCCGCCACGGAACAGACGCGCGGTCCGGTGTTCGAGGCGCCGCCGCTCGAACAGGTGGTGCGCCCCAAGATCATGGTCAGCCAGAGCGGCAAGCCTGTCTCGGTCAAGAAATGGGCGCCGAAGGGCTCCGGCTGAGCTTTAGCTTGAATTTACCAATTCCAGCTTAGACTTGCGGTCATGTCAGAACCCACAGCCGCGCAACGCGCCGAATATATGATCCGCCAACTCGAGAATTTCATTCGCGAGAAGCGGACCGACAAGGGCCTGTCCTTCAAGACGTGGCAGACCCTGGCGCATGCCGAATTGTCCAACGCCTTCCTCGACCATGAGCGCGCCATGCTGAAAACCAGGCAGGATCGCCTGGGCAAGCGCATCCTGGTGGTCGGCAGCTCGGCGGTGGTGACCATCGGTTTCTGGGGCGCGGTGATGATCACCGACCATCATTACGGCCTGCTGGCCGCCGCGATCCTGACTTGCGCCGGATCGGCCCTTGCCTTCATCATCGGCGAACTTGCCGTCCGCAGGATGGTCAGCCACTACCGCGACGTCTCGCGCGAGAAGAGCTTCGAGCGCATCCGCGAGTTCGATGTCGAGGTCAAGAAGCTGGAAAAAATGATGTGGCTGAAGCAGAAAAAGACCAAGGAAGAAGCCGAAAAGATGGACCTCGCGTGATCCGCCGTCTCCTGTCCGTTCTCATCCTTTCCCTGCCGTTTCTCGCCCAAGCCGCCCTGCCGGTGGAAGGCTATGAAGTGGTGCGCGCCTATCCGCACGATCCCGGCGCCTTCACCGAGGGCCTGTTCTTCAAGGACGGCTTTCTCTATGAGAGCACCGGCCTCGAAGGCCATTCCTCGATCCGCAAGGTCAAGCTGGAGACCGGCGAGGTGCTGCAGAGCACCATCCTGCCGCCCTCCCTGTTCGGCGAAGGCATCGTCGATTGGAATGGCGACCTGATCAGCCTGACCTGGCGCAACCAGATCGGCTTCGTGCTCGACCTCAACAGCTTCACCCTGCTGCGCCGCTTCAAATATGAGGGCGAGGGCTGGGCGCTGACCCGCAACGAGCACGAGATCTTCATGAGCGACGGCACCTCGTCCTTACGCGTGCTCGATCCCAAGACCCTGGAAGAAAAGCGCCGCATCCCGGTCACCGCCGAAGGCAAGCCGATCGACCAGCTGAACGAGCTGGAATGGGTCGATGGCGTGATCTACGCCAATATCTGGCGGACCGACCGCATCGCCCGCATCGACCCCGCCAATGGCCATGTGCTGGGCTGGATCGACCTGTCGGGCCTGTTGGCCAGCCAGGGCTTCCCGGTCGGCCATCCCGACGTGCTGAACGGTATCGCCTACGATGCCAAGAGCCACCGCCTGTTCGTCACTGGCAAGATGTGGCCCTGGCTGTTCGAGATTAAGGTCAAGGCGAAGAAATAAGCCTGCAATCCGGGCATCGGCCTTCGACCTCGACCGTTTGGCGGTCGGCGGTGAAGCCGTGCTTTCGCGCGGCCTCGGTCAGAGACAGGGCGATCGGAAGGTCGTCGAGTTCCGCGACCCGGCCGCAGCCGGTGCAGATCAGGAATTGCGCCGCATGCGGTCCGCGCCCCTGCGTGCAGCCGACAAAGGCGTTCAGCCGTTCCAGCTTATGCACCAATCCCTGTTCCAGTAGAAAATCGAGCGCGCGGTAGACGGTCGGCGGCACCGCCTTGATGCCTTCGGCGGCCAGGCGGTCGAGCAGGCCATAGGCGCCGACCGGCTCGTGGCTGGCCCACACCAGTTCGAGGACGCGGCGGCGGATCGCGGTCAGCCGGGCGCCGCGGGCTTCGCAGGCCGTTTCGGCGGCGGCCAGCGCATCGCGGACGCAATCGTCATGGTCGTGATGGGCGGCCGGGAAGGGAGGAGGCAGGTTCATGATGACCTATACCTTAGTGCAATTCGCCGCGTCCGGCGAGCCCTTGACAGGGGGGCTTGAGCGGTCCCATCTGGAATTCTTCTGAGCAGGAGCATTTTCGTGAGCATCGATCCCGCGCCGGTCCTGGACGCCATCAAGTTCGACGGGGCCGGCCTGGTCCCCGCCATCGCCCAGCAGCACGATACCGGCGAGGTACTGATGATGGCCTGGATGAATGCCGAGGCAGTGGCCGAGACCCTGCGCACCGGCCGTGTCTGCTATTGGTCGCGCTCGCGCCGGGGCCTGTGGCGCAAGGGCGAGAGCTCGGGCCAGGTCCAGACTTTGAAGAGTTTCCTGGTCGATTGCGACGGCGACACGCTGCTGCTGAAGGTCGACCAGCAGGGCGTCGCTTGCCATACCGGGCACCGGTCCTGTTTCTACAGCGAAGCAAGCGAGCGGGGCTTCCGCGAAATCGCGCCTGTCCTGACTGATCCCGCGGAGCTATACGGAAAATGAGGGGCAACGAATTTGATCGCTACCGGCCAGTTATGACATCCCCACGGTTTTTCAAATTCGTTGCCGGCGTGCAAGTGCACGCCCGCGCTGCCGACAGCGTCGATCACACAGGAAACATAGCTTGTCCGCTATGCGTTCATCTTCGCTGCGCTTCGATTCGGCGCGGTAGCCCAGCGGCTGGAAGCCGCGCCCGGCGCTTGAGGGGCATAAACTAAAATGAGCGATGACATCCGGGATACGCTGCCGGTTACCCTGCTGACGGGCTTCCTCGGCAGCGGCAAGACGACCTTGCTCAATTACCTGCTGTCCTCGGCCGAGCTGAAGGATTGCGCCGTGCTGATCAACGAGTTTGGCGAAACGCCGGTCGATCATCTGCTGGTGCGCCAGGTTTCGGACGAGATCACCGTGCTCGACAGCGGCTGCCTGTGCTGCACGGTGCTGGGCGATCTGGTCACCTCGATGCGCGATCTGTTCAGGAAGCGCGTGCTGGGCGAGGTGCCGGAATTCCAGCGCGTGCTGATCGAGACGTCGGGCCTGGCCGATCCGGCTCCGATCATCCATACGCTGATGAGCGACCCGTTCCTGGCCGCGCGCTATCGCCTCGACGGCGTGATCTGCACGATCGACGCGGTCAATGGCGAACGGACGCTGGACGCCAACCGCGAATCGGTCAAGCAGGCGGCGATGGCCGACCGGCTGCTGATCACCAAGACCGACCTGGCCGAACCCGCCGCGATCGAGGCGCTGGAGCGCCGCCTGAGCGTGCTCAACCCGACCGCGCGGCGCCTGACCGTGTCGCATGGGGTGGCCGATCCGGCCGAGCTGCTCGATTGCGGGCTGTGGAACGGCAAGGACAAGATCCCCGACGTCGCCCGCTGGCTCAATGACGAGGCCCTGGCGGCCGAAGAGGAGGATTGCGGTCCCGGCTGCACCGCGGCGCATCACCGCCATCACCACTACCATGCGGGTCATGAGCATCACGACCACGAGCATCACCACCACCCGCGGCATGACGATCACGTCTCGTCCTTCGTGCTGACGTTCGACGCGCCTTTGTCGTGGGAGCCCTTCGCCCTGGCCATCGAAGTGCTGCTGTCGATGCGCGGCGAGAACCTGCTGCGGGTCAAAGGCATCCTCAACATCGTCGAGAGCGAGCTGCCGCTGGTGATCCATGGCGTGCAGCATCTGTTCCATCCGCCGGTCACGCTGCCGGCCTGGCCCGACGAGGACCGGCGCTCGCGCATCGTCTTCATTACGCGGGATCTTTCGCGCCAGGCGGTGGTTCAGCTGTTGGAGCAGGCGGTGGGTGAGAAGGTCGCGTAAGAAGAGTGGTGAAAACCGATAAAACGCGTTAGTTAAAATTGCGATTTTTTGCTGGTAACTGTTAACGGTTTTACGCAAACTTGCTGAAAGTCCAGGATTTCCGCCATTGGCACGGCTCTTGAAATATCTCCTGTCATCCGGGGAGCGAACTCCGGGGAGCTAGGAGAAAAATCATGAAATTCAACGTTCTGGGCCTGGATAAGGTCGTTTATGCCGCTCTGTTCGCCACCAGCATTCTGGCTTCGGCCGCCACCTTCGGTGCCGTGGCGATGGGCTTCGAAATGCAGCAGCGCCATGTGGCGCAGGCCGAGTGGGTCGTGGCGCAGCGGGCGTAAGCCCGCCTGCCCAAAATAACAACCGGGAGGGAAGAAACGATGCGTCTTTGGCAGGGGATGGTTACGGCGGTCATGCTGGTCTCGGCGGTGTCCGGCGCGAAGGCGGCGGAGAAGAGCTGGGGCGTGCAGGGCAACGGCCTCAAGATCGCCGCCTCCTGCGCAAGGACCGTCGATATCCAGCCGGGCGGCGATGCCCATCAGATCAAGATTTCGGCCAGCGCCGATCACGGCGAGGAAATCGATCAGCTCAAGGTCAATGGCGGCGACATGGCGACCCTGGATGTCGGCGGCGCACGCTGCTGGCTGTCGGGTCTGATCTATGAAAAGCCGACTTTGACCTTGACCATCAAGGTTCCGGACGGCGCCGCGCTGGATATCAGCGACGGCGGCGTCGCACGCTATACCATCGGCGCGGTCGGCGGCACCCTGTCGCTCGTCTTCTCGGGCAGCGGCGGGGCCAAGGCGGCCAACGCCCATGAACTGTCGGTCGTCCTGTCGGGCAGCGGCACGTCCGAGGTGGGTGACGCCGATGGGCGCCTCAAGGTCCGCATCAGCGGCTCCGGCGATCTGTCGATCGGGCATCTGCGCGCCTCCACCAGCGATATCGAATTGTCCGGCAGCGCCGGCCTCAAGGTCGCCGACGGCGATATGGGCACCCTCAACGCCGCGTTGCATGGATCGGGCAATCTGTCGGTTCCGGCCGCCAGTTCCGCCCATCTGATCGCTTCGGGCTCCGGCGACGCGGTGATCAAGAGCCTCAAGGGCGTGCTGGAGGCCAAGCTGTCCGGTTCGGGCAATCTGACCGTCGATACGATCGACACACCCTCGGCCGCGGTGCAGACCAGCGGCCATTCGATGGTCAAGCTGGGGGGCGGATCGATCGGCGCTTTCTCATTGAGTTCCGCCGGCGCCAGCGACATCGCCGTCGACGCCAGCGTCACCGACGCCGACATCAGCATGGTCGGCGCGGGCGAGGTCCGCTTCGCCAAACTGACCGGTCACGTCAACCGGTCGGTGACCGGTGCCGGTCGCGTGGTGATTGCAGGTCATTGATCTAGAGCATCGTGCGCCAAATCTGGCGCACGATGCTCGGAGGAGCGAAGCGATGACCGAAGGGAATGCAGAGCCGACCCCGAGGGTCTGCGGGGTAGGCTACCCCGCACTAGTGATGCAGATCTTCTGCATCACGATATAATCGGAAAAGTTGCACAACCTTGTTGCGCGCCACAACCGATCTTGATAGTTTCGTCAGTGGAGTTGGCCTTGATCGGTCAACCTCCCTCTCACAAGTCTAGATTTCACCCGCTCGTCGACCTTCCGAGCGGGTGATTTTTTTATGGGAATGATGAGGCGCGTCAGCCGACGCGGGTGATCACCGGGCGGGCAGGAATGCTCGGCATGCGGGTGGTCCACAGGGTCGAGCGGCCGGCGCCGGCCAGCAGATGATCGACCATGCCTTGCGCCATGTCGCCGAACAGCCGGGTGTCCTGCATGCCGCGCGCCAGCACCAGGGCGCCCTGGATGCGTTCCAGCGCTTCCTGGGCGCGGCGCTGGGCGATGTCGCGGGCCAGGCCGGAATCGGTCAAGGCCTGCGCCAGGGCGTCCAGCCAGCGCTGGTAGAAATCGTGCAAGGTGTCGGCGAACAGATCACGCTCGGCCGCCATGCCGAACAGAGCGGGCAGGCAGGCGCATTGTCCCAGGGCGTAATAGTCGGACAGGCTGTCCAGCATCGAGACGATGCGCTGGCGCGGCGGATGGGTCGATTTCAGCGGCGCGAAGACATGATCCTCGAACCATTGCACGGCCCAGTTCAGCACGGAAGCGGCCATCTGCTGCTTTCCCTCGGGGAAATAGTGGTAAAGGCTGGCCTTGCCCAATCCCGTGGCTTCGGCAATACGCGCCATGCTGGTGCCTTCATAGCCATAATGGCGGAAGGTGTCGCACAAACGGGAAAGAAGCTGGTCGCGCGTCAATAACGGCGTCGGCATCGGCCCCCCTAATCGCAAAGAATCGCAGGCGAATACTACCGAACGATCGGTTGCATACTACCGCTCCGGGGGTGTGAAATCAAGTAAGTTTAGGTAAAGATTTCCTTAAGAAACAAGACGCCTGAGTATTCGTCTAAGCGGCTCTTGTAAACGAAGATGTAACACATTCAAGAGACTTGCATCAATGCGGCAAGCCATTGATAAGCCTCATCAATTCTGTATCGATCGTCTGGCTCTCGAGGAAATCGAACAGCTGGGGCGCTTTGGCGATCAGCATACGCAGCAGCTTGTCGGCCTGGGCCGCGTCGTCCAGCGCTTCCTCTTCCAGCATTTCCATGTAGCGCGGGCGCAGCAGCTCGTCGCGCGCCGTATTGATGATGCGTACCGTCTCGCGGAACAGCTCGCGCGAGCCATAGGGCAATCCTGCACCGGCCTGCAGCCGCTGGTCCCAGATGCGCAGCAGGCGCAGATTGGTGCGGATCATCGCCTGCAGCATCGGCACCTGCAGCATGCGGTAGGTATTCTCCAACTGCACGGCCTCGGCGGCGAGGTCGGCGTCGCGCGTCTCGAAGGTGGCCAGGGTGTCCTCGGCGAGGCGGCTCAGCGTCTGGAACTCGTCGCACAGATCGCGGAAGGTCAGGAACAGCTGCTTGAACTCGGCATATTCGTCGGCCGAGAACACGTTGAAACGGCGGGCCAGCTGCGCCAGCTGTTCGAGTTCGGCGAGCCGCTCGCCCAGCGCGCCGACAAAGCGACGCAATTCGAGGCGTATCCGCTCGGCATTCGCCTGCTCAGAATTGTTCGCTGTCATCATTCGCTGTATCTGCATTTTACGTCACGAGCCAAGTCCCGATACTCCATACTGACATATTAGCGTAACGTGTTTCAGCGGTCTTTGACGGTTGTCACATTTTTCACACGAGGACGCCGAGCATGTTCGGCGCCTTGAAGCCGGGAAACCAGGCGCCGCCTTTGATTCCGTGCTGTCTGTCGAGGATTTCGCTCAGGACCGTGCGGTAGTCGTTGGCTACCGCCAGATCGACGCCTTCGTCCAATTGCTCGGTCTTCATGCCCGGCCACACGCCGTGGAACCGTCCGCCCGAAACTTTGCCGCCGAGCACCATCATCAGGCTGCCGCGCCCATGGTCGGTACCGCCGCTGCGGTTGCTGCGCAGGCGGCGGCCGAACTCGGTCAGGGTGACCAGGGTGATGCGGTCGTGATACGCCGACAGATCGTTCCAGAAGGCGGCCAAGCCGTTCGACAGGCGCTCGGCCTGCGGCTTGAAGCGGCCGGCCTGATATTCGTGATGGTCCCAGGCGCCGTAATCGAGGGTGACGGCGGACAGGCCGACCTCCATCTTGATCAGCTGCGCCACGGTCTTGAGGGGGCGGGCGAAATCCGCCGAGGGATCATAATTGGCGCCGTTCTCCGGCTGATAGGGCTTCATCCGGCCCTGGTCGTCGCGCGGCAGGCGGACATCAAGTCCGGCCATGGTCTGCATCGCCGTGCGGCCTGCTTCCGCCACGGCGCCGGCGCCGCCATAGAGCTGCCAAAGCGCCGCCGCCACCGGCGCGCCGCCGGCCGGCGCCAGGCCGGAGGACAAATCGGGAATGGCCATGGCGAAGGACGCGCCCTCGAGATCGCCGCCGACGGTGCCCGAGGCCGCCACCGCCGGCACCGCGCCGTTGGCGGCGCCGCGGCCCTGCAAAGCGCGGGTGATCCAGCCGGTGGTGGTGCGGGCGAGGTCGGCGTCGCTGGCCACGCCGCGCTCGATCATGTCGGTGGCGACGAAATGGCTGCGGGTCTGGTTGGTCAGCCCGGCGGCATGGATGAAAGCGAGATGCCCGCCTTTATACAGTTCGTTCAACCCTCCGGCCGAGGGATGCAGCCGGAAATCGATCCCGGCATCGGGGCCATTGGCCAGCTGGAAACCGGCATTGGCGCCCTCGGCGGCGACGCGCAGGTCGGAGGCGCGCGCCTCGATGAAATTGGGGTCCGAGGCCGGCGACACCAGATTGAGCCCGTCGCAGCCGCCCCGCAGATGCAGGACGATCAGGATCGGCTGATTGGTGGCTGGATTGGCGGCGAAGACGGCGTCGCGCAGCCCGGCCATCGGCAGCAGCGAGGCGGCGCCGGCGGTTTGCAGCAGAGTGCGGCGGCTCAGCATGATCAAGCGCTCTGATAGGCCGGCGCCATGGCGGCGACGGCGGTGAGGGTGGCCAGGCGGCGCGGGTCGAGCCCGTTCACCGGCACGATGGGCGGCAATCCGATCACGCCGCTGATGGCGGCGGTGGCAGCCGGATCGGCTGCGGTTCCGAAGATGCCGAGCCAGCGCTCGACATAGGCGCCGGCTTGCATATCCGGCGTCGGGCCGAAAGCGCGCGACGGGTCGAGCGTGCCGGTCTGCCAGGAATTCTGCGCCAGCCCGAGCAGCAGGTTCCAGCGGTTGCGCAGCGCGCTGGTGCCCAGCAGCACGTCATTGTCGTCGGGCATCCCCGTCGGGGCGGGATAGCCGAACAGGCGCTGGCCGGCCGCCGCCACCGCATTGTGGAAGCCGTCGGTCGGGGTGAAGTCGGCATTGGTCATGCGCAGGAAGCCGGCGGCCAGGGCGATCGGCCGTTTGACCTTGGCCCCGCGTGAGGCCTCGAATTCCGGCGACAGGGCGATCAGGCGCACCACCTTGGCGATCTGGTCGGGCGCCTTGGCCTGGCGCCGCCATTCCTCGGCGGCCCTGGCGACCAGCGCGTCGGGCGGATTGGGGCCGACGAAGCGGATGCACAATTTCTTGGCCAGATGCCGGGCCGTGGCGGGGTGTTCCGCCACCAGATCGAGCACGCGCCGCCCGTCATGCTGCGGCACCGCGAAGGGATCGAATTCCTGCGCCAGCACGCGTTTCTGATAGCCGTCATGCCAGCTTTCGACATAGGCGAAGCAGCCGGTCGCCGGCAGTTTGCGCTGCCCGTCGATGCCGGCGCCGTTCTCGACCGTCCAGCCGGTGAAGGCGCGGGCGGCTTCGTAGACATCCTGGTCGATATAGCCTTCCGGCGTGCCGGCCAGCGCGCCCGGCACCTCGCGCCAGCGGTCATAGCGGTCATTGAGATAGGCGTCGCGCCCCAGCGTGTGCAGCTCGAACAGCTCACGCGCATAATTCTCGTTGGCGGCGCCGGCGCGCGAGGATTGGTTCGACAGGTAATAGAGCATGGCGGTGGAGCTGGCCACCGCCTCGGTCATGGCGCGGAAATTCCCCAGGGCATTGGCGCGGATCACATCGCGGTCATAGGCGGGCAGCGCCACCATGATGCGCTCGTCGGCATTGGCGTTGACGTGGAAATGGTCGTGCCAGAACTGCACCATCGCTTCCCGCAGCTGCGCCTTGGCATAGACGGCGCGCAAATACGAGGCGGCGACCACCTCGTCCATCGCCCGGCGCCGTTCGGCGCCGTCGCGTGGCTTGGTATTGTTGTCGAGCAGCGGCCATAGCGCCTCGATCGGCTGATTGAGGGTGTCGAGCGGCCGCATCTCGTCCATCGCCGGCCATTTGCCGTCGGGATTGGCATTGTAGCGGATACGCAGGCGGCAGGCCTTGAGGCGGGCCTGCATCGCGGAATCGTCGCCGGCCGGCAGGGCCAGCTGTTCGTCGATCCAGGCAGAGAGGGGTTTACGGGAAAGCGTCCCGAAATCGTCAGGAAGCGGTCCATTACCGAAACGCGACAAAGCAAAACGAATGACGTCGTCGTTCATCGGAGTCATCCAAAGGTGCCCCACCCTTGGTTGTATTGGATTTGGGGCGGGAGAGGGCGCAGGTCAAGCCCCGGGTTTGATCAAGGGGCCGGACAGAGGCGCCAGCCAGCGCGACCAATCCTCCCACCAGGAGCCGCTCTGGCGGCTGGCGCCGCGCAGCCAGGCTTCGGGGTCTTTGGTCCGCCTCGCGTTGGTCCAATAGCCGCGCGACCGGCCGGGCGGGCTGACGATCGAACCGGCATGGCCGGAAGGCGCCAGGACGAAGCGCACCGTGCCGCTGAACAGGCGGGTGGCGGCATAGGCCGTCTTCCAGGGTGCTACATGGTCTTCGCGGCCGGCCAGCATATAGGAGGGGGCGGTGATGCCGCCGAGATCGATTGGCGTGCCGCCCAGCAGGATTCCGCCCGGTTCGGCCAGCAGATTGCGCTGATAGATGGCGCGCAGGAAATAATCCTGGGTGGCGGTGGCCAGGTTCAGGCTGTCGGCGTTCCAGCGCATCAGGCCGATGGGCAGGGGCGTCGTCTGGTCCAGCGCGCAATCGACGACGAAGGACCAGATCAAATCGTTGGCGCGCAGCAGGTCTACCGTCGCCGACAAAGCGGCAGGCTCGTTCTTCAATTTGCCGGCGCGCTTTACGTCGAGCACCCGCATGGTCTCTTCGTGGATGAAGACCGATATCTCGCCCACCTCGGAGAAGTCGGTCAGGGTGCCGAGATAGGTCGCGGTGGCGAAACGGTCCTGGCCTTGCGCCGCCAGCATGCCGAGCGTCGCCGCCAGCAAGGTTCCGCCCAGCCCGAAGCCCAGGCCGTTGACGCGGCGCTGGCCGGTGATCGTCTCGATGGCGTCGAGCGCCGCCAGCGGTCCTTCCTTCAGCGTGTCGCCGAAATCGCGCTTGGCCAGCTCGCCCTCGGGCGGCACCCAGGTCAAGGCGAACACCGTATGGCCCTGATCGACCGCCCATTTGATCAGCGAAGCCGAGGGGGCGAGGTCGAGCAGATAATGGCGGGCATTCCACGGCGGCACGATCAGCAGCGGAATTTCGTGCACTTCCGCGGTGGTGGGCGAGAAACGCAACAATTCAATGCTGCGGTTGCGGAAGGCGACATGGCTCGGCGTGGTGATCCGTTCGGCGGTGGCGGCGCCAATCAGCTGGCGCTTGCCGCGCTCCAGCTCGGCCAGGATATGGTCGATGCCTTTGATGAAATTGTCGCCCTGGCTGGCGCTGACCGCCTCCAGCACGTCGGGATTGGCGGCGAAGAAGCCGGCCGGGGTCATCGCCTCGGCGAATTGGCGGGTATAGAAATCCACCATCTGGGCGTCGCTCTTGGCCAGGGCGCCGTTACTGCGCAACAGCGCCTGAATCCAGCGGGCGGTCAGCAGATAGGATTGCTTGACGAAGTCGAACAGCTCGTCGCGGTTCCATTGCTCGCTGCTGGCGGCGGGGGCTTCGGTCTCGCCAATCATGGTGCGCGCGGTGTGCTGCCACAGCTGCATATAGCTGCTCCACAGCGACATCTGCGCTTCGACGATCTGGGCCGGGCTGGCCATGATCTGCGCTGTCATCTGCAGGAAGGCATCGCCCACATGCAGCGGGTCGAAGAAGTCGGCCAGGGAGGTGTCGCGCGACTGGCGGTCGAGGAAATCGGCCACGGCGAGGCGCGAGCGCTCGGCGATGCGGGCGAGGGCCCGGTTCATCTCCTGCGTGTCGAGGATGGGGTCGTCCGCCCGGAAATCTTTGTCCATCGAAGGGTGTCCCTCAACGATTTCTCCCTATATACTCCCTTCCGATCCATCCGAGAACGGGCTTATCCCCTTGAAACGTCTTCCTTATCGCTTTTCTCTCATGCTGTCCCTGGTCCTGCTGGCCGGTTGCGAGGCCAACGACTATACCGCGAAGAACATTGCGGGAGGCTTCAAAGGAAGTGTGGACGCGGTGCGCGACGCCTTCGGCGATACGGTGGCTGATGTCGGCAGCGACGATCCCAAGGGGCCGTTCCCCAATGCGCCCACCGATCCGCGCCCGGAAATGCGCAGCCAGAAGGCCCATGATGCCCTGATGGCCGATCTGCAAGCCGATCGCGCGACCTCGGCCAAGATGACCGCCGCGGTGAGCAAGAGCGACGACAAGACCCGCTATATCGCGTTCAACGGCGCGCCGCCGACCGCCCAGCCGATCGCGCTGACCGCCGAGACGGTCACGTTGCCTGATGGTGTGCGCGACATGGACAGTGTGGACCGCACCCGCCTGGGCGGCTGGTCCGAGGTCGCCTCGGTCGATTTCAAGGAAGGCTCTTCCGAGCTGCCCGAGGATGTGGAGAAGGCGCTGGCCCAGGCCGCCCATCTGGCCAAGTCCAACCTCGATGCGCGCATCGTCGGCTATTCCAACAGCGACCGTCTGACCCTGCCGGGAAAGGGCCCGCACGAGGCCAATCGCTACCTCGCCGATCTGCGCGCCCGCAAGGTCGCCGAGGCGCTGATCGCCCAAGGCGTTCCGGCCAATAAGCTGGTGGTCGGCTCGGCCGCCGAAGCCGAGCGGAAATCGGGCGACAAGGTCGAGATCATTATCGACTATTAAACATAATCGGGCTAAGACTGGGTTATTCCCGCAACTTTCTTGCTTAGAAGAGCCCGTTCGCGTCATGGAAACCGAATTTCACCGCATCAAGCGCCTCCCGCCTTACGTCTTCGCTGAAGTCAACGCGATGAAGGCCCGAGCTCGCGCGGCCGGTGAAGACATTATCGATTTCGGCATGGGCAATCCTGATCAGCCCACCCCGCAGCACATCGTCGACAAGCTGGTCGAGGCCGCGCAGAATCCGCGCGCCCACCGCTATTCGGCGTCGCGCGGCATTCCGGGCCTGCGCAAGGCCCAGGCGGCCTATTATCAGCGCCGCTTCGGGGTCGAGATCGATCCGGAAAGCGAGTGCATCGTCACCCTCGGCTCGAAGGAAGGCCTGGCCAATCTGGCGGCCGCCATCACCAGCCCGGGCGACATCCTTCTGGTGCCCAATCCCAGCTATCCGATCCATCCGTTCGGCTTCATCATCGCCGGCGGCTCGGTGCGCCATGTGCCGGTCACCCCGGACGCCGAATTCCTCAAGGCGCTGGAACGCGCGGTGAAGCATTCGGTGCCGAAGCCCGTTGCCCTCGTGATCTCCTACCCGTCGAACCCGACGGCGATGGTCGCCACCCTCGATTTCTATGGCCAGGTGGTCGATTTCTGCCGCCATCACGGCATCTATCTGCTGTCGGACCTGGCCTATTCCGAGATCTATTTCGACGGCAACCCGCCGCCCTCCGTGCTGCAGGTGCCGGGCGCCAAGGATGTCTGCATCGAATTCACCTCGATGTCGAAGACCTACAACATGCCGGGCTGGCGCATCGGCTTCGCGGTCGGCAACAAGACGCTGATCGGCGCGCTGACCCGCATCAAGTCCTATCTTGATTACGGCGCCTTCACCCCCATTCAGGTCGCGGCCACGGCGGCTCTCAATGGTCCGCAGGATTGCGTCGAAGAGATCCGCCAGATGTACAAGGCGCGCCGCGACGTGCTGATCGACGGGCTGGAAGCGGCCGGCTGGTCCGTGCCGCGTCCGCCGGCTTCGATGTTCGCCTGGGCGCCGATCCCCGAGCGTTTCGCCCATATGGGCTCGATCGAGTTCTCGAAGCTGCTGATGCAGGAAGCCAAGGTCGCGGTCGCGCCCGGCATCGGCTTCGGCGAGCATGGCGACAGCTTCGTCCGCATCGGCCTGGTCGAGAACCGTCATCGCATCCGCCAGGCGGTCAAGAACATCAAGACCTTCCTGAATGGCGGAAATTATGAAGCCGAAGACAAAGCCGCGGTGAACTCGTGACGAAACCCCTGAAAGTCGCCGTCGCCGGCCTGGGTACGGTCGGCGCCGGACTGGTCACCCTGCTGCGCCAGCAATCCGACATCATCGCCGAACGCGCCGGCCGCGCCGTGGTCGTCACGGCGGTTTCCGCCAAGGACCGCAAGAAGGATCGCGGCATCGATCTGTCGAACCTGCAATGGTTCGACGATTCCGCGGTGATGGCGGCCGAGGCCGATGTGGACGTCGTGGTCGAAGTGATCGGCGGTTCGTCGGGCATCGCCAAAGCCACCTGCGAAGCGGCCATCGCCAAGGGCCGCCATCTGGTCACCGCCAACAAGGCGCTGCTGGCCCTGCATGGCACCGAGCTGGCCCGCTCGGCCGAAGCCAAGGGCGTGACCCTCGCTTTCGAAGCGGCGGTGGCGGGCGGCATCCCGATCATCAAGGCGGTGCGCGAGGGCCTGGCCGGCAATCGCTTCAGCCAGATCACCGGCATTCTCAACGGCACCTGCAATTACATCCTCACCACCATGCGCGAGACGGGCCGTGAATTCGCCGAAGTGCTGGCCGAGGCGCAGGCGTTGGGTTACGCCGAGGCCGATCCCAGCTTCGATATCGACGGCATCGACGCCGCGCACAAGCTGTCGATCCTGACCAGCCTGGCATTCGGCACCTCGGTCGCGTTCGACAAGATGCTGATCGAGGGTATCCGCCATGTCTCGGCGCTCGACATCAAGTTCGCCGAGGAACTGGGGTACCGCATCAAGCTGCTGGGCATCGCCCGCCGCACCGACGCCGGCATCGAGCAGCGGGTGCATCCCTGCATGGTGCCGATCCATTCGATGATCGGCCGCGTCGAGGGCGTGTTCAATGCGGTGGTGGCCGAGGGCGACTTCGTCGGCCGCACTCTGTTCGAGGGCAGGGGCGCCGGCGCCGGCCCGACCGCTTCGGCCGTCGCCTCCGACCTGATCGACATCGCCGCCGGCCGCCGCGGCCCGGCCTTCGGCATCAAGGCCGACCGCCTGACCCCGCTGGTCGCCGCACCCATGGCCGATCACAAGGGCGCCTATTATGTCCGCCTGATGGTGCTGGACCGCCCCGGCGTGTTCGCCGATGTGGCGGCGGCGCTGCGGGATGCGGATGTCTCCATGGAAGCGGTGCTCCAGCGTGGCCGCGCGCCGGGCGAGACCGTGCCGGTGGTGATGACCGTGCATGACACCAAGGAATCGTCGATGCATAAGGCGCTCGAACGCATCGCCGCTTTCGAGGCGGTGGTCGAGACGCCGCGTCTGATTCGCATCGAGAATGACTGAGGCCCTGCTCGGGATCGACCACTCGCTGACCGGCCGGCAATGGCTGCTGACCAGCAGCGACGAACGCCTTGCCGCCTCGATCAGCCAGCGCCTCGGTCTGCCCGAGCTGCTCGGCCGGGTGCTGGCGGCGCGCGCCATCGAGCTGGACGCGGTCGAAGCCTTCCTCAATCCCACCCTGCGCGACAGCCTGCCCGATCCGTTCCATCTCAAGGACATGGACAAGGCGGCCGATCGTCTGGCCGCGGCCATCGCGGCGGGCGAGACGATCGGCATTTTCGGCGATTACGATGTGGATGGCGCGACCTCCTCGGCGCTGTTGACCCGGTTCTTCCGCGCGGTCGGGGCCGAAGTGCGGGTGCATATTCCCGACCGCATGCTGGAAGGCTATGGCCCCAACGCGCCGGCCCTGATCGGCCTGAAGGAAAAGGGCTGCGGCGTGGTGGTCACCGTCGATTGCGGCATCACCTCCTTCGAGCCGCTGGCCGCCGCCAAGGCTGCCGGAGTCGGGGTCATCGTCGTCGATCACCACGAGGCCGAGCCGTCGCTGCCGGAAGCGCTGGCCGTCGTCAATCCCAACCGCCTCGATGAGGACAGCCCGCACGGCCAGCTGGCCGCCGTGGGCGTCGCCTTCCTGCTGATCGTCGCCGTCAATAAGCGGCTGCGCGAGTCCGGCTATTACCAGGGCCGCACCGCGCCCGACCTGATGCAATGGCTCGACATCGTGGCGCTGGGCACCGTGTGCGACGTGGTGCCGCTGGTCGGCGTCAATCGCGCGCTGGTGACCCAGGGCCTCAAGGTGATGGCGCGCCGCGCCAATGCGGGCATCGCGGCGCTGGCCGACATCTCCGGGGTCAAGGAGAAGCTGGAGGCTTTCCATCTCGGTTACATGCTGGGGCCGCGCGTCAATGCCGGCGGACGTGTCGGCCAGGCCGATCTCGGCGTGCGGCTGCTGTCGACCGACGATCCGCAGGAAGCGCAAATTCTCGCCGCCCAGCTCGACGGCTACAACAAGGAGCGCCAGGAGATCGAGGCGGAGGTGCTGCATGCCGCCATCGCCCAAGTCGAGGCGCTTACGCAGGACACCCGCCCGCTGGTGATCGCCACCGGCGACGATTGGCATCCCGGCGTGATCGGCATCATCGCCGGGCGCCTCAAGGAGCGTTACAGCCGCCCGGCCTGCGTCATCGCCTTCGAGGGCGACGAGGGCAAGGGCTCGGGCCGTTCGATCCCCGGGCTCGATCTCGGCGGCGCGGTGATCGCGGCGCGCCAGGCCGGTCTGCTCATCAAGGGCGGCGGGCATGCCATGGCGGCGGGCTTCACGGTGAAGCGTGCGAAACTGCAGGAATTTTCCGACTTCCTGGCGGATCGGCTGCATGCCCAGATGCAGGGACCGCTGCGCGCTCTGCTGCAGGTGGATGCCGCGCTCGATCCGGCGGGCGCGACGCTCGATCTGGTCGAGACTCTGGCTCAGCTGGGGCCGTTCGGGTCCGGCAATGCCGAGCCGAAATTCGCGTTGATCGGCGCCCGCATCAGCGCGCCGCGCATCGTCGGCCAGGGCCATGTCGCTTGCACGGTAACCGGCCCCAATGGCGGGCGCTTGAAGGCGATCGCTTTCCGCTCCGCCGACAATGATCTCGGCCATGCGCTGCTGGCCAATGACGGCACGCCGCTGCATCTGGCCGGCACGCTGCGGATCGATAATTGGCAGGGCCGCGCCAGCGTGCAGATGTTCATCGAGGACGCGGCGGCGATCCGCTAAAACTGCTCGTTGAAGCGAGCCTGCAACGCGGCCATCTCCTCGGTCATCCAACTGCGGAACAACTGGATCTTGCGGACGTTGGTGCGGTTGCGCCCGTAGATCAGGCGATAGCGGATGCCCGAATCGAGCGGCGCGCAATCCGCCGCGACCAGATTGCCGCGTTCCAGATCCTCATAGGCGAGCGGATAGGGGGCCAGCGCCACGCCCAGACCGGCCACCGCCGCCTGCACCAGGATGCCGCCATGGCTGTAGCTGCGCCCGAAGCGCGAACGGCTGGAATCCAATCCTTCGCGCGCCAGAACGTCGCTCCACCATTGCGCATCGCCGGAATGGAGCAGGGGGAAGCCCAGCAGATCGGCCAGCTTGGGCCGCGAAGGGCCGCTTTCGATCAGGCCGGGGCTGCACACCACGACCAGCTTCTCGTGGTAATAGACCTCCTGCGCGCCGGCGAACTGCCCGACGCGCAGGGCCACGTCGCAAGTGCCGTCCTCGACCGAGATGACGGCGTCGTTGGGCAGCACGCGGACATCTAGGTCGGGATGGCGGGCGGTGAAGATATGCAGCCGAGGCACCAGCCATTTGATGGCGAAGGAATGGGTGGTGGTGATCTTCAGCACCGTCGCTTCGTCGTCGGCCTGCAGCGAGGAGATTTTGGCGCGCAGCTCGTCGAGCAGGTAACTCACCGAGTGCGACAATTCCTCGCCCTTGTCGGTCAGCGTGACATGGCGCGGAAAGCGGGTGAACAGCTTGAAGCCGAGACTCTCTTCCAGCTGCTTGATCTGCTGGCCGACGGCTGCCGGAGTCTTGTTCAGCTCCTGCGCCGCCAGACGGAAACTGACATGGCGCGCGGCGGCGGCGAAATCGAGCAATCCGGACAAGGTGCGTAGAGGCGGGGGCATCTCAAGCTCGGTTCAAGCTATAAATTTTCTATACCTTACCCCAAAATCTACTCGTTTGAAGCCCAGGATGAACAGCAATAACCTCTTCTCATCAGCAAGAGGGAGACGTTCATGGGCAAGAATAGTTGTTCCATCGTCGAAGGCGGTCCGCCGCGTGACAGCCTTCTGCGCAAGAGCGTCGAGCTGTTCGTCGGCGTGTGGTCCGGCACCCAACCCGGCGCGCTGCGGGCCGTCGCCAAGCCGCGTCCCGGCCCGGTTTTGCACCGTCTTCCCGATTTGCGTAAATTCGGACCAACTTTTCGATAATTCGCTATTGCGTTTGATCGGGACCGAAGCTATTAAAGCGCTCCTCACGACGTCCCCATCGTCTAGAGGCCTAGGACATCGCCCTTTCACGGCGGTAACAGGGGTTCGAATCCCCTTGGGGACGCCATTTCAAAAAAGCCGCAGATCCGTCTGCGGCTTTTTTGTTTGCGGATTCGGCAAGCGAAGAGTGTCGACGGCGGGCTTCAGAGGGTATGCTGGTGCCGTCGTTGGTGCCGTACGGCCTGATGAGTAATCCGATTGGGGAAGAGACATGGCGATAAGCATCGTGCCGGCGATCAAGCTCGTGAAGGAAGTGGCGAACGGAACGATAAAAAAAGACGCGGTTCTGACCTTGGGAAGACAGGACATCTGCTTCACCAGGGGCCTGATACATTACGTTATGGAGCAGCATGGCTTGCCCGTTCCTGACGAGAGCCGCGCCTTGCCTTCAGAAGAAGCCCCTCCGATGGAGGAGTTTTTTACCACTTTGGGCTTTGGCAGGGTGGAAAGCCTGGATGTGACCGATTACGAAAATTGTTCGATCGTGCACGACATGAACCTTGCGGTGCCGAAGGGGCCGTTGACCGGGGCGTTTTCCTTGATCGTCGATGGCGGAACCATGGAGCATGTCTTCAATGTTCCCATGTTCCTCAGCAACGTTCATGACATGCTTGCTGTCGATGGTATCGTTTTTCACCATGTGCCGGTGAATGGCTGGGTTGATCACGGTTTTTATCAATTTTCGCCAGTATTATTTTATGGTCATTATGTTTCCAATAAATATGACTTGATCTCGATCGATCTCATTAAAATGAATGTTCATAACAATATGACCGAGGACGAGCCGATACCCTACGTTCCGGGAACTCTTAACGGTCGTGTGCTGCCTGAGCAGGATAAATATTGGTACATGTGTGCGGCCATGTGCCGGAAAACGCCTGAGTCGACATCGACGGTCTCGCCTTATCAGGTGTTTTCCCAGGGCAAGCTGGCCGAGATTTCGTCTTCCGCCCACTAGGCCGGGCGCCGGGTTCCCGGGATTCGCCGGACATCACCGCCTTGAAACGATGAGCGTCAAAACTCGACGATGAGCCCATCCTCGGCGGTCTCGTAGGGCAGCGAGCCTATGCGTTTCAGCATGTCGTCGCTCATATGGGTCAGCACCAGCCGCTTGGGGCCGATCTCCGGCAGATGCCGCGCCAGCGTGTCGAGGTCGAGGTGGAACTTGACCTTCTTGTCGAAGAAATAGGCCTCGGCGACGAACAGGTCGGCGTTCCGGCCGGCGTCGGCCAGGCCTGCGGTCCATTCGCTGTCGCCGGTATAGGCGATTGTTTTCCCCTCGGCTGTCAGGCGCAAGGCCAGGAACGGGCCGCCGCCGCCCGGATGGCCATGTTCCGCCTGGAAGGGGCGGGCTTCGACGCCGTCGATCCTGTGAATTTCGCCGGGGGCGATCTCGATCAGGGACAATTCGAATTTCGGCCTGGTCCTGGACGAGCCGGGAAAGCCGGTTTCCATCACCCGCTCATACCAGGCCGCCAGTCCCGGCGGGCCGGCGATGGTCAGGGGCTGGGCGCGCTTCGAAAAGAATTGCGATTCCAGCATGAAGAAGGGGATGCCGCCGAAATGGTCGGCATGGAAGTGGGTGACGAAGATCGTCCTGATGGCGTTGAAATCGATCCCCAGCCGCTTCAGCCCGATCACCGATGAAGCGCCGCAATCGATCAGGAAACTGCTATGCTCTCCGGTGAGGTGGAAGCAGGTGTTGAGCCGGCCGCCGCTGCCGAAAGCGTCGCCGCAGCCGACGAATTGCAGGCGCATTGTCTGTCTCCGAAATCAGGCTTCTGTAAAGCAGCTTGCGATGCAAGGGGATATTTGTGTTACCGTCAAGTTCTCTTCGCGGTTTGCAGTAAAGTATCAAGTGTAACGCGGTTTTCTCCATCAACGGGGAGTAGATGAGAAAATCTATCGCGATCCTGGACAGTGACGTCCACCAGCGCACGCATGTATCGGTCATGCTGCAGGCCACTTATGGCGTGCACGGCTATGGCGCATGGAGCATGGCGTTGCCTGCCATGAAGGCCGAGCATCCTGACCTGATCCTGATCGGCCATCAGGTCGGCGAATGCAGCGGCGTCAGCGCCATCCGCGATATCAAGCGGGATCGCCAGCTTAACAATATTCCCGTCGTCTATATCGCCGACCGGCAGGATACCCGCCTGCGCGACCAGTTGCTGCTGCTCGGCGTCAAGGCGGTGCTGGTCAAGCCGCTCGATCCGCGCGCGGTGATGGCGGTCGCCACCGACCTGCTGACCAGCGACGTCGAGAAGAGCTGGCAGGAATTGCCGCCGCACCAGCGCAAGGTGCTGGAGGACACGCTTTCGGCCTTCAACAATATGGCGCGCGGCCTGGCCAACGGCCAGCCGCCGGAGATCGGGCCGATCAACGAGGCCTGTTCGTCGCTGGTCGACGCGATGGCTCAGCACGAATTGGCGCCGCTGCTGCAGAAGATCCGCAACCACGACAATTACACCTTCGTCCATTCGATGCGCTTCGCCGCCTTCATCGGCCTGTTCGCCCGCGCCATCGGCCTGCCCAAGCCGATGCAGATCCAGGTGGCGTGCGGCGGATTGCTGCACGACATGGGGATGATGATCGTGCCGCCCTATGTGATGTACAAGCAGAGCGCCCTGACCCCGGAAGAATGGAAGCAGGTGCGCAATCACGTGGCGACCGGCCATCGCCTGCTGCAGGCGATGGGGCAGGTGAGCAAGGGGGTCGAGATCATCGTCACCCAGCATCATGAGCGGCTGGACGGATCGGGGTATCCCAACGGCCTGAAGGGGGATCAGCTCAACGAACTGGCCCGCATGGCCGGCATCATCGATGTGTTCTGCGCCTTGACGGACCGGCGTCCGCACAAGAATCCGATGTCGGCGGAATCGGCGTTCGAGACGATGGCCACCACCATGGGCGGCCAGATCGATCTTGCCCTGTTGCCCCGGTTCCGCGAGATCCTGCTGGAGTCGGGGTCGAAGGATGAGCCGGAGGTGGTTTGGGAATGATCACCACCTCCGGCTGAAAACCCTTACTTCGTCGGCGTGAATTCGAACTTCTGGCCGGCGATGGTGGCGGCGTACATCAGGCCGCCCTTGGCGATGGTGAACACCGCCATGCCCTTGTAATAGCCGCCGCCGGTCGCCGCGTCGTGCTCGCCGCCGCTGGCCGAACCCTGGGCGCCGGCGGTGCCGGCGCTGGCCGAGGCGTTGGCGGTAATGGCGGTGACGCTGGCATTGGCGTCGAACTCGAAATTGCCCGAGGTGAAATTGTCGTAGGCGGACTTATCCTTGAAGAAGATGATCTCGGAATAGTCCTCGCCACCCAGCTGGAAGCCGACGCTGAGCTGGTTCATCACGGTCTCGCCGGTGCGCGAGCCATGCACATAGGTGTGGCCCTCGCCGCGGGCGCCGCCGACGATGATGCCGGCCTTGCCGATGTTGGGGAACACGGCATAGCCATAGGCAGTGTTGAAATAATCCGCGCTGCGTCCGGCGCCCTTGAACAAATTGACGGTGTCGGTGTCGGAGCCGGCGAAGGCGGGCGCGGCGAGGGAAGCACCCAGGATCGCGACGGACAGGAGCAGTCGTTGTAAGGCCTTCATCTATAGTCTCCCTAATCGGGTTGTGATTGCTGACAAAAACTTAGCCAGAACAACCTTTACCCTGTACAGGGACAAAAGTATGGCAAAGGTTCCCTCGCCCTAAAGAAACTCGGCCTTGAGGTCGATGGTCGATTCGACGCCGATCCGGTCGTGACACGCCTCCAGCCAGCGCCCGGCGGCGGCCCGGCCATGGTCGCGCAGGCTGGTCAGAAAGCGCCAGTCGGTGTTGAGCTTGCTGGAAACCCCCAGGCTGGTCATCAGATCTTCGGCGCGGATCGAATGCATGCGCATGCGCTTCATCTCGCCATCCTTGATCTTGCCGCCGTCGATCAGGTCGGAGACGAAGGCGATCGCCCGCATCTCGCGCATCAAGGATGAATTGAAGCTGATTTCATTGAGGCGGTTGAGGATCTCCGCCGCGGTCTTGGGGCAGCCTTTGCGCTTGATCGGATTGATGTGCACGATCACAACGTCGGCGGATTTGCTGCCGGAGATCAGCGGGAAGATGGCCGGATTGCCGATATAGCCGCCATCCCAGAAAAACTCGCCGCCGATCTCGACCGACTGGAACAGGAAGGGTAGGCAGGCCGAGGCCAATACCGAATCGACCGTCAGTTCGCGGTTCTCGAAGATGCGGATCTTGCCGGTTTCGACATTGGTGGCGCAGATGTTGAGGCGGGTGGCGCCCCCGGCGGTGCGCAGCCTCTCGAAATCGACATGGCGTTCGAGCACGGTGCGCAGCGGATTGAGATTGAAGGGATTGAACTGATAGGGCGAGAACAGCCGGCTCAGCAGATCGAACATCTGGTAGGAGGGCGAATCGTCCAGACTGTGATTGCCGGTGAACAGGCTCATCAGGCTGGGAAAGATCGGGCCGTAACGGCCGGCCTCGGAAATGGATTTCCAGAAATCATGCAGCGCCGCACGGGCCTGCTCGGGTCCGCCGCGCAGCATGCCATCGGCATACAGCGCCGCATTCATGGCACCCGCCGACGTGGCGCTGATCGCCTCGATGCGCAGCCTGCCATCTTCCAGCAGGCGGTCCAGGATGCCCCAGGCGAAGGCGCCATGGGCACCGCCGCCTTGCAAGGCGATATTGATGTCCTTGGCTGCCGCTTTCCCCACCATAACGAATCCCCCGATCCGCAAACCCTTTATTTTTAAGGGAAATCGGGCGAAACGGCCAGGGTTTACTGGGTGACGAAATGCGCGAAGGCGACGAAGGGCGCCGGCTGCCTGGACAAGACCAGCAGCAGGGCGACCTGTCCGGCGGCGCCGATGCCGAGCCCCCAGCGATAGACCGCGTGAACGCGGCGCAGGGTGATGAGGTCGTGCAGGATCGCCGCCAGCATCAGAAGATCGGTGCCGAGATAGACCATGCTCAGGGTGGGAACGCCCGGAATGCGCGAAATGGCCGGTGGAGTCAGGGCGCAGGCGGCCAGCACCATCAGCCGGCGATGAATGTCGGGCCGCTTGCGCCAATGGATGGCCAGCGCGAAGGCGGCGGAAAAGAAGATCATGTCCGAAAAGGGCCGGAAGATGAACATGCCGGCATCCGGGCCCAGCCTTTGGACCTGCGCCTTGCCCATGATCACCGTGGTGGCGAGTCCGACCCCGACCAGGCCGACCGCGAAGAGTACGGCGCACCATCCCAGCCTGCGGTGCAGCCGGGCGTTATGCGTCCAGATCAGCGCCGTCTGCGTCATCAGCACCAGCAACCAGGTCGTAAAGACCGTGACATGCACATAGAGGATGAAGGGCTGTTCCCGTGCGGGGTGAATGATGTCGGCGTCCACCGTATGGCTGAAGCCGTAGAGAACGATCGCGGTGATCGCGATCATCAGGGCCAGATGGAACGACCGGCCGACGTCTACCTGCATCATCTATCCGAACACCTCCCGGCGGAAAAGTCGGAGGCATTCTGACAAGGCGGGCTGTGACGCAGAAGGGGCAAATGCCACCGCCACAGCGTGGTCACATGATGAAAGCCGCGATCGGTGGGTAAATGGTCGGAACAACGGGAAGAGGTGGTTGGCTTGGAGTTCACAACGTGGACGATCACGCTTCTGCCGAGTGCGTTTCTTCGATAAAGGGCCCTGCCGTCGCCGCTGCCGGACGCCGTTTCGTCCAGCTGCCGACCGACGTCAAGCGCTCGTCGACCGTCGAATACCAGCCTGCCGGCACGGCCAGTGTCGCGCTGGCGACGGACCGTCCTGCCCGCCGCGACGAGCTGCTCGGGGCGTTGATCGCGCTTTTGCATCGCTATACCGCGCAGGACATCATCGATATCGATCTGTTCGACGGAAAGGGCGGGGCTGCCGTCGCCCTGACGATCGAGGCCGGGGGCCACGATCCCGTCTCGGTGCTGGCCGAACGCGCCCGCATCGGCGCACTGATGGCGGTGCCGGTGCTGCCCGATCATCCGTCCAATATCGCCGTCACGCTGGTGACCTCTCCCGCCGATCAGCTGGCGGTGAGCGGTGTTCATGACGCCCATTTCATTCTGGCGGCGGCCGGAGAGTCCGTCAGCCTGACGCTGGGCTACAATTCCGCGCTGCTGAAACCCTCCACCGTCAATCAGCTGATGGAAAGCTTCGGCGTGCTGCTGGCGGCGGCGCTCGGCGACCCGCACGCGCCGGTGCGGGGGCTGCCGCTGCTGAGCCCGCAGACCATCTATGCCCTGTCCGTGCTGCAGGATGGCGGAACGGCATCCTATCCGGCCCTGCCGGTCCATGCCCTGATTTCCGCCCTGGCCCTGACTCAGCCCAATGCGACCGCCGTGTCCTATCGCGGGCACTGCCTGACCTATGGCCAGCTCGAGGAGCGCAGCAACCAGTTGGCCGGCTATCTGGCCGCGCAGGGTGTCGGGCCGGAGAGTCCGGTGGCGGTGTGCCTGCGGCCTTCGCTCGACATCGTGGTGGCCATGCTGGCGATCTGGAAGGCGCGCGGCATCTATCTGCCGCTCGACCCGACCCACCCCGAGGCGCTGATCGGCCGCATGCTGGACGAAGCGCAGCCCCGCCTGGTGCTGACCACCGCCGCGCTGGCCGGGCTCGCCACCGCCTGGCCAAGGCTGTGCCTCGACCAGGAGATGGCTTTGTTCTCGCGCCCGGCCTGCGCCGCGCCGGCGGGGGAGCCGTCGCTCGGCGACACCGCCTATCTGCTCTACACCTCGGGCACCACCGGCAAGCCGAAAGGCGTGACCGCCACCCAGCGCAATCTGGTGCAATACATCCAGTCGGCGGCGCAGAGATATGGCTTCACGGCGGCGGACCGCTTCATCTCGCTGGCGCGCTATACCTTCAGCATCAGCCTGTGGGAACTGCTCTCGCCGCTCTGTTGCGGCGGTCATCTGCGCCTGCTCGACCGCGAGGATGTGCTCTCCCCCGAACGCCTGGCGAGGGCTCTGCGCGACGTCACCGTGCTGCATGCCGGGCCCAGCCTGCTGGGCGGCCTGTTCCGCCATCTGCGCGGCATGCCGCCCGTCCAGCGGGCTTTTCCCAAGATGCGTCACGCTTCGTCGGGGGGCGACATGGTCACGCCGGCGGTGATGGAGGAAATGAAAAGCGCTTTCCCCAATGCCGAACTTTTCGTGATCTATGGCTGCTCGGAAGTCAGCTGCATGGGCACCACCTATCCGATCGAGCGCGAGGTGACGCAAAGCCGGACCCTGGTCGGCAAGCCCTTTCCCAATGTCACGCTGCGCGTGCTGGACGCCCAGCTCAATCCGGCGCCGTTCGGCGTGGTGGGCGAGATCTGTTTCGCCGGCGACGGCATCGTGCCGGGTTATCTCGACCGGCCCGAACTGACGGCGGAGAAATTCGTCGAGATCGACGGCCGGCGCTTCTACCGCACCGGCGACATGGGGCGGCTGCGGAGCGACGGCCAGCTTGAATTCCTGGGACGGCGCGACTTCCAGATACAGCTGCGCGGCATCCGCATCGAATTGGCCGGCATCGAGACGGTGGTGCAGCAATTGGGCCTGGCCGCTCAATGCGCGGTGGTGGCCCGGACCGGCGCGGACGGAGAAGCGCGATTGGTCGCTTTCGTGGTCAAGCCGCGCAACGACCGCATCGCCACCTTCCGCCGCGCTTTGGCCAAGGAGCTGCCGGATTACATGCTGCCGCATCAGGTGGTGGTGCTCGACGCCATGCCGCTGACCGTCAACGGCAAGCTCGACCGCAACGGCCTGACAGAAATCGACTTGCCGCAGCATCAGGGATCGCAGGGGTCGCGGCAGCGTCCGAAAAATGAGCGCGAACGCAGAATCGCCGCCATCTTCGCCCGCACCCTGGGGCTGCGCGAGGTCGGCGCCCTGGATGAGTTCTTCGATCTGGGCGGCGATTCGCTGCTGGGCATGATCGTGCTGATGGAGATCGAGAAGGAGCTGGACGTCGCCATGCCGCCCTCGATCCTGTTCGAGCATGGTACCGTGCGCGCCCTGGCGGCCTACCGCGAGGAGAGCGATTTTCCCACCTATGACGGCCTGCCCAGGCCGATCCTGCTCAACAGCCTGCTGCCCGGCACAAGGCCGTTGTTCATGCTGTCCGGCGTGCATCCCTATCGCGAGCTGGCCAGCCGGCTCGACGGGCAGTGCACCGCCTACGGCATTTTCACCTGCCGCGAGATCGAGGCGTTCGACCCCGGACGCGGCGATCAGACGGTGGAATGCCTGGCGCGCGACTATATCCGCATCATGCGCGCCCATCAGCCGCAGGGGCCTTATCGCATCCTCGGCTATTCCTTCTCGGGTATCGTCGCCTACGAGGTCGCCCAGCAATTGAATGCCGAGGGGGAGATGGTCGATTTCCTGGCGCTGATCGACAGCCATCTGCCGGAATGGAACGCCGGCTGGAAGCACCGCCTGGCCATGCTGACCAGGCTGCCCGGCGCGCCCTGGCGGGAGGCGGCGGCCTTTCTGTTGCGGAAGCTTCGCCAGGCCGCCGGCGCCGGGTGCGAGGAGCCGATGGTCTATCGCGACGACCGCGAGCTGGGCGAATGGGAGGTGCAGCGCGGCGTCAGCAATTACAAGACCATCGCCCAATATCGGCCGCGCATCCGCCCGTCGGACGCCGACATCCTTTTGCTGGTTTCGGGCACCCGCCTGCGGGAGAACCCCCTGCACAGCCGCAGCTGCGGCTGGCGGCCTTTCGTCAAGAGGCTGCAGGTCCATACCATCGGGGCGGACCATTTCCAGATGATGCGCGACGATCCCTATGTTTCCCAGGCTGCGGCCATCATCCGGGAAAAGTTGTGCGGATAATCATCAGGACAGCCTTGGCGCGATAACCGGAGAGTGTGTTACATTTGGGAGGTCTGCCGGCCTGGCAGTAAAATTATAACAATTGTAAATAACATTACTTAGTGCCGGCGGACCCCCGATGAGAAAAACCGTAGCGATCCTCGATAACGATGTGCATACCCGTTTGCAGCTTACTCATGCGCTGCAGGGCACCTATCGCGTCGATGCGCATAGCAGCATGCAATCGCTGGTGGGGGCGGCTCAGGTCGAGCGGCCCAGCCTGATCCTGGTCGGGGCGACGGTCGGCGACATCGCGGGCGTGGCGGTGGCGCGCGACATCAACCGCGAGAAGCGCTGCGTCGGGATTCCCATCGTCTATATCGCCGACAAGCAGGATACCCGCATCCGCGAGCAGCTGACCATGGCGGGCATCAAGACCATCATGGTCAAGCCGATCGACGACAAGCTGCTGCTGGCTTTCGCCGGCAAGCTGATCACCGCCGAGATCGAACGCGGCTGGGAGGAACTGCCCCGCTTCCAGCGCAAGGCGCTGGAAGAAACCATCGCGGTCTTCAACGGCGTCGCCCGAGATCTCGCCAATGGTCGTGCGCCCGAGATGGGGCCGATCGCCGAGGCCTGCTCGGCCCTGGTCGACGTGGTGGCGCAGAAGGAATTGGGGCCGCTGCTCGACAAGATCCGCAGCCACGACAATTTCACCTATGTTCATTCGATGCGTTTCGCCGCCTTCATCGCGCTGTTCGCGCGCAGCATCGGCCTGCCCAAGCCGATGCAGGTCCAGGTGGCGTGCGGCGGGCTGCTGCACGATGTGGGGATGATGACCATCCCGCAACATCTGGTGAACAAGCAGGACGCGCTGACTCCCGCCGAGTGGAAGCAGATGCAGAGCCATGTCGAATCCGGTTCGCGCCTGCTGGCGGCAATGGGGCCGAGCAGCAAGGGCGTGCAGATCATCTTGGCCCAGCACCACGAGCGCCTGGACGGTTCGGGCTATCCGCGCGGCCTGAAGGGTGATCAGCTCAACGAATTGGCCCGCATGGCGGCGATCATCGACGTGTTCTGCGGCCTGACCGACCGGCGCCCGTACAAGACGCCTCTGTCGCCCAATGCCGCCTTCGAGATGATGGCCAACACCATGGCCGGCAAGCTCGACCTCGATCTGCTGCCGAAGTTCCGCAGCATCTTGCTCGAATATGTCTACACCGACGAAGAGCTGCGCGAAGCTTCGTGAGAGTGAGATAGAGCGGTTTACGATCCCTTGGAATCGCATACTGCTCACGGCGCCGACTGGCGCCGCGCCGGTCGTCCGGCGGAATCGCTGAGCCGGAGGCGATGCGTCATATAGGACTCCAGACAGCCTTGCGACCCGGTAGGTCGCAAGGCTGTCTGGAAAAACCCCGCGGCGAGCGATCGCCGCGGGGTTTTCTTTTGGTCCGATCCGATTACTCGGCGGCGGCGGCCGAAGCCTGGCCGTCGACCGGCAAACGGATCAGATAGTCGAAGGCCGACAGGCCCGCCGTGGCGCCCTGGCCCATGGCGATGACGATCTGCTTGTAGGGTACGGTCGTCACGTCGCCGGCGGCGAACACGCCGGGCACCGAGGTCTTGGTGTGGGCGTCGACTTCGATCTCGCCGCGCGGGCTGAGGTCGATGGTGCCTTTCAGGAACTCGGTGTTCGGCACCAGGCCGATCTGCACGAAGATGCCTTCGAGGTTCAGGCGATGGACTTCGCCGGTCTCGCGGTTCTCATAGTCCAGGCCGGTAACCTTGGCGCCGTCGCCATGGATCTCGGTGGTCCTGGCGTTCACCAGGACCGAGACGTTCGGCAGGCTGCGCAGCTTGTTCTGCAGAACGGCGTCGGCACGCAGCTGGCGGTCGAACTCGATCAGGGTGACATGCTCGACGACGCCGGCCAGGTCGATGGCCGCCTCGACGCCGGAATTGCCGCCGCCGATCACCGCCGTGCGCTTGCCCTTGAACAGCGGGCCGTCGCAATGCGGGCAATAGGTGACGCCCTTGTTGCGGTACTCGTTCTCGCCCGGCACCCCGGTCTGGCGCCAGCGGGCGCCGGTCGACAGGATCACGGTCTTGGCCTTGAGGCTGGCGCCCGAGGCCAGTTTGACCTCGATCAGGCCGCCGACGGTAGAGGCCGGGATGATGGCCTCGGCGCGCTGCAGGTTCATGATGTCGACGTCATAATCCTCGACGTGCTGTTCGAGCGCGGCAGCCATCTTGGGGCCTTCGGTGTGCGACACCGAGATGAAGTTCTCGATCGCCATGGTGTCCAGCACCTGGCCGCCGAAGCGTTCGGCGACGATGCCGGTGCGGATGCCCTTGCGGGCGGTGTAGATCGCCGCCGCGGCGCCGGCCGGACCACCGCCGACCACCAGCACGTCGAAGGCGTCCTTCTGGGACAGGCGCTCGGCGGCCTTGGAGGAGGCGTTGGCATCCAGCATCGACAGGATCTGGGCGACTTCCATGCGGCCCTGGGCGAAGGGTTCGCCATTCAGGAACACGGCGGGAACCGACATGATCTGGCGGTCATTGACCTCGTTCTCGAACGCGCCGCCTTCGATGGCGACATGCTTGATCTTGGGGTTCAGCACGCTCATCAGGTTCAGCGCCTGCACCACGTCGGGGCAGTTCTGGCAGGTGAGCGAGAAATAGGTCTCGAAACGGTATTCGCCGTCCAGCTCGCGGATCTGCTGGACCGTCTCCTCGGACTCACGGGTCGGATGACCGCCGACCTGGAGCAGGGCGATAACCAGCGAATTGAATTCATGGCCCATCGGCAGGCCGGCGAAACGGACGCCGATATCGGTGCCGACGCGTTTGATGGCGAAAGACGGACGGCGGGCATCGTCATCGTCACGCGAGACGGAAACCATGTCCGACAGGGAGGCGATGTCTTCGAGCAGGCTCCAAAGCTCCTGCGAGGCCTCGCCATCGTCCAGCGATGCGGACAGCACGATGGGCTGGGTCACGCGGCCCAGATAGCCCTTCAACTGCTCCTTGAGAGTGGAGTCCAACATGATGAGTGCTTCCTGCTTTCAGAAAATTGGGCGAGGGGTGGGACCCGGCCGGAGCCGGGTCCGCTTCCGCCTCGTGAGAGGCTTAGATCTTGCCGACCAGGTCCAGGGACGGAGCGAGGGTCTTCTCGCCTTCCTTCCACTTGGCCGGGCAGACTTCGCCGGGGTGGCTGGCGACGTACTGGGCGGCCTTGACCTTGCGCAGCAGCTCGACGGCGTCGCGGCCGATGCCGCCGGCAGTGATCTCGACGATCTGGATCTTGCCGTTCGGATCGATCACGAAGGTGCCGCGATCGGCCAGGCCGGCTTCTTCGATCAGCACGTCGAAATTGCGGCTGATGGCCAGGGTCGGGTCGCCGACCATGGTGTACTTGATCTTCTTGATGGCCGGCGAGGTGTCGTGCCAAGCCTTGTGGGCGAAGTGGGTGTCGGTCGAGACGGAGTAGATCTCGACGCCCAGCTTCTGGAATTCGGCGTAGTTGTCAGCCAGGTCTTCCAGCTCGGTCGGGCACACGAAGGTGAAGTCGGCCGGGTAGAAGAACACCACGGACCACTTGCCCTTCAGGTCGGAGTCGGAGACGGTGACGAACTTGCCGTCCTTGAA